>JBDGXI010000261.1:0-2238 GCA_039584685.1 Gemmatimonadota bacterium | reverse complement strand
GTCGTCGATCGCGAAACGAACCAGAGAGACGGAAGGCGAAAGCGCGAGCGCAAGCGGATCATGGGCCAGATCAATCGCTATCGATAGCCACCGGGCATTGCATGTCTGCTAGCGCTGCAAGCCGATCCACTTTGAATCTGGGGACAGTCCCGGTCACGCGCGGCGATCCGGCTACTGGATCGTTCCTACTGGCGCCCGCGGCGCCGCCGTCGCAGCCAGAGCAGTGTTGCCAGTGCTGCAGCCGCGAGCTGCGCGCCCCCCGGTTCTGGAATCGGGGAGACGTCCTCGACCTCCAGGCCCATGACCGTGACGTGAACCGCCTCCACTCCCGGGGTCTCGCCAAAGGAGCCTTCGCCGAGGCCGAGGTAGGCAACACCGGCCTTTACCGCGACATCTCGTGTGTCGCCACGCGCATCAAAGGGCGCGAGTTCGAGCGGGTCTGAAGGATCGCTCACGTCGTAGATGCGAAGAGTGGTGGAGCCCTCCGAGAGGAAGGCTCGCTCCCCGGCAACCGTCACCTCGTAGATCGGGGTCAAGCCCGGATCCGTGCTGGGGATCTGGGCGATGAGCTGGGGATCCGCTGGGTCCGTGACGTCGAGGATGAAGACTCCGTCCTGGAATGCAGACAGATAGGCAATGACCCGATCCCCCACCGTCACGACTTCTACGTCCTGGCCGGGACTGCTACCTGAGTTGCTGGGGTTGGTGTCGAACGTGCCGATGAGGAAGGGACTCTGGGGGTCGAGGCTGTCGAGAATACGCAGTCCACGTGTCGTAGCGACGTACGCGATACCGTCTAGAACATCGACGTCGATCGCAGCTCCAAAATTCGCGTTCGCAAACCCAACGTTGGCCAACTGCTGGGGCGTGGCCGGATGCACCACGTCGTAGATCCCAACGCCGCCATTATTGTCGGCCACGTAGAGGAGAAGCTCCTCGTCGACCAGTTCCACGTCCACGCCGTAACCGGGCGTGTCGATGGCTGCAATCCAGGTGGGGCTCACAACACTATCGGCGATCGAGGCGACGAAGAAACCGCAGGCACCTGCTGCCAGGTAGGCGAATTCGCCCGTCGACTCCGCGTCGACGTCCTCGACGACGGCTGTCACGTTGGCGAAGCCGTCTTTGCACGTGCCGGGATCGAAGGAGCCCACCTGTTGGGCGCCCAGCGATGAGAATTCGAGCAGGCGTAGCCCCCCGGTCTGGGCGGCCGCCAGCACGAGGTCTTGACCGAAGATCTGGGTGAGCTCGAGGTCGAGCACTGGCGCGTCGAAACCCTCGAGGTCACAGACATTCGTGTCGTCCACGAAGCCGTCGCAATCATCGTCCAGGCCGTCCTGGCAGAACTCCTGCCCAGGCCCGGGAAGCGGTTCACAGGTCTGCGGTGCGCCAGCGACGCAGCTGTTGACGCTGTTCTCGCACACGCCGATTCCGCATGAGATGGGGCCAAAGCCGTTGTCCACGACCGTGTTGCAGTCGTTGTCGAAGCCGTCACAAATTTCGGTGCTCGGTGGAATCTCGGTCTGTGTGACCTGGAAGGTGCCGCCTATGCAGGCCTGGATTTCGGTTCTGCACTCGCCGGTGTCCGAACCTGTGATGATGAGGTCGATGTCGTCATCGATCGCAACATTGCAGTCGTTGTCCAGGCTGTCACAGATTTCGATGCTCGGCAGAATCCCGGTCTGCGTAATCTGGTAGTCGCCGCCGACGCAGGCCTGGATTTCCGTTCTGCATTCACCCGTGTCGGAGCCTGTGATGATGAGGTCGACGTCATCGTCGATCGCGACATTGCAGTCGTTGTCGAGGCCGTCGCAGATCTCGGCAGCTGGGAGAATCCCGGTCTGCGTGAGCTGAAACGCGCCGCTGATGCAGGTCTGGATTTCCGTTCTGCATTCGCCCGTATCGGTTCCCGTAATGATCGGTTCGACGCCATTGTCGATGGCGACGTTGCAGTCGTTGTCGAGGCCGTCGCAGATCTCCGCGCTTGGCAGGATTCCGGTCTGCGTGATCGCGAATGCGCCGCTGACGCAGGTCTGGATCTGGGTCTGGCACTCGCCGACGTCCGAACCCGTGACGATCGGCGCGACGCCATCGTCGATGGCGACGTTGCAGTCGTTGTCCAGGCCGTCGCAGAGCTCCGCGGTTGGCAGGATCTCGGTTTGCGTGATCGCGAACGAGCCGCTCACGCAGGTCTGGATCTGGGTCTGGCACTCGCCGACGTCCGAACCCGTGACGATC
>JBDGXI010000260.1:0-2485 GCA_039584685.1 Gemmatimonadota bacterium | reverse complement strand
AAAACCGATATGCCGCGGATGCCCCGCCGATGAAGCCGACTCGGTCGTGTGGAGCGAACACGTCTTCCCCAGCCTGATCAGCCACGTCGGCGCCGGCCAGGACACCCAGCGACAGCGGGGGCTGCTGCGCCCATCCCGAAACCGGGCCGAGAGCGAGAGCGAGAGCCACAATCACTGGGGCGCGAAGCAACAAACTGACCTCTCCGGTGATGTCATGTCCGGGGATGCCAGCGCGACTGACCTATCAGGGCCACGGACCCGTCACTCGGGCGGAGCCATCTCCCACAGCACGTTCACGATCTTCCACTCGCCGTTCCAGCGCGCCACATGCAGGTAGTCGATCCACAGACCCGCGTCGATTCGTACCGTCGCGATGTTGTTGTAGATGTCCAGAACGCTGACGTCTTCCTTCTTCGCCGCGTCCGGAATGCGATCCGCGCCACCGCTCGCCGTGGCCTGGACGAGTTGTTCGGCGGTCATGTTCTGGAGCACGCTCTCCGGTCCGGCGGGGTTGCCGACGATCCGCTTGGCGAGGTCCGGGTGCAGCGCCCGCTCCATCCGGGCGGCATCACTGGTGTAGAAGCCATCGATGTAGTCGAGCGCCGTGGCCACGATCGCCGAAGAATCGGTCGCCGTCTGGGCCGGCGCGGATGTGGCACCAATGACGGTGGCCACCGCGATGAGAAACGACATCGCTGCAAGCGTCTTCATGTTTCCTCCGGGCTGGTTCCGATTTGCCGAACAACAGGGTAACACCTCACCCGTCGATGCCGCTGGGTTGCCTGCGTCTGAGGGCAGCACCATCCGTGGCGCGGCCCTCATTCGCCCATGCGGTCCTGCCCACGCGGGCAGTCCTTCCTCCAGCCGGTCCGTGTGTTTAGCTTCGATCCACATCGACTGTCTTCAACGGAGACGACCATGACCGACCGACGTGAGTTCATTCGCATTGCCGCCGGTACGGCCGGCGCTCTCGGCCTGTATCGCTCCAGCCTCGGCGCTGCGACTCGCCGGCCAGCCCCGAAGGCCCTCGATATCCTCATTCTCGGGGGAACCGGCTTCATCGGTCCCCATCAGGTCAACGCAGCCCTGGAGCGCGGCCACAGCGTGACGATCTTCAATCGCGGGCGGCGCGCGGGAATGTACGGAGGCCGGGTGGAAGAACTGATCGGAAACCGGGATCCTGACGTGGACGACGGGCTCAGCGCACTCGAGGGAGACCGCCGGTGGGACGTCGTCATCGACAATTCGGGGTACGTGCCGCGACACGTGCGGGCATCGGCGGAACTCCTGAAGGGGCGCTGCCGGCGGTATCTGTATATCTCGACGGTGGCCGTGTACGATTTCGACTCGGCCGTGGACGATTTCACCGAGGATGGTCCGCTCGCTCCCCTGCCGGACAAGTCGGTGGAGGAGGTGACGGGGGAAACGTACGGACCGCTGAAGGCCGAGTGCGATCGCATCGTTCGGGACGTTCTCGGCGCCGCGGCGACGGTCGTCCGGCCGGCGTACATCCTGGGTCCGGGTGACACGACCGATCGGTTCACGTACTGGGTGGAGCGAATCAACAAGGGTGGAGACGTGCTCGGGCCAAGCCAGCGGGAGTTGCACGTACAGGGCGTGGACGTGCGCGATCTCACGACCTTCGTCTTGCACGCCGTGGGGAACGACATCGAGGGTAGTTTCAACGCGGCGGGGCCTCCATACCCGCGCGAGGGGATGCTGTGGGGGATCAGAGGCACCACGTCCGAGCCCGTTCGCTTTCATTGGGCAACGCCCGAGCTGGTCGAGGAGCTGGGACTCTCGATGCCGATGATGGACTGGGGACGAGACAGGCCCGTCAGCTTCGGGAACGAGGCATCCATCGCCGCCGGAATGTCCTATCGGCCGCTCGCCGAAACGGCAGCGGACACCCATGGGTGGTGGAACGAGCAGCCCCCGGAGCGCCGCGAGAATCCAAGGCGCTGGATGTCGGCCGAGCAGGAGAAGGAGGCTCTCGCGCGGCTGGGGTGATTCCGGAGGAGGGACTCGCCGTCGCGGCGATCGCGGTTACGGCGCTTACACCCGGCGGCGCTGCGCTCCTCGGTGCGTCGGTGGGCTTGCGGTGAGTCGGTCAGTTCGTCTCACGCGCCGATCTTCTCCGACCTCTTGGCATGTCCTCGTCCCAGGCGGCGGTGGAACTCGCTCATGGCCCATGGTGGATTGACCGTCTCGTGCTTGCGCCACGCCCTCCAGGCAACATACACGAAGACAACCGCCACGAGGCTGACCGAAACAAGTGTGACCATGGTGCCCTCCTCGACACTCGGGGCACCGTGAATATACACCGGCAGAGTCAAGCGAGTGCCAAACCACCGTTCCGCGTGAGGGTGGCCGGATGAGCGGGCCACGCCTGCGGGAGGAAGTCGCCGCAGGCGACATTCCGCGAGCGAAGCGAGCGGACTACCCGTCACGATGCCGGAGGAGGGACTCGCTGTCGCCGCAGGCG
>JBDGXI010000090.1:0-9127 GCA_039584685.1 Gemmatimonadota bacterium | reverse complement strand
TCGATCCGGGTGGCCGGGCCGTCGTGCTTCCGGACCTCAGCCTGCCGGGCCACCCGCGTGCGTTCGTGATCGGAGACGCGGCCCTGGTGGAGGGCGACGGAGGACCCGTCCCCGCCCTGGCGCCGGCCGCTCTCCAGATGGGGCGCTACGTCGCGAAGGCGATCGGGAACGAGCTGAAGGAGCCGGACGAGTCGGCCGATCCGGCGACCCGGCCCGGATTCAGCTACGCGGACAAGGGAATCATGGCGACGATCGGCCGCAGGCGGGCGATCGCAATGTCGGGACCGATTCGCGCCACCGGGTTCATCGCGTGGCTCATGTGGCTGTTCGTGCACCTGATGACGCTGGTGGGCTTCCGCAACCGCCTGGCCGTGTTCTTCGAGTGGACCTGGCAGTACCTGACCTACCAGCGGGGCGCCAGGATCATCACGAAGCCGGAGGCCAACCGGCCTTCGGTCGCGCGCCCTACGGAGTGAACGTCTCGGTGCCGATCACCTGGCCGACCTCGTCGGCCGGGCTGGTGAACCGGGACACCGTGACCCTGTAGGATGTGCCGCTCGCCAGCGGTACCGATACCATGGATTCCGTCGCCCCGTCCGGCACCTCACCGTACCGCACGCCTGGTTCGATCGCGTTCATCCCCGGAGTGACGATTCCCCACAGGTCGGTAGCGCCGCTGGTCGTCTGGACCGTGAGCAGGGCCAGGCCGCACGCCGGAGTCCAGCTGAACGTCGGCGTCTTACCCGCGCTCACGCCGACCGTGACTTGGGCCGGGCAGTCCGCCAGCTCTTCCGGCTCGAAGACCGTGAAGTCGTCGTCATCGCCGCCGCACACGGCAACAAACGGTGCGAGCAGGAGAATCAGAAGCGTGCGTGCGTGCCTGCGAATGACTCACCTCCAGGGATTTCAGTCCTGGCTCAGGGGCACCAGCGTGATCGTGAGATTGGCCGTGCCTCCCGAGAAGTACACCGGGCGAACGACGGTCTCGTAGCCGGCCCGCTCCACGCGGACGGTGCCTTCCTTGTAGTGGCGCGTGATCTTGCCGCTGCCTTCTGGCGTGTCGATCCCCACGTCATCTTCGCTGAGATCGAACTCGTAGTCCACGGGGGCGGTCCCCAGCAGCCGGAAGTCCTCCTCGAAGGCGTTGGCGGTGATCTTGCCCGGGATTCCCTTCACGTTGGCGTTGATCTCGAGCTCACCGCGCCGCTGAAGGTAAACCTCGGCACCCACGGGATCGGTGCGCACCGATATCTTCTGCTTCGAACCGCAGGCCGCCAGCAGGACGAGCCCGAACAGGGCCGTCGTCTTCGCGAGTCGTTTGGGGCTCACTTCCGCCTCCCGGTAGTGTGGCGACAGGTCTCTACACCTGACGGGCTTCAAGGTGGCGGAAGGAAGAGAGGTGGGGGCTGGCTCCGGTTTCAGTCCCGGGTCTTCTCTTCCAGCTCTCCGAGCAGGCCTTCTGTCAGAACGAGGTCCCGGCGCGTACCGCCTGCCTCCTCCTGGCGGACGAGTAGGAACTGGTCGCCGTCAGGCGTGACCACATACCGGGCATGCCTGTTGTCAAGGATGAAGTTGCCACGCGGAAGAAGGGCGACCGTGCTGTCTACCGAGAACGATGAGCCGGTCGTAACGGACGCCGAGACGAGGTTGGACTGTCCGTTTGCCTCTCGCCGGACGTAATAGAGCTGATCACCGTCCGGGGCCCAGGCTGGCGCCACGGCGCCGCCAAAGCTCACCTGCAGGCGCTGATTTTGAGTGTTCGGAAACGGCCGCACGTAGACCTCCGGTGTGCCGGACTCGTTCGACACGTACGCGATCCAACGCCCGTCGGGTGAGATAGCCGGAGAGTCCTCGTCCACTTCCGGATCGGCCGAGACGGCGATGGTGGCGGAATCGCCCGATAGCCGCCGCGCGAAGATGTCCCGCACTCCGGCCGTGGCCCCGACCCGGTAGATGAGCCACTCGCCGTCTGGCGACCACAGGCCCTGGTCGATTTGCGCGTCCACGGCGAGCACGAGTTCGGCTTCGCCGACTCCGTCCGCCCGCATGGCGTACAGGCTTCTCGTCTCGCCGCGGTCAGAAGGGAACAGGACGCGGGTCCCGTCCGATGACCACGATGGCCTGCGATCCAGCCCCGGGGAGGAGGTAAGCCGGGTGGCCGGCCCGCGGTCCAGTTGTTTGACCCACAGGTCCTCCCCCGCCTCGTTTCGGATGGCCACAGCGAGCTGCCGTCCGTCCGGGGACAGGGCGATCGACTGTAAGTTCTCACCCCATGGGGGATCCACGATCTCCTGAGAGCTGCCATCGCGGCTCACGCGCACGAGCGTTCTGGTCCCTTCCTCGGCGGCCTCCCTGTACAGCAGAACGCCGGCCGGAGACCAGGCTGCCGGAGTCCCTGCTCCCTCGGCCACCGGCACGGCAGGGCCGATGGCCGCATCGGGTCCGGGGTTGAGTCGGGCCGCGAACACTTCTCCACGAGCGTTGCGGTAGAGAAGGTGACCGGCCGGACTCATTCCGATCGCCCAGGCTCCCGTGACCAGGAGTTGCGCCGTGCGCTCTGCGATGTGAAGCAGCCATATCGAGTGCACTCCAGCGCCGGGTGGGGTCGTCGTGAGGAGCACGTAACGGTCGTCGGTGGTGGGATGCACCTGGTGCACCCGGGCCCGCTCCGGCAGGTCGTCGGGCGTCAGGATGGCTTCCGCTGCGCCTCCGACGTCCGGGACGCTCCGGAGAGCGTCGCCCCTCCCGGGGAACAGGATATGGCCGTCCGGCAGCCAGGCGGCCCCGAAGTGTGCCAGTCCCGCCGGCACGGCCGCATCCGACAGCGTGACGGCTCCGCTGCCGTCGATTCCTATCTTTCGCAGGTTGCCGCCTACCACGAATCCGATCCACTGTCCGTCCGGGGAGAAGAACGGGTATCGGGCACCTTCGGTCCCGACCAAGGGAAAGGCCTGACTTTCCGCCTGCCGCTTGACCCACAGCCTGTTTGCATCCTCTCCCGGCCCCACGTAAGCCCACGTTGAACCGTCTGGCGAAATCGCGAGATCGCCCAGCAACTCCTGCCCCTCGGCCATGGCGATGCGCACGCGGGTCGCCGCTTCCGCCCCCGAGTCCTCCGGCCGGTTCCAGCCCCAGGCGAGGACCATGAGTAACGCAGCGACCGTGGCGAGGGCGGCCAGGGCCACGGCCTTCCACGGACCCGGCTTCCTGCTCGAGTGACTGCCGTGGCGGAAGCTCTCGTCCTTGAGGGCGGACGCCACGTCGGCCGCCGAGCCGAATCGGTCGGCCGGGAGCTTTTCGAGCGCCCTGCGGATCACGGCGTCCACGTGGGCCGGGACGGCCGGTCGCTCATCGATGACCGGCACGGGCTGGCTGGCGATGATCTTCCCGAGGATCGCCTGTGTGGAGGCCCCCGTGTAGGGAGGTCCACCCACCAGCATCTCGTACAGCACGCAGCCGAGGGCGTAAATGTCCGTCGCCGGCCCAACGAACCAATCGCCCGAGGCCTGCTCGGGACTCATGTAGTGGGCCGTACCTACGCTGGCACCGGTCTCGGTGAGCCTTTCACCGGCGCCCGCCCCGACGGCCAGCGCGATGCCGAAGTCCGCCACCACGGGCTCCCCGGCCTGGATCAGGATGTTGGCCGGCTTGATGTCCCGGTGGACTACGCCGTGCCCGTGCGCGTGCTCCAGCGCTCCGGCAACAGCGCTCGCGATGCTCACGGCTTCGTCCACGGGCAGCTGGTGCTCGCGGCTGAGGCGGTCGCGCAGGCTCTCCCCCTCCACGAACGGCATGACGTAGTAGAGAAAGCCGTCGGCTTCGCCGGAGTCGTACAGGGCCAGGATGCGCGGGTGCTGCAGGTTCGCCGTGACCTCGATCTCAGCGAGAAAGCGCTCGGCCCCGATCTGAGCGGCGAGCTGGGGTTTCAGCACCTTGAGCGCCACGTGACGGTGATGCTTGAGATCCTCGGCGAGATACACCCTGGCCATACCGCCCTCGCCGACCTCGCGCTCGACGCGGTACCGCCCCTCGAGTGCCTCGTTGAGTCTGCGCATGTAAGCCTCGGACATGGCCCCATTATCCCCAGACTGATGCTCACTGCGCAAGAAGTGGCCGACTCCGGGCGGCAGGGTCGCGGGGTGAATAGGAGGACATCAGAATCGGGAACCTATCTTCCCAAACCTGACAGTGGCTCTACCTTCCAAGGGACATGCGTCGTCAGTTCGCGGATCAACAGCTCAGGAGTTGGGTTGTGCAAGGTCCGGGGAGCCGGAGGAAGCCGGCGAACCGGGCCGGTTGCCTAGCGCGAGCGGTCGCCCGACAGCTCCGCGATACGGCGGCGAGCCACCTCCACATGCGGCTGCAGCTCGGGGTCCGCTTCGTCCCACAGTTCGGCCAGGAGCCGGTAGTTCTCCAGAGCCGCGGCGGCGTCGCCACGGGCGTCGTAGAGCGCCGCCAGGCGTTCGGTGGAGAGCGCCAGGGTGTAGTACTCGTAGGCGTAGCTGTACCCTCCAGGATAGGCCACCGCCCGCTCGTAGGCGGCGATCGCCGAGTCAGGCAAGCCCGCCGCCTCGAAGGCGCGGCCGATCCGGAAGTAGGTGTCCCAACCATGGTTCTCCGCGTCGGGTCGTTCGGGGAACGCCTGGCGGTAGAGCTCAACGGCAGGCAGGTGCCTGCCGCCGGCCATCTCCACGTCGGCCCGGGCCGTGGTATATAGGAACGTTTGATTGCGCTCCGTCTCCGGAAATCGGCTCTCGTAAAGGTCCAGAACATCTCGCGCGCGATCCGCCCGGCCCGCGGTCACCCACTGTCGAGCCAGAGTCAGTAGGTCGCGTTCGTTCCATTCCTCGAGCGACTCTCCCGCGACGGTATGGGCCAGACGATCGTCCAGTGTGTCGGCGTCGGGACGGTACCACGCCAGATCCAATGCCAGGCCCGCTGCGTCCACCAGCCGGCCGGCGGAGTCCGCCATGAAATCCGCCCACTTCTCGAAGTCCAAAAGGCGGCCTTCCGCCATCGCCAGCCGGGCGTAGTTACCCCAGCCGGTGAACGCCTGACCTCGGCGCGCCCTCACGGAGTCCATGCTGGCCTCAGCGCGATCGTAGTCCCTCGCCGCGAAAGCGATCGACCGCCGCCACCATTGGAGGACCGGTGCATCCTCGGGAGTCCAGTATGGCCAGGAGGCGACGACCGAATCCGCCTCCGCGAACCGATGCAGCGCGAGAAGTGAGTTGGCGAGATTGTTGAGGAACACTTGTCCCGGCATCGCCCCGCGATCCCACTCGCCGATCGCTTCGAGGCTGTCCCGCTTCGGTATGTACCAGTCCAGGATTCTGGCGGCGGAAGCCGCCGCTTCTTCCCAATACGCCCAACGCATCAGGTACTCCGTGTGGTACACGGCCGCGCCGGTGACGGACCCGTAGCGCTCCCGCGCCGCCTCCGCCAACTGCAGCGCTTCTTCCCTGCGCCCCTCACTCGCGAGGCACCGGAATTCGATCGACGCCCTTTCCTGGCGCTCGATGCGGTCCAGCAGGCCGCACGCCTCGCGCAGCGCTTCGGCCTCCCTGCGGTACTGGTGATCAAAGTGAAGGAACTCCGCCAGCATCGCCCACCCCTGGGCGAACTCGGGATCCAGTTCCACGGCCTCCTCCAGCGATCGGATCGCGCCGCTGCGATCATCCTCTAAGTCGACCAGGTAGGCGGCCTCTTCCGCCTTCAGGAGCGCTTCGAGAGAAGAGGTGCTCGCCGATATCAGACCCGGGCGTCTCCGAATCGACCGGACCGGCTCGCCCATCTCCCGCAAGAGCCTTCTCCACAGCTGGTTCGAAGCACGGATCACATCATCCGCGGATGCGGCCTGTTCCCGGATCGCCAGGAGCTCCTCTTCGGTCGGCATCGAGAGGAGCCGTGCCACGAGGCTGTATCCGCTGCCTATTTTCAACACTTCTCCGAGCAGCAGCGCCTCGGCACCCACACGAAATGCTAGCTCGGTAGCCACGTCGCGGTTCACCGGGTCGCCGGGAGCCCGCTGCATGTTGCTCAGGACGCGACGCATGGACTCTTCGTCCACGACGTCGACCGATTGGGTCTCGGCGATTTCGGCGCGCATGTGCCGCGCGATACTCCGACCCAGGGCAGGGTGGTCAGGGGGGCTCTCGAAGTCCGCCACTACGACCATCGGCTGGAACTCGATCTCGCCGCGTGAAACGAGTGTGCTGAGGGGCCCGATGCCGAACTCGGCGAGGCTCGCCGTTGCTACGGAGCCCACGCCGAGCGCAGCCAGTCCGGCCCCACCCAACAACGCACCGCCCATCCTCGTCCGGAGGCGGCTCCAGGCGCCCGGTGCCGCTCCGGCCCCCAGGACTGCTCGCCTCTGGCGCAGCGCACCCGCTGATAACGCCGCCTGCAAGGCAAGCAGCGTCCCCGCAGCACCCAGCAACCAGTACGGCATACCCTCGCGAAACACGGCAAACAGCACGGCCGCCAGCGCCGCCACAGAGACGCCGGTCAGCACCGTGAGGTTGCGCGTCAGTCCCGGTAGTCCCGCCATACTGGGCACCCGCAGGGCATCCCTCAGCTCCGCCGCCGTCTGGAACCTCTTCTCCGGCTTCTTCGCGAGGCACCGCTCCACTGCATCAGCAAGCGGCTCGGGCACGTCGGCCCGTCCCCGGTCCAGCCGCGGCGCCGCTTCCAGAGAGTGGCTCGCCAGCAGTTCCCTCGTCGTCTCCCCGCTGAACGGAGGTCCGCCGGCCACGAGCTCGTACAGCACACATCCCAGCGAGTAGATGTCCGAGCGCGGGTCGGTTTCTTCCGCCGCACCCTGCTCCGGACTCATGTAGACCGGACTCCCGACCGCCAGCCCCGTCGCCGTCAAGCCCTCCGCACCGGCCTCGTCGACCGCGTAGGCCACGCCGAAGTCGGTCAGCAGCGCGTGCCCCCCGGACAGCAGCACGTTCGCCGGCTTGATGTCCCGGTGGACAACGCCGAAACGGTGCGCGTAGTCCAGAGCGTCGGCCAGTTCTGCCGCGATGCGCGCCGCTTCTTGTACCGGCACTCGACCCTCGTGGCCGAGCCGGCCCCGCAGGCTCTCGCCTTCGATGAACGGCATGACGTAGTAGGGAAGCCCGTCGGCTTCGCCGGAGTCGATCAGGGTGAGGATGTTGGGGTGCTCGAGCTTGGCGGAGAGCCGGATCTCGCGCAGGAACCGCTCCGTCCCCACCAAAGCGGCCAGCTCCGGGTGGATTACCTTGATCGCTACTTTGCGGCCGTGCTTCAAGTCCTCGGCGAGGTACACCGTCGCCATGCCGCCGCGGCCCAACTCCGACTCGATCTCGTACCGGTCCGCCAAGGCTGTCTTGAGACGTTCCAGCAGGTCGGCCATCGCGCCTCCTGTGGGACCTCGGAGCACAGAGTATAGGGGAATACGGCTCGGAAGGGCTACCCGTGGCCACGGGCCTGACAGTCACGCGGTCGCTAAGCGCGCGATAGCAGAACGTGGGGGCCTGCCGGCAGAGTGTGTCAGGTATGTGTGCCACTTCTGCGGTTGCGGTCAGCCGGGTCCTTGGATCCGTGGGGGAGTCCGGCAGTCTGTACGCGGGCCGCTTGTGGTGGGGCGCCAGATACTGGTTAGATCATACCTCCGTCTGGGGATTCGACAACCATGCGCCCTTCCTAAGGATGATTCTGGGCCGTCAAGCAACCGTCAAAGCGAAGCGCCCGGCGCTAGCCCTTGGTTACGTTGCTCCGCGGTGCCTCAAGGAGCCGGGCCTGAAACTCCTGATCTTCCCTCAGGCTCTGTAACTCCGCCGCAAGTGCTTCTTGCTGTTCGCCGAGAGCAGACAATTGCCGTTGGACCTCAGCGAGATCGGCGGGTGGTTTCCGAGGCTTGAACAAGAAGCGTGCTGTTAGGCCTGAAACCACGATGAAGACGATCAACCCAACGATGAGTGTAGCCACAATCTCCATCGTGGTCTCCTATGGCGCTTCCACACCTGGCGGGTTTCATGGAGGGGTACCCGAAACCTAGGGGCCCGCCCGCCGCCGTGCGAGCAGCATTCCGAGCACGCCGCAGGCGAGCACAGAACTACCCCCAGCCTTCCGGTCCGAAGTCGGCCTCGAAACAGGTCGAACGGCCCCGCGTTGGGCCGTCCCTTCTGTCGGCTACAGATTGCCCGCGTTCAGTCGGCCGCTGGCGTTCGGCTGCTCATTCGTGGTCCACGAATCCAGGTAGCCGACGATCGCGGCCTCTACCTCTTCCGGCGTCGCCGCCGGGTGGCTCTGGAGGTACAACAGGGCGGCGCCCGCTACGTGAGGCGTCGCCATCGACGTTCCGTTGAGTGTCTTGTAGCCGCCGTTCTTATCCGTCGACAGGATGCCGACGCCGGGAGCGGCGACCGTGACCGGAGCGCCGTAGTTGCAGTTGACGTCGCTATCGTTCTGGTCACTCGACGTCACCGTGATCGCGCCGTTTATCGGCTTCGTGTCGCCGTTGCTGCCTCCGGAGGCGGTGATGTCGTCGTCACCCACGTTGGCGGGCGAGAAACCGGCGGCATCGACCGGGAAGATACACGCCCCGATGAGACCGTTGCCGGCCCCGATCGCGTACACGACCCCGTTGTTCACCGAGTTCCGAACCGCCTCCTCCATCGTGGGCGACGGGTCACCGCCCAGGCTCATGTTCGCGACCATGGGCTGCCCTGGGTTGGCGCTCTTACGCGCGGAGACCTCGTCGATGGCGGCGAGTATCGCCGAAAGCGAGCAGCTCCCGTCGTTGCCGCACACCTTGAACCCGAATACGGGAGCGCCCGGCGCCATGCCCACAACCCCTCCGTTACCGTCGATGGCGGTTGCGGTGCCGGCAGTGTGCGTGCCGTGGCCATGCCCGTCCTCCGGGCCGCTGCCATCATTGATGAAGTCCACCGCCTCGATGACGTTGAGGTCCGGGTGGTCGCTGTCGACGCCGGAGTCGATCCCGAAGAACCATGCCTGGATGGCGCAGTTGCCAGCGGTCTGCGTGCCGAGCCACGTCGGGTTCAGGTTCGCCTGGGTCTTGGTGATGGCCCAGAGCTGGCTCAGGTCATCATGATTGCCAGTGTCAGGGCACTCGCCCTCGGCGAGCTCCTCGGGC
>JBDGXI010000259.1:0-2241 GCA_039584685.1 Gemmatimonadota bacterium | reverse complement strand
GTGAGCTGCATGACGGCTTCGGACAGGCTCTCCAGAGCCTCGATGAGAGTGTCCTTCTTCTCCACTCTCATGAGCGCCACCCCAAGGAGAAGACAGAACACGACTACGGCCGGGACCGCCGCCTGGCTGAGAGAGGCGAAGATGTTGCGCGGGATGTACAGCTCCAGGAGGTCGAGTCTCTGCGGCGGCTCCACCATCGCCCGGCTGAAGAAGCTGGCGGACTCCCATTCCGGGTAGCTGATCGGCATCAGGAGGGCAGCCAGCATCCCGATCGCCCACACCACGAGAATCGCGAGGGCCCCCACACCCGCCATGCGCCTGGCGGTGGCAGGCTGAAGCCGCCCCAGGCCGTACACGATCGACAGCACGATGTACGGCAGCACCGTCATCTGGAGAAGCCCGATATAGGCATCGCCGATCGGGGCAAGGAATGCGACGCCTTCACCGAAGAACAGGCCGACGACGATGCCCAGGCCGAGAGCAATCAGGACGAGTGTCGACAGCGAGGGGCGCTTCCGAGAGGGTCCTGTCATGGGATCGGCTTCGTCGGTCATCGGATCGGCCCACGGTTGGGATCAGTCGCGTCGCCGTGGATTCAACATACCCCTTGGCGATCTGCGGTGGAACGTCTCCACTCCGGAGAGCTTGCAGAGTCTTCTCCCGCCTATCCATATACGGGCATGCGTGCTCGAGAAGGTCGTACACCACCCGGCCGATCCGCTGGAGGCGGCGAGCCGGTTCACTCTGGCTGCCGGAGTGACGTTGTTCACGGGCGTCATGGGCCTCGCGCTATGGCGGGCGACCGGGAAGGTGCCCATTCTGAGGCTAATCGTAGCCGGTGGAACGGCGGTAATAGTCGGCGCTGCCGCCGGGGTGGACCCCGTCTTCGTCCTGGCGATCGCGTTCGCCGGAGTCGTCGTTCTGGCCGTCGCCGAGCAGCGGTCAGCGGGCACCTCTTAGTGATTCAGTCGCAGCCCCCGCACTCGACCGCCTCCGGGAATATCAGCAGCCGTTCGTAGGGAATCTCCGATTCGCAGGCGGCGCACAGACCGTACGTGCCTTCGTCCATCCGCGAGAGAGCGTTCCGCACCAGGGTGAGCCGGATCTCTTCCCTTTCGTGCAGGTTCCGCGTCAGGCTTTGATTCTGGAGTTCGTCCATCCGGGACAGGCGACCGACCCGGCTCTGGTCCAGCTCGACGGGCTCGAGCGCCGCTTCCGAGGCCTCGATGCTCCGCCTCAGTCGCGCGAGCTGCGCCTCCAGCTCCTCGCGGAGTTCGGCCAGGTGGTCCTTCGTGAGGGGACTCAATCGGCCAGCCGGTTAGAATTTGTCTCTATGAAAGAACCAGCGAATGATGGGCTTCCGCGTCCACACCAGGTCGTCGGTGGGTAGGCCGGCTTTCCGTCTTTCCGCGATGGTCAACAGGCGGTCAGAGCGCCGCACGACAAGAGCGGCCAGCAGGATGACAAACGCGACAATGCCCAGCAGTAGAAGCATAACGACTAAAGATACTAGCAGAGGTGACAAACACGAAGGGCTAGCACGGCCAGCAATACATGACGGAACAGGAGGAACCCGACCTCAGCGTACGACCGCTTGCGCCCATGTGCTGGGGGTGAAGATTGCTCACCCATTCCCGGCACTGTGCCTTGTAGCCGTTTTCCGGAGCGCGCGAATGGAGTTCTTCTCAGAATACTCGGTCTGGTTCCTGCCCATCGGCATTACGGCAGCCGGGTTCCTCATCGGCCTCATTGTGGAGCATCTTCTTCTGGGCCGTCTGCGCCGTGCCGCAAGCGAAACCGCCTGGGAGTGGGACGATTTCGTAGTGAAGTCGTTGGGCCACGCTCCGACCCTCCTCTTCACGGCAGCCGGCGCGTACGTCGGCCTCCTCGTCGCCGACTACGCCCTGGCCCGCGAGACGCTGAACCGCGCCATGCTGGTACTGCTGATCCTGGCTGGCACGGCTGTGGCCGCGAGGCTCGTGGGGGCGCTGGTGAGCTACTCGACGAGCCGCCCCGGCAGCTCCCTTCCCTCGAGCTCACTGTTGACGAACCTGGCGAGGGTGTTCGTCTACCTCATCGGCATCGTCATCATCCTGCAGAGCCTTGAGATTCCGATCACGCCCCTCATCACCACCCTCGGAATCGGCGGCCTGGCGGTGGCCCTTGCCCTTCAGCCCACCCTATCCAACGTCTTCGCCGGTTTTCAGATGCTCGCGGCAGGGCAGGTGTCAGCCGGCGACT
>JBDGXI010000089.1:0-13867 GCA_039584685.1 Gemmatimonadota bacterium | reverse complement strand
GTCCGGCACGGGTTGGCCCTCCTTCACGCAGCCCGTGGAGCAGAAGGCGATCGCGTACCACGTCGACGACTCGTTGGCCATGCAGCGCGTCGAGACGACCTGCAACACGTGCGACGCGCACCTGGGCCACGTGTTTCCGGACGGGCCTCCACCGGGTGGACTTCGATACTGCATCAACGCTGTAGCCCTGACGAAAGTCGAGAAGGAGTCATGAAAGCTACTCAGGCAGTAATCCTTGTTCTTGCCTTCGGCATCAACGTCTCCTGCGCTCCCGCAGACACGTCCACTAACGAGGAAATCGTCCTTCGGATGATCGAAGCGGTGAACAATCGTGACTTCGACGCCCTGGACGATGTCGTCTCACCGACCGTTCGTCGGCACAGCGGGGCGACACCCGAGGTCCAGGTGACCAGCCTGGAGGAATTCAAGGCATTCCTGCACGCCGATCTCGCGGCCGTGCCCGATGCGATTCAGGAGACCAACCTGATCTTCTCGAGCGGCAACATGGTTGCGATTCACGAGACCTACAGGGGTACGCAGACCGGGCAGATGGGTCCTTTCCCTCCGAGCGGGCTTGAGCTTGAGATCCCGTTCATAGGTTTGCTCAGAATCGAGGACGGTAAGATCGCCGAGATCTGGGTAGAGTGGGATAACCTGAACGCACTGGCCCAGCTCGGGCACTTCCCTCCGCCCGAGATGGAGCCGGAAGCGGCCGAATAGTCCGCAGTGGCTCCGGGTAGGTTCGTACGTGAAAGAGAGCGACAGGCATTCACAACCGGAGGACACTGTGGAGTTTCAGATTACACCCGCATCGCCGGGAACTACCCTGTTGCTAGTCGGACTGACCGTGCTCATGTCCGTTCTGGCGATCG
Source organism: Gemmatimonadota bacterium (assembly GCA_039584685.1). Lineage (GTDB taxonomy): Bacteria > Gemmatimonadota > Gemmatimonadetes > Palauibacterales > Palauibacteraceae > Benthicola. Next base: position 12,995 of record JBDGXI010000089.1, on the reverse strand, counting down.
GCTTCGGATGGCTCGCCATCTCGGCTACGCGGCCAAGCGTTGTAGTCGACGAGGCGACCCTGACGCTGAAGGTTCCCTTCTACGGCCGGTCGATCGACCTTGAACGCGTTCGGTTCGAGGAGGCCCGGGTGGTGAACGTGGATTCCTCATCGGACGTCAGGCCCAGACTGCGGACGAACGGCCTCGGTCTGCCCGGTCTCGGTGTTGGCTGGTTCAAGCTGGCGAACGAGGAGAAGGCCCTGGTCGCCCTGAGCTCCCGTGACCGCGTCGTGTACGTTCCAACCGATGAGGGATACTCACTGCTTTTGAGTATCGAGAGACCGGAGGCGTTCCTGGCGCACGCCGCCCGGGCGAAGCGCGGCTCGTGAGTCACGATTTGTTTCTGGCCGCCGCGATCGCGGAAGCGCGGAAAGGTCTCTCGGTCGGGGGGATCCCCATCGGCTCGGTGCTGGTCATCGACGGTGAGATCGCAGGACGTGGACACAACCAGCGGGTCCAGAGGGGGAGTCCCATCCTGCACGCCGAGATGGACTGCCTGGAAAACGCCGGCCGGCTGAGAGCGGCCGACTATCGCCGCGCCACCCTGTACTCGACACTGTCCCCGTGCGACATGTGCAGCGGCACGGTGCTCCTGTACGGCATACCGACAGTGGTAGTGGGCGAGAACCGGACGTTTCGCGGTCCGGAGGATTACCTGCGGTCGCGTGGCGTGGATGTCCTTGTGTTGGACGATCCGGAATGCAGGGAGATAATGGATGACTTCATCGCCGCCCATCCGGACCTGTGGGACGAGGACATCGGCGAGTAGCGAAACGAGCCCGGAACCATGACCGAGCAACCAGGACCAACACCCGGCCTGACCGGACGCCTCGCTCTCGAGGGTCTCGTCATCGTCGCCAGCATTCTTCTCGCGTTCTCTCTCGACACGTGGTGGGACGCCAGGCCCGGTCTCCTGGCCGAAGGGACGGAAGAGGAAGAGAAGGTTCTTCGAACGCGAATGGACGTGAGCCGCGCCTTGACGATTTCTGCAGCTCCGCTGCTCGAGCGCAAACTGAGCCCGGAGGAGAGTGGGCGAGTGGGCAGCCTCTCGGTGGACACGGAGGTGGCGGGAGTGCTCGCTGCTCGGCTACGACTGGTCAAGCACGCAATCGAGGATCTCGAGCCGGCCCGGGAGGAGATCGATCACATAGTGGCGCTCGTGGAAGCGTCGCTCGAGTCGAGGCCTCAACCCTGTCCGCGAAGCCGCCAATGAAGCCGAAGAAAAGTAGCGCGGAACGAAGAGGAGCCTGACGATGAGGATGATATCGACACCGGACGCTCCTTCTCCTGCGGGCCACTACTCGCAGGCGGTAGTCTACGGAGATACGGTCTATGTTTCCGGCCAGCTGGCCGTGGATCCGGTTAGCGGCGAGAAGGGAGTGGGCTCTATCGAGGATCAGACCCGCCTGGCTCTGCGGAACATCGAGCAGATCCTGTTGTCCTGCGGGAGCGATCTGAACCACGTGATCAAGACCACCGCGTACGTCTCGGATGTCGAGTTATGGGGCGGAGTAAACCAGGTATACGCCGAGGTGTTCGGTGAGCACCGACCGGCGCGGGCGGTCGTCCCCTCGCGTGACCTTCACTTCGGGTGCCTGGTGGAGATCGAAGCGATCGCGGCGCTGAGGTGAGACCGCCCATACTCTGACAGGGAGGTTCGAATGCGCTTCGCGATCGTCGGACTCATGCTGATCCTGCTGGTGGGCTGCGGCTCGGAAGACCCCCCGCAGACGAGAAGCGAAGGAGCCCGCGACAGCGCCATCGCCGAGTCGGCCGTTCCCGGAGCGGCTGGAGTCAGGAGCGCCCTTTCTGTGTCCGATTCCGCCAACGCCCGCCGCGCGCGCGAGGACTCGATCATGTCGGCGGATGATCAATGAGGTCATGAAGTTCCCCCCGATCAGGCGGGATCACTTCCGCAGCGATGCAGAGGATCGGTCTGCTCTGGTGCCGACCCGCGCCCGTGCGGTCGGCTGGTTCTGGCTCGCCGGCGTTCCGATTGGCTTCGTCGCCGGCGTCATGGAGTTCGTCGGGTCGCTGCAGGGCGGGGATCTCTCTATCGCGCTTCCTGCCGGCGTCGGGATCTCCGGCTGGGCCATCGGCCGTGGACTTCTGCGGGGGAACCGGCGCGCTTGGCGCTGGGCCCGACGTATCGCTGCCCTGGTGATGGTTGCCTCGGCACTCGTGTGTGCAGTCGCCCTGTTTGCCGATCCCGACACGCTGACGCTGGACTTTCCCTGGGGCACGCGCGACGCTGGCAAATGGGAGGCGATCCTGCTGCTCGGGGTCATGGCTGTCATCGGAGCCTGGCAGTTCTTCAGCCTGAACAGCGAGACGACCCGCATCGCTTTCGACCCACCCCAGGATGAAGAGGCCGCACACGATGAGTGAGCTGTCCAGCACCCCTGAAACCCCGTACTACGCCGTGATCTTCACTTCGCGCCGCGCCTCCGAGCACGAAGGCTACGGCGAGATGGCCGACCGGATGGTAGAGCTGGCGAGCGAGCAGTCCGGATTTCTGGGCGTCGAATCGGTGCGCGAGGGTGCGATCGGCATCACGGTCTCGTATTGGGATTCGATGGAAGCGATCGACGGTTGGAGGAAGCACGCCGAGCACCGGGAGGCGCAGCGTATGGGCCGGGACGCGTGGTACGATGCGTACAGCGTCCGGGTGGCCCGGGTCGAGTACTCGCGCTCATTCGACCGGGCCCAGGGTGGCCGAGACCTCCATCGTGGTGGTGGACGGGTTGTGAACACGCCGTAGATTGGCCACTCGAGTCACAGGCACCGCAACCGATTCGCGCGAGCGACCCCTGAATACCAAGCGACACATGGGACTGTTCGGCGCCACGTCCCTCGGCGTGGGCGCGATCGTCGGGGGCGGCATCCTGGCCCTGGCCGGCGTGGCCTTCGCCGCCGCGGGACCTGCCGCCATCATCGCGTTCGCGCTGAACGGCGGCATCGCCTACCTGACCGCAATCAGCTTTGCAGACCTCTCCAGGCGATTCCCGGAGTCTGGAGGTGTCTACACGTACGCGAAGAAGGTCCTCAACATAGAGGTCGCCTTTCTCGTCGGATGGGTCGTCTGGTTCGCGTCGATCGTCGCCGGTGTCCTGTACGCGCTGGGGTTCGCCGCGTTTGCGGCCGAGGGTCTCACACGACTCTCTGCGATGACCGACCTGACGCCTCAGTGGGTGCTGGGGCCGGCCCTTCCGATCGGCCTTACGCTCGCCTCGATCACGGCCTACACGCTGATCCTGGTTCGGCGGGCAGGAGGTGCGGGCGCCGCCGCGAACATTGGAAAGATCATCGTATTTGCCGTCCTCATCGTGGCGGGTGTGGTGGCCTGGATCGGCGACTCGCCCTCCGAACTGCTTGGACGCCTGCACCCGTTCTCCCCTGGCGGCTCGATCGGAATCCTCGCGGCAATGGGCTACACGTTTATTGCCCTGCAGGGATTCGGACTGATTCCGACTGTGAGCGAAGAGATCGAGAATCCCGAGCGGAACGTTCCGCTCGGGATGTACCTGTCGCTCGGGATCGCTCTCGCGATCTACCTCCCGCTCCTGTTTCTCATGGCCACGGTGGGGGCGCCTCCCGAGGGAATCACCGCGGCAGCCGCAGCCAATCCGGAGAGCCTGGTCGCGGTCTCGGCGGAACAGTACATGGGACCGAGCGGATACTGGCTGGTGATCGCCGCCGGCGTCCTCTCGATGCTCTCGGCTCTCGGCGCCAACGTGGTGGCCGCGTCACGGCTCGCTTTCACTATGGCTCGGGATAGGACTCTTCCCCGACGTTTCGGGCGTATGCATGGGCCGAGCGGTATTCCGGCCGTGGCGGTCGTCGTTTCGGGCGTCATGATGGCCGGGACAGCCCTCCTGTTCGGGAATGTGGCCGCCGCGGGTGCCGCATCGAGCCTCATCTTCCTGATCTCGTTTTCAATGGTCCACTGGACCGCGGCGCTGGCCGCGAGCCGTTCGGGCGAGACCCGACCGGCCATCATCCCATGGGTCGGAGGTCTTCTGTGCCTCGGCCTGGCGACCTTCCAGGCGTTCATCGTTCCAGAGGCCGGAAGTGTGATCGTTGTCTGGCTGGCGATCGGAGCGGTCCTTTACCTGATCGTATTCGCGTCGGGCGCGAGCCTCGTCGACGCCTCGGCCGAAGCGCGCGACCCCGATCTGGCGAGGTTGCGCGGCCGCAGCCCGCTCGTGTTGGTGCCGATCGCCAACCCGGCGCGAGCCGCGAGTCTGGTCGACGTCGCGGCCACCATCAGGACTCCCGGCACGGGACGGGTGCTCCTCCTTTCCGTGGTGCGGCCCCAGCCTGCGGGCGTCGAGGACGATCCTCCGGCACTTCGCGATGCGGAGGCCGTTCTCGGCGAAGCCCTGCAAAGGAGCTTCGAGAGTTCCCTGGTGCCCGAAACGCTGTTCACCATCGCGTCCGACGTGTGGGGGGAGATCGCGCGCGTGGCTCATGTGCAGAGCTGCGAGACGATTCTCATGGGCCTGCCGGATCTCACGGAGCCGGGAACGGAAGCCAGCTTCGAGCGCCTGCTCGCGGGGCTCGACATGGACGTGGTGATCGTTCGCGCTCCGCGCCGATGGCGAATGGACAGTGCGACGCGCGTTCTCGTGCCGCTGGGTGGGCGGCGCGAGCACAGCCGCCTCCGGGCCCGCCTGCTGGCCAGCCTGTCCCGATCCGGTGAGCGGTCACTCACGTTCCTGCATGCGGTGGCTTCCGATACCTCTCCGTCGGAGCGAAAGCAGACGGAGCGGGAGTTGATGACCCTGGCCCGTGACGAGGCGGCGGGGCCCTACGTGGTAGACGTCGAGGCGACAGGCGATCCCGTGGGCGCGATCCTCGGCAGGGCGGCGGAAGCGGACCTCGTCGTGATGGGAATGGAGCGTCGCGCCCGTGGCCAACGGCCGCTCGGAGACCTGGCACTGGCGATCGCGCAGCAGACCGACGTGCCGCTCGTTCTGATCAGCCGCCGGCCCGTTCGGTCGCTGGGCGGGCTGTCGTCTGCCACTTTCCGACTGCCGTGACGATCCGGCCATGACTCGGAATCGATAGCATGCCCTGGTCTGCCGTCCTGATCACCCTGGCCCTGGTCTTCTACACCCTGGGAGTCTGGGCAGAACGGATCGTCCGGTACCTCAAGCCCTGGCACGTCGTCGCTTTCTGGACAGGGTTCGCGTTCGATGTCGCCGGAACCTGGGCCATGCATCAAATGGCGACCGGTCCGTTCGACATCCTGGCGCCGCACACGCTGACCGGACAGATCGCCCTGTGGCTCATGCTGGTTCACGCCGTCTGGGCCACCCTGGTCGTGCGCTCCGGGACCGAGAAAGCCAGGGCCGGCTTTCACCGCTACAGCATAGTCGTGTGGCTGATCTGGCTGATTCCGTACTTCGGCGGGATGTACATGGGCATGCGGGGGGAGTCCGACATCCCGCCCACGGTCTCTCGGATCGGATTGTTCTAGGCGTCGGCCGGGGAGGTGGCTTCCGAGCCGAGCTCCTTTCCAGACGACCGCCAATGACGGGGACCCCAGAAAGGACGGAGGGGGCGATGCCGATGGACTACGGACTGGATGAGCTGCGGGGCTACGTCCCGCAGGCCTCAGCCCGTCTGGATGAACGTGCCGTCCCTCAGCTCCGAGTAGGCCTGCTTGAGCTGCTCCTGCGTGTTCATCACGATGGGTCCCGCCCACGCCACCGGCTCCTGGATCGGCTTGCCTGAAACGAGAAGAAACCGGATTCCCGAGTCGCCGGCCTGCACGGTGATCTCGTCGCCGCGATCGAACAGGACGAGCGAGCGGTTGCCGGCCCGGTCCAGGGGGAGCGTGACGATGTTCCCGTCCTCGTCGCGCACTGAACGTGGCTCGGACGCGTCACTGAACGTGCCCGATCCCTCGAACACGTAGGCGAACCCGTTCCGGTCCGTCTCTACGGCAAGCGTTCTCCGGGTACCCGGCGGCACCCACACGTCCAGGTAGCGCGGATCCGCCGCGATTCCGTCCACCGGACCCCTCTCACCCCAGAAACTCCCGCAGATGACCCGAACGCTCGTCCCGTCATCCTCGGTCACCGTCGGAATGTCGTCCGACGTCACGTCCTGGTAGCGAGGTGCCGTCATCTTCTCGGAAGCCGGAAGGTTCGCCCATAGCTGGAAGCCATGCATCTTCCCCAACGGATCACCCTTGGGCATCTCCTGGTGCAAGATCCCACGCCCGGCCGTCATCCACTGCACGTCTCCCGCTCCCAGCTTCCCGGAATTGCCGAGGCTGTCGCCGTGATCCACCGTACCGGCGAGCACGTACGTGATCGTCTCGATGCCACGGTGAGGGTGCCATGGGAACCCGGCCAGGTAGTCGCCCGGGATATCGTTCCGGAAGTCGTCAAACAGGAGAAACGGATCCGTCTGGTCCGTATCACCGAATCCGAAAGCGCGCCGCAGCCTCACGCCGGCTCCCTCCACTGCGGGCTTCGACTGCACGATCTGTTTCACCGGTCTGATGGACAAAGGAGTCTCCTGGTCGGGTCGGTCTCTGTTTCGCTCATACAGGCAATGCACAATAGTAACAAATCGCGGTTCCCGATCGAACGGCGTCCCGAGCGGGAGGAGCCTCAGCTTCAGGTTCGGAGGTGACCACGGCGAACTCGGAACGATACCGGTGAGCAAAGAATTCTCGAACGTGTATGACGATGACGAGCGAGCGGACTCGTATGCCGAGCTCGAGTTTCCTGGTACCTACTGGCTGGCGTACCGCGACATCCCGGCCCTGATCGAGGCATACGTCAATGGCACCCGGGCACTGGATTTCGGTTGTGGGACCGGACGCTCGACCCGCTTCCTCCGTGACCTGGGGTTCGACGTCGTCGGGGTGGATATCGCGGAGAGCATGCTCAAGCGAGCGCGCGAGCTGGACCCGCAGGGGGACTACCGCCTCGTGCCCGCTGGAGAGCTGCCTGGACTGGACGCGGGATCGTTCGACTTGATCCTGTCCGCCTTCACCTTCGACAACATTCCGGACTTCGATCAGAAGGTGTCGCTCCTGACGGCGCTACGCCGACTCCTGGCCCCGGGCGGTCGAATCTTGAACCTTGTCTCGTCGATCGAGATCTACGTGAACGAGTGGGCCTCTTTCTCCACCAGGGGTTTTCCCGAGAACAGGAACGCGCGAGATGGAGATACGGTGCGAATCGTGATGCTCGATGTGGCCGACAGCCGTCCGGTGGAAGACGTCCTGTGCACTGGCGCGGCCTACCGGGAAGCCATCGGTCGAGCCGGCATGGCTGCTGTCGACATTCACAGGCCGCTCGGACGTCCGGACGAGCCGTTCGAGTGGGTGACCGAGACACAGGTCTCTCCGTGGGTGATCTACGTGCTGGGAGCGGGTGACTGAATGCGAATCGTCAAGGGCACCTGGGCGGGACGAGACCTGGTTTCTCCCGGCGCGAGGATTCGTCCCACCACCGAGGAGGTCCGCGATCGGTGGCTCGACCTGCTGGCGGAGTCGCTCGCGGGCGCGAGGGTGCTCGATCTTTTCGCGGGTTCGGGAGCGCTCGGCCTCGAGGCGCTGTCGCGTGGAGCTGCACGGGTGGACTTCGTGGAGAACGGCTCCGCCAGCCTTCACGCGCTGAAGGCGAACGTGGCGGCTTTCCGGGTACGAAAGCGCACGCGGATCTTCAAGCGTGACGCGATCCCGTTCGTGGATGCCCTGCCAGAAGGAGCCTACGACATCGCGTTCGCCGATCCTCCGTATGGATCGAAGAAGCTTGATCGCGTGGTGCGGCGTTGGCTCGAGGTGCCGTTCAGCACTATCCTCTGCGTCGAGCACGGGAAGGATCATCGCCTGGAGGGGAAGGCGAAGCGGTACGATTTCCCGGGCGAGACGCGAGTCACAGTGTTCACGTCCCACGAGCGGAGACCGAAATGAGGCTGCGCGGGCCGCTCACGGTACTCTTCTCGCTCTGTATCGGTGCGTGCTCGACTGGAGAGCCGGACCAGGCCGCGACCAGGAGAATCTTCCCGGCCCGTCAGCCGTCTCGCGCCTCAGCGAACGGCGAGTCTTCCGGAATCTCGTCCGGCGGCAGGCCGGAGGCCGCTTCCATCCGGCCGCTGAAGTTGAAGAACGAAGTGAGCGCCGTGATCTTCCAGATCGCCTCTTCGTTCCATCCGGCCTCCCGCAGTCCCTCGACATCCTCTTCGCCCACGATGCTAGGCGTCTCCGTAAGTTTGCTGGCGTAGCCGAGCATGGCGCGGGTCCCGGGGTCCAGCTCGTACTCGGGCCAGGTCGTGGCGAATTCGTGGCCGAGATGGTCGTTTCCGGTGAGGCGACGAACCGCCGCCGTATGCAGGCCCAGTCAGGGAGCGCCGCCGACCTTGCCGTTGACCACTGTCGCCAGCATCTCCCGTTGCAGGCGGCTGAGAGGTGACGACTTCCCCAGGTGAAGGTAGCTGTACAGCGCACCGGCCGGGCGGGCGACCTTGAGGTCGACCGCCAGAATCTGGAAGACGCCGGGAACGATTCCCCCGTACTGCCTCCGAACCCATCGGAAGAAGATGCTACGGATTCCACGGGCTCTTTCGGGAGGGATGGTCTGTATGTTCGGCATGTTCTGCTCCCTGGTCCTCAAGACGCGTCTCGTCGCACGAATCTCTCGAGCGAGACCTCGTAGGCGTTATCGCCGCTGACATATCGCAGGCAATAGCGAGTCGGATATGCTCCGGCGATCTCCCAGGCGGCTGGTGTCGCGATGTCGTGACACTCATCCAGGTCGGGGGTGAAGAGCGCGGCGGAGACCATCGGTTCGTAGAAGATGATGTGTCCGTCGTAGGATCCGAAGATGAACGTCTGTGTGAATTGGGCAGGCGGATCACCGAGCTCGGGCGCCGTCGACAGCAGAAGATGATTACCCTCCTCACCCGCCGCCGCTCCGACTTCGATGTAGGCCGGCGGCATGTACACCTCCGGGACCGGAACCCTTGCCCGCTCGAATGCCTCACAGTCGATGAAGAAGCCACACGTCCCGGTACGGATCTTCCTGACGTCCTCGAGGCCCACGAGATAGAAATGGAAGTCGAAATGCGGCTCCGCATACACGGGAGGGGCGGGCGGAGGATGCCCGTGCGGATTGTAGTTGAACTGAACGTACCCGAACGGTGCGACATCGCCCGCGAGGGCCGTGGGCAGGTCCAGATCCCGCCTCAACATCATGAAGCACTCCGTCTTCCGGTCTTGTTCACCATCGCCGTTCACATCGAAGCACGGTGCCGTACCGTCTGGCTCGACAGGCAGCGCATCGAAAGTGGACGCTGACAGCCGCACTCCGACCGAAGCGAGCTCTCCCGCCCCGTCCATCTTCACGTACGTGGACACCTCACCGGTGCCAAAGTCTGATGTGTCACCTTGATGGAGGACTGGTCCCGTGGCAGGTTGCGGGGAGCAGGCAGCCAGAGTGAAGGACGCACCCAGCACTACGGCAAGTGTGCCTGATGCGAAAAGGTGCTCGGGCATGTGGCCTCCTTAGTATCTGGCGCGTTGTCTAATAGTGAACGCAAGTGTATTGTACTACAACACCCAGCTTCGCTATGTGGTAAGTCTTTGTCAATGGTCGATGAACATTGGTGTTTATTCAATGCCCAAGAGAGACGCCAGACTGCGAATCGTTGAAGCCATGGTCGAGTTGCATGAGGAAATCGGTCCAGCCGCGACGACGGTGACGGCGATCGCCGAGCGAGCCGGTGTCCAACGGCTCACGGTCTACCGTCATTTTCCGGACGACCGGGCCATGCTCGGGGCTTGCTCGGCTCACTGGCTCGAGGCCCATCCCCTACCGAACTCTGCTGATTGGACAGGCATTGCGGATCCCGGGACTCGCCTCGAGACCGCAGGATGGAGGCGGTCGCCGAGGTCATGGTTCCCCTGTGGGACTACTTTCGGGAGGTGGCAGGAGGTCTGTCAGCGGGGTGGGATGTGAACAGTCGTGATCAGCGTCGCGTACGTGCCGCGGTGGGCCACGCTCTCGGTTTTTACACATGGCGCTCACTGGCCAACCAGGGCCTGTCGAATCCTGAGGCGGTGGAGCTCATGACCGGGCTCGTGGCGGAAGTGGCCGCCCGGACCCGGGCACGAACTTCCTGAGGGGCTGCGGTGCGTGTCTGCTGCGCGCAGCCCGCCTCGAGCGGTCATTAGTCAGGCAGAGAGGCTCGAACACGTTGCGAGGTGGGCCGGTCTTCCCGGGGGATCCGGCTCCGCGGTCACGTCGAAGTCGTGGACAGTGACGGTACCTGAGCCGCCCGGCTATTCCTCTAGCTCGCCCCCGGCCTCCGCTTCCGGATCCCACAACTCTTCCCCCGGGGGGGCGAGTTCGTAGATCACACCGACGGCCGGACCCTCCGTCTCGACCACCTTGAATGCGCGCTCCGGATTCAGCTCCACGAAGGCTTCGAGCGTGCGCGCGGCCTTGCTCTCGCTGAGGATCAGGGCCACGTACCGGGCACCGTACCTCACGATCGCGGAGTCCAGGCCAGCTGCCAGCACCTCGGGCGAGCGGTCGTAGCTCTCGTAGTCGTCAGCCAGAAAGAGCCACGATGGCACCGCCAGCCGGCCGGTCTCCCAGTGCACGTACGGGTCGAGCCCGGAGGCGATCACCTCGTCCGGCCCAGTGTTCTCGCGGATCCACTGGTTGAGGGGAGCGTAGGCGCGAGCGGGTATAGTCTGCGGCGTGGCCCATGCCCTGACGACGTGGCCACGTCCATGATACACCAGTGCGTTGACCATGAATACTGCGGCGATGACGACCCCTACGGGCACACCCCAAGGCGGAAGATCGGCCCGGATCTTCGGCACCGCTTCCCACAGACCCTCGAACGCGAAGAGCGTCAGCAGCGGCACGATGGTGTAGTAGAAGCGATACGGCCCGTACGGCCAGATGAACACGAGCGCGAGATAAACCAGCGGGAACAGGACCAGGGCTGGATTGCGCCTCCACACGCTCCGTGCCCCGTAGGCGGCGGCCGCTCCCGCGGCGAGCAGGATGATGGCCAGCGCCAGGCCCGGCGCTCGCGGCGCCCACACGAACTGCAGCGTTTCGACGAAGGGTCCCCAGTTGGTGGCGATCACCTCACGCAGGTGCCCGAAGAGGCCCTCGTCGAGACCCTGGCCGAGCCACGCTCCGTAGGATCCGTACTGACCCGCGATCGGGGCCGGCACATCGCCGGCGTGCGCCCGGGTCCACGCTTGCCATGCGATCGCCGGGACGCCCACCGTGGCCAGGAACACCCCGGCGCTCCGCCATCGACGCCCGAGGAGGAGAGCGAGCAGGAGACTCGCGATCAGCGTAAAACCGATGGAACGCGTCATGAGCGCCGCCACCGCTGTGAGTCCGACAGCCGCGGCCCAGCCGGTCTCGCCCCGCGGCCAGCGCCAGCCGGGCTCTGCATCGGAAACGGGAACCGGGGCAGGTCGCATCGGGTCGCCGGATGCCAGGAGCAGCGCTCCGACGCTGGCCAGGAGGAACAACGGCTCCGACAGCAGAACCGTTGCCACTGACATGGATGGGATCGTCAGGAACACGTAAAGCGTGACCAGCCCGACCGCTATTACCCGTCGTCTGCCGCCACGCGCGAACAGGAGGAACGATCCCCCCGCCGCGAGCCCCCAGAACAGGGCGTTCAGCGCCTTGAGGGCACCGAGGTTCTCGGGGTAGGAACCGAACGCCTTCCACGTGACGGCCAGCACGGCAGGGTACACGGGAGGGTACTTCACGCCCGGAACGGTTTCCGGGAGGTTGGAGTAGACGTAACCCTCTCCACCGGCCATTGAACGGGCCAGCGCGAGGTAAGCTCCGTCATCGTAGTAGATACCGGCTCCAACCGGTTCCTGCGATCGCACCGTGACCAGCAGCACGGTCACCACGACCACGGCCGCGATCAAAGCGGTCAACGTCTTCATGCGGTGAAGGTGGCCCGGATCATGGTGGTCGGAAAGGGCCGCATCAGCCTTCACCCTGCCCGCCTGCCCGCGACCGCGCCAGGACCGCCAGGAAGTCTTCGAGAATCGCGAAAGTCAGCCCCCAGATCACGTCGCCTTCGTACTCGATCGCCGGAAACTCCCTGACCGTGGGTGCCTCGCGCACCAGCGTGGATCGGTAACGTGGATCCGAAAGCGTCGATACCGGGACCCAGACATGGCCCGTGAGCTCGTGATTGACGCGCACGTCCTGATCGGACCCCAGCCAGGCGACGAAAGGAGTCACACAGATCGACGGGAGGTGTTTGCTCCGCGGGTGAATTTCGCCCAGCCGTCCGAGGTGATCCTCCCGGGCCAGGCGGAGGCCTGTCTCCTCGAGGGTTTCGCGGCGCGCCGTTTCCAGGAGATCTTCGTCGTCGGGGTCCCGGCGTCCACCGGGGAGAGCGACGTGACCGGACCACGGGTCGCCGGGGACTTCGGCCCGCCTCACCAACAGCGCCTGCGGACTGTCTTCTCCCGCCGCCGCGGAGCGGAGAATCAGGGTTACGGCAGCCCGGATCTCGCAGTCGGTCTCGGGAATGCGATTCGCCGGCCTGTCCGCGAGGGCCTCACGCAGGTCATCCGCCCACTCACTCGTCACCGGCCCGACTCCCGGCCGCCTTCGGCATCTTCCAGCAGGGACAGATAGCTGGCGAACCGGTGCTCGTGGACGCTGCCGTCGTCCACCGCAGCACGGACCGCGCACCCCGGTTCCGCCCGGTGTCGGCAATTGGCGAACCGGCAGCCATCGACGAGAGACCGGAACTCGCGGAACGCGTGCGCGAGATCGGCCACATCCACACCGGCTGGCTCGAAGTACTGGATTCCGGGTGTGTCGGCGAGGTAACCGCCGCCGGGAAGGGGAATGAGCACCCCGGCCGAGGTGGTGTGCTTTCCCCGGCCTGAGCGATCGCCGACGGCACCCACACGGAGGTCCAGG
>JBDGXI010000015.1:0-43315 GCA_039584685.1 Gemmatimonadota bacterium | reverse complement strand
GCTTCACGGGTCCGGACGGCATCAGTCGCATGGGAGTCTATCTGTTCCTCCCGAATGACGGACGGCCGCCGTACCAGACGGTGCTGTTCTTCAACGGCTATGGCCAGGATTCTCCCGTATTCCGGGCCAGAGACGTAGCGATGTTCGACTCCTTCCTCCGCACCGGGCGTGCCGTCGCGGTGCCCAAGCTCTTCGGGACGTACGAACCGTACGATTCCGAGAAGAATGTCGAACAAGGTCTGGATTGGCAGCCGGCGGAGATCGCCGTGCGCTGGGTGAAGGAGCTGATGCGAACGATCGACTACCTGGAAACACGGCCGGAAATCGACCGCCAGAGAATCGCGTACTACGGAATGTACTTCGGAACGACGCACGCCCCGATCGTCCTGGCCCTGGAGCCGCGGATCAAGGTCGCCTTCGCGGAGTCCGGAGCACTCGACCCCTTGTCGGCCGATCCTCCTCATGTAGATCCGTTCCACTTCCTTTCTCGTGTCAGGACGCCGTTCCTGTTCATGAACTCCCGCTATTCTATGAGGTGGCCGTACGAGGAAGCCCAGCTGCCGATGCTCGAGTACCTGGGAACCTCGGAGGAGCACAAGCGCCTGGTGACCGGAGACTACGCGGATCCGGTCCAGTTTCCCGACATCTATCCCGTCGTCCACCCCTGGTTCGACGAGTACCTCGGATCAGTCGAGGGGTTCTAGGACCCATCGTCACGCCAGCCACCACCCCTGAAACCACCCCACCCACCACCTCGTAAAGCCCACAGTCGACAGGTAATCCGGCCCCTCACGCGAGGCACACATGCTGGCCGATCTCCGCTACGCCATCCGGCAGCTCATCCGCCGCCCCGTCTTCACGGTAGTCGCCCTCCTGACCATGGCCCTTGGCGTGGGTGCCAATAGCGCGATCTTCAGCATCGTCAACGCCGTGCTCCTGCGGCCGCTTCCGGTCGATGCTCCTGAAGAACTCGTCGACATCTACACGCTCGACGGCGACGAGACCTTCATGAACCCGCACGACTATCCCGACTACGTCGCGATCCGAGAGGACCGGGAGACGTTCGTGGACGTCGCGGCCTACGCGGCGGACTTCGTCAGTATGACGATCGGGACGGGCACGGAAGTGCTGTTCGGCGAGACGGTGTCGGGCAACTACTTCCAGGTGCTGGGGGTTCCGGCCGCTCGTGGGCGCGCCTTGCAGGACGGGGTGGACGACGTGCCCGGTACGAACGTCGCCGTCATCAGCCACGGTCTGTGGACGCGGCATTACGGGGCGGACCCCGATGTGGTCGGCCAGACGATCACGCTGCGGGGGCGGCCGTTCGAGATCGTTGGAGTGGCTCCGGACTGGTTCAAGGGGCTGTGGGTCGGATTCACGGTGGACGTGTGGCTCCCGGCCAGCGCCATGACCTACATGAACCCGACCCGGTCCGGCCTCGAAGTACGGAGCGGCCGCAACTTCCTCGTGAAGGGAAGGCTGCAGCCAGGAGGAACCCGACCCGGTCCGGCCTCGAAGTACGGAGCGGCCGCAACTTCCTCGTGAAGGGAAGGCTGCAGCCAGGAGTGACGGAGGAGCAGGCGCAGGCCCGAATGGACCTCATGGCCAGCAACCTCGCCGCCGCGTTCCCGCAGTCGAACGCGGAGCGCACCTTCCACGTCATTCCGTCGAACGACGTGCGCATGCACCCGAACATCGACGGCTACATGGTGCCGGTGGCCGCGCTCCTCATGACCGTGGTCGGGCTGCTGCTCCTGATCGTGTGCTCGAACCTCGCCAACCTGATGATCGCCCGGGCCCTGAACCGCAGGCGGGAGATCGCCATCCGCCTGGCCGTGGGGGCGGGAAGGGGACGGCTGATCCGGCAGCTGCTCACGGAGAGTCTCGTGCTGGCCGTCGTCGGCGGTGCGCTCGGCCTCGCCCTCGCGTGGGGGATCATCACGGCGATCGTCCGCTTCCAGCCGCCGATGCTGATTTCGCTTTCGCTGGATCTCGGCATTGATATGACCGTGCTCGTGTTCACGTTTGGCGTGGCCGTCCTGGCAGGGCTGCTGTTCGGTCTCGTGCCGGCCCTGCAGGCCACGAAACCGCAGCTCGTCCCGGCTCTCAAGGACGTCCCGGCCGCAGTGGGGAGCCGGTACCGACGGTTAGGGCTCCGTAACGTGCTCGTGGTGGTGCAGGTGGCGATCTCGATGGTGCTGCTGGTAGGGGCCGGCCTGTTCGTGCGCAGCCTGATCGCCGCGCAGGGAATCGATCCGGGCTTCGAAGGGGAGCGGGCCGCGGTGATGACCGTGGCGCCCGGCCTCACCGGGTGGGATCGGGCGCGGCGTGACGAAGTGATGACGGCGCTGCTCGACCGGACCCGCGCGCTCCCGGGCGTGGAATCAGCCGCCCTGGCGAGCCGGCTGCCGCTCGGCGCTGCGATCCAGACCAACGAGATCTTCCCGGTGGGTGTCGAGGTGGACCTCGAGTCTCCTCCAGGCGTGGACGTGACCCGCATCTCGCCGGACTATTTCGAGACCCTGGACATACCGCTCATCGAGGGACGGGATTTTGACGTATCCGATGACGCGGACGCTCCGCTGGTTGTGATACTGAGCGAGGCGGCGGCTCGGCAGCACTGGACCGGGGAAAGCGCTCTCGGCAAGAGCCTCCGCCTGGGCGACCCGGACGGCGAGATCAGCACCGTGATCGGTATCGCCCGGGACACCAAGGTGCGCACGCTCGGCGAGGCCCCGCGCCCCTACGTGTACCAGTCGTGGATGCAGAGCAACGAGAGCTTTGCCTCGCTGGTGGCCCACACATCGGGCGAGCCGGGTCGGCTGCTTCCGGCGCTCCAGCGCGAGGCTCGCGCAATCGCCGAGGATCTCCCCGTCATGGAGCTCAAGACGATGCCCGAGCACATGGGCCTCATGCTGTTCGCGCCGCGCATGGGTGGCATCCTGCTCGCGGTGTTCGGGGGACTGGCCGCTCTCCTGGCCACGGTGGGGCTGTACGGCGTCGTCGCTTACACGGCCGCCCGGCGCACCCGGGAAGTAGGCATTCGGGTATCGGTCGGGGCCAGCCCGGGGGACATCATCCGGTTGATGATCGGGCAGGGTGCCGCGCTCGTGGCCGCGGGAGCGGTCATCGGACTCGCACTGGCCTTCGTGGCCACGCGTCCGCTGGGCAGCATGCTGTACGGGGTGGGAGTGTCGGATCCGCTGACCTTCGGCGGCGTGGCCCTGCTTCTGCTCGGCGTCGGTCTGGCTGCGACCCTGATCCCCGCATTCCGCGCCGCGCGGCTGGATCCGGTGCAGGCGCTCAGGTACGAGTAGGACGGACGGGGCTCAGTCGCGGCGGGTCACGCGAGAAACCGGGTGATTACCCACAGACCCGCGAGGGCCAGCACCCCGCCGACCGCCCAGCACGCCAGGCGCTTCATCAGGCGCATCCCGTCCGGCTCGATGTTCTTCAGAACACGGTGACACGTCGGGCACGTAAGTGCAGCGTCGGAAACGACTCCGCCGCAGTCCGGACACTCTGTTAGGGGCACGTCAAAAACCTCCTGACCGAAGCTCAGCCCCACTAACGCACCGGCCGCCGGTTGCGTCAATCCGTCAAGACGATCCGTCTTGTCAAGCCCCCTGAACGGCAAAGCCGGGATCGCCTTCCAAAGCGACCCCGGCTTGCACTCGATTCCGCCGGCCAGCGCTCCGCTGGCCGGACGCTCAGCCTAGCGGGCCAGGCGAACCATCAGGTCCGAGGCCACCTGGTTGAACACCGCTCGCAGCTGCGAGGCGTCGGGCGCGAAGTAGCTCTTGCCAGCCGGCTGGCTGCCGTCGGTCGCCCCGTCCACGTTCGCGAGCTCCTGCAGGAACGGCAGGTTGGGCTGGAACGCCGGATCGGAATAGGTCGTGTTCCCGAGGGCAATCGTGTACACCAGCACGTCCTCACCCCGGATCTGGTTGGCCATCTGCCGTCCGAGATCGTGGTTCAGGGCGTCGGAGGCCACGGGTTGGGGCGCCGCCTGTTCGGTCCACGTCGCACAGAAGGTGGCGCCGCGGCAGCCGCTCGCCGAGACCGTGCCGTCGATCGGCAGGGCGTCCGGGTTGTTGTAGTAGCCGCCGAGACTGCTGGGCGGGAGATCCTGGTTCGTGGCCATGATCCGGTCCTGCCCGCCGACCGTGCCCCGGAATGCGGTCGGGCGCCCGTCGGTGAAGAACACCACGACCTTGACCGAGCGCTCGCGCACGTCGGAGCTCGTGATCTGGTCGTACGCCAGCCTGAGGCCCTCGCCGTAGTTGGTCCAGCCAGCCGATGACATCCCGTTGATCCTGGCTTCGATCGGCATGCGGAAGCCGTGCGCGATCTGGAACCGGTTCGCGGCTCGCGTCTGGAACGACACGAGACCGAGCTGGTCCAGGTCGTCGTCGAAGTACCGGATGAACTCCTTGGCCGCTACCTGCAGGTCGTCCCATGCCCCGACGGTCCCGAGGGAGCCGGACTGATCGATCACGAGGACCAGGTCGACGGGCGGTACGGCCGCCACGGAGCTGGCGCGCACGTTGATGTGGTCGATTCCGAGCAGTCGCATCAGGATGGTGGGTAGCGTCTGCGCGGCGCTCACCTCGAACGTGCTCTCGCCCTTCTCATCAGTGTCGACTCGCATGTCGAGGGTCACACCGTTGAGCGTCGCCCCCACGCCGTTGGCGTAGGCTGCGGCCGTGGCCTGCTCGCGCGCCACCGTCTCGCCCGAGCGGAGCGTGCGCGCCCCGGTTAGTGCGGCTGCGTCCACGGCCCGCACGAGGCGGAGGCGGGTCAGATATCCGCGGCCCGAGTCTACGGCCAGGCCCGTCATGCCGAGCATGAAGACCATTCCCGCTGCCACGAGCATGAGAACGGAGCCTCGAGTATCTCTGACCAGTCGGCCAAGCGAATCGACAGACATCATCATTCTCTCTCCAAGTTCCCTTAGAAGACAGCGCGCTCGTAGAGCACGGACGGCGCCACCACCTCGAACAGGCCGGCCAGGGGAGTAACGGGCTCGTAGGTGAGGAAGACCTCGACCGTGTAGTGAGTGCTTCCTTCGGCGAATCCGGCCATGGCGATCCAGTCGGCGGCCGTCGAGTCGGCCGTGGTGATACGGCTGAAGCTGTCGTATCCCTCGGACGCGACCTGGGCCATCACCACCGGCTGCCCGTTCTCGACGACTACCCGGCTGACGATCGCGCCGCCGTTACCCGCCATGTCCAGTGTCTCTCCGTTCGCCACCACGGTCGTCAAGACATCGGATAGAGACGAGCCCCGAGCCGCGATGTTCGCGCCCTCGCGACTCAACCCGGCCAATCCGTGCACCCGGTCGTATGCGTGCGAGAACTCGACCATGCCGAGGAGGATCACCAGGATCACCGGAAGCGCGAGCGCGAATTCTGCGACTCCCTGGCCGCTGTCCGAGCGGAGCAGGCGAGCCAGACCGCGTCCCGTGCATTGGCCGCGCATCTGTGTGCGTGTGCGGGTCATGTTCATCGTGCGCATCTCGAATTCGTCCTTTCCAGCCTTCAGGAGCCCGAAGTCTCGTAGAAGGGCTCGTTCCGCATGGCTGCCGCCACCGTGAACGTCATATGTGGCAGCACATCGATGAAGCCAGGCAGGGCATAGTCGTAAGAGTACGTGAGCGTGATTCGGACGATATCTTCCGGACCGCCGCCGTCCGCCGGATCGATGTCGATCGATTCGGGTGTGACGGGCAGCGTGTAGGCGCTTTGGGTGACCATCCGACGGATCGAGGTCGCCCTGTCCAGCGCGTCGCCCGATTCCTCGTCGGTGAGCTGGTTACCGGTGATGGCGAAGCGCGTGGCCTCGATCACCGCGTGCCGCGCCGTGAGGCGCGTGTGGAACATGCGGCCGAACTCGAAGATCGACACGAACAGCATGAGCAGCATCGGGGTGACGAGCGCCATTTCCACCATGGCGGAGCCGCGAGAACAACGGATCAGTCGTGCGAGGCGGGTCATGGTCCCGGCGTGCTGTCTGGCGCTGTCCTGGTTCGCGAGCTGTCCGTTCATCGCTGGTCCACCCTTGGATTTCAGTTCGTTCGTAAGCGGTGCGTCGGAGCGATCTGGCGTCCGCGTGTTCGGTCCCGGTACAGGCACCGGGTGTGCCACACTCTGAGCCAGGGAAGCGCGAAAGCGGCATAACGCGTTGTAATTAATGAATTTGAATGGTATACAGGCATCGAGGGAGTGGGAGGTGGGTACCGGGAAGTGTGGCGCGGAAGCCGCAGTCCGGGCTTCAGGCGACCTGGAGGGTATGGGGCCAAACGGCGTTACCCCTTGGCCCAAAGTCGCATAACTACTTGTGGCCCTGCGCTATACGAGCGCCGAGATCGCCACGATACTTGACGCCCGAAAAGTGTGGTTGCGGCCAATCACCGGTGTGGCGGCGCTGCAAACGCGCCTGCCGAGGACCGGCGATTCGGCCTTGAACTCCGGGTTCGCTCTCGTCTGCGACCCTCTACTACGCCTCATACAGCTCCAGCACCGGCTCCAGGTCGAGAAGCAGGAGAGGTTCCGGCACCGGGCGTCGTCGTAAATAGGTCGACTTCCCGTTGTCAGCGGCGGCATCTGTACCTCTTTCATCCGCGGACTCCATCCCGCCCGTGGAAGGCGGAACGACTTCCGTCTGCTCGGCTGAA
The DNA here is from genome assembly GCA_039584685.1 of Gemmatimonadota bacterium. Lineage (GTDB taxonomy): Bacteria > Gemmatimonadota > Gemmatimonadetes > Palauibacterales > Palauibacteraceae > Benthicola. The sequence continues at coordinate 36,639 of JBDGXI010000015.1, read as the reverse complement.
GAGTTCCACATGGAAGCGACGGTCTTGGCTTGTTTCTCGGCCCGAGCCGCCCCCGCTTCTGCCGCCTTCTTGAAGCACATACCGAAGTGCTCCGTGTTGTCGATCAGGCAGAAGTCGGCGTACGCGAGTCCGATGAGCACCGCTGCGATGATCAGGAATACCAGCATGACATCCGCACCTCGTGTTAGGGCACCGGTTTCAGGGTGCAGTGGAGCCGTCACCTGGCCGTCAGGCCTCCAGCCTGAAGTGACCGAGGTCCGGCTGAGACCCGGCTGACGTCTACCCCGGTCCCGAAGGTCCCCCCGGACGGCACGATGTATCCGAGTGCGCAACCGATTGCCGAACGTGTCGATTGAGACCTCCGGTACATGTAGTTGTATCAACTAGTTACGATGTGGCACGCTACTGGCGAAAAGTGGCCCGATCGGACGCTGCGGCGCCCGAAACCGAGGTCGCCGGTTCTTTTCACAGGAAGGAAAGCCGTGCTTGGGATTCGCCTGCAGGCGGTCACCGTCGTGGCGCTTTGCGCACTGGCTCCGGTAGTTCCGTCGGACGCACCCGTATTCGAAAGCGCCCTGGCCTTCGCCCAGGCGCCGGCTTCGTCATCCCTTCCGTCCGAGGCATCTGCGCTCGGCCCGGTGAAGCCCGGCGGGTTGTGGTACGGATTCGCCGTGGGCTGGGGTTGGTCGCGCGTGGACTGCGAGATCTGCCGCGGCAACCTCACCGGAGGCGCGACCGGGATGTTGCGCGGCGGCATCACTCAGAGCCGGTCGCTCGACCTCGGCCTGGAGATCAACGGCTGGCATCAGGACGAGGAAGGCGTGAACCGGTGGCACGGAACGTTCAGCCTCATGGCCTACTTCTTCCCCGGCCCCGTGCGCAGGCTCTCCCTCAACGGAGGGCTCGGTATCACCCTGTACCGCGCCTCGGACGCCGAGAACGCATTCACCAGCACCAGCTTCGGGCCGCAGTTCGGGGTCGGCTACGAGATCCCGGTCGGAACCGGCCTGACCTTCACTCCACAGCTCGAAGTGGTGGCCGGTGGAATAGGCGACCTCGAGTTCAACGGAGAGGGACTCGGGTCGGGTAGCCTGCAGCTGATCAAGCTCGGTATCGGACTCACCTGGCACTAGACCACCGCACATACGTACACGGAGGATTCTTGATGAGACGTTCAGCATGGATCGGTGCATCGCTCGTCCTGGGGTCGGTCGGGATCGGAGGATGCGGAGGAGATGGAGACGGATCGGACCTGGGTCCGTTGGGCTCCGGCGCCGGTCTCAGCCACGCGGTGGGGCGCTGGGAGCCAAGGGGCGGTGACACCTGCACGAGGGAGGTCCACGACAGCCACACGACGGTGGGCCCGGACGGCAAGCTGTATCCTACCTGGCATCCGCCGACCGACCCGGCTACCGCGTGCTCGTTCGGCCACGAGCACGGTCGCGACCCGCACGGGTCGAACCTGTTCGACGAAGTGGGCGCGATCCCCTTCGGCTACGCGAACGAGCAGCTGGACACCTACGATCCGGCCCTGCAACGCCACGAGGACCACGTCGGACACAAGATCGATTGGGAGAACGATTTCGAGCTCCATTACTCCGGTGACGCCGCCGGACAGCTTCTCCAGGGGGCGCGGTGCGATGCGCTGGTCAAGCTGCACCAGGGGTCTCACTCGAAGGACGCGTTCACCAACAACGTGCACGAGCTCGTGTACCACATCCGCTGCGATGACGGAACGGACATGAGCCTGACATTGCTTGCCGCGATCGGGACTCCGGGCGAATTCGTGTCCACCTGTGACCGCGACGTGCACATCACGGCCGGGAGCCCGACTCCACTCGGATCTCCGAGCGGCAGCGGAGAACGGTTGATCCCGACCCGCGACTGCGTGGAGCAGCACATGCTCGTACCGCCGGGTGAGCGCTCGAACTTCAGCTCGGCGCTGCGAGAGAGCTGGCAGATCTCCCAGTCGATCCGCGCGGCCTCCGGTCGTTCGATCGCCAGCGTAAACCCTTACTTCAACGTGATGCGCCCGAGTCGATTCTACGATCCGGCGCAGGCGGACTTGACCGGACGGCCGATCGACGTGTGCTACGAGGTGACGGGCTCCGGGGAGCTCGCGCAGGGAAGCGACTGTGATGAGTCGACGGCCAACGGCAGCCTGCCGGGCGTGTCGTGGGACGACCCCAGATCCGTGTTCGACGGTGCGCAGCGTTCGGTCGATATCAACAGCAACCGGATCAGCAACGAGGACGGACCGTCGGTGTGGTACACGGATCCGTTCGGGAAGAACGGCCGAGAGGAGCCATTCCCCGGCAGCGTGCGCCAGTACATCGCGACGGTGGACAACGTTCTCGCGATCAACCCGTCCGGTCCCACGTTCGGTCACCACCGGGAGTACGGCGGGCCTTCGGTCCATGCCCCGAACTGACCCGGTCGCGCTTCCGCCTCCCGTACGGGTGCGCTGAGCATGGACGTGTCGGACGTATCGACATGTTCCTTGCCGTGCGGGAGGCCTTCTTCGCGGCTTGAAACGCCGGCGTCCAGGAGCACGGAATATCCCCGTCCCTGCGTGAGTTCTTCGACGCGGAAAGCGTTCTCTTCGACCTGATATTCGGCGGCGGGCTGGACTTCGACATGGGCAAGGTTGATATCGTGTTCGACGCACGGTATGACCTGACGTCCTGGCGCTCGGCAGCTCGAAGATGAGTGCCTGGCAGTTCCTGGCCGGCGTCGCCTTCCCGCTCGGTAACTGAGTCGATCGACCCTCGGGTGCGCCCGGCTATTCGGTCAGGCGCACCCGGGTGTCGTCTCAGGTGCCTTCTGTCTCGACGTCCGGCTTCGGGTCCGGCGCCTCTTCCGACTCCCCGCTCGAGGCTCCGCCCGCCGGAGCGTCTGCCTCCGTGTCCGAGAGGCCGAGAGCCTCGCCGAGCTTCGTCAGGAAGTCCCTGACGCCCCACTCGAACTCATGGAACGGGTCCCACTCGTGGGTCTCGCTTCGGGAGTCCCGCTCTGAGGCCGGCGTCCTCTTCTCCAGCCGGACTCGCGTGTCACTCAGGACGACGGCGTCGAACTCGGCGTCCTCGCTCTCGATGACCAGCTTCTTCCACCGCACCCTCGGGTAACGGAGCGCCGCGACCACTCGGCCCTTGTCGTCCGTGAGGGTCAGTCTCAGAGGCCCGTTGCTGATCTTCATCTCTGCCATGCTTCATCTCCCGAAAATATCGAGCGCCGCGTCGATGACCTCGTCAACGACTTCGGTCTCGTTGGAATTGGAAAGGTAGATCACGATCGCGTTTCTGCCTGGAATCGCCATGCCGAGCGTGCCCGTCGCTCCCCGGTGTCCGAAAGCGGGCAGGGAGCCGGCCGCTGGCGAAGCGTGGTAGATCTCCCAGTGCATGCCGTACCACCGGGCCCGTACCGGAAATGTATCCGCTGCCGTCGGGTCCGCCAGCGCTTCCTCGACGGTCACGGTATCGAGGAGTCGGTCACTACCGAGCGCGCCGCGGTCGATCCACACCTGCAGAAAGCGCGCGTAGTCGAAGGCGCTCCCGAACAGGTCGCCGGCGGGACTGAACCAGCCAGTTTCGTGGGGCCGGACCGGGTTCCACCAGCGCTCCCACGACGTGCCTCCCCAGCTCCGGTACGAGGACGGCACGCGATCTGCCCAATCCGCGTCGGGCGAATACGCGGTGTGCGTGTCGGTCATGCGAATCGGCCGGAGGATGCGCTCCTCGATGAACTGCTCGACCGGTATCCCCGATACGGTTGCCACCACGGCACCGAGGACTTCGGAGTTGAGGTTCGAGTAGACGAATTTCTCGCCAGGCTCGAACGTCGGGCCCTGTTCTCCGACGAGCCGTACCGCGGCGGCGAGGGTGGGCTGGTCCGCGTAGCCGGGCGGATCACCGCCCTGGACGAAGCCCGACCGATGTGTCAGCAGTTCGCGCACGGTGATGCGGTCCGCGGCTCCGGACCGGAAGGACGGCAGGTACCGGCCTACGGGCTCGTCCAGCCCCAGGAGTCCCTCGTCGGCCAGCATCAGGGCGGCCGTACCCGCGACCGGCTTCGTCATGGAGGCGAGGCGGAAGATCGAATTCCGCTCCATAGGCACCAGATCGTTCCGGTCCGCCCACCCCATCGCCTGGTGGAGCACGATCCGCCCGTCGACGATCACCAGGACCTCGGCCCCCACGACGTGCCGCGCGACCACCCGTGAGTACAGGCGCTCCTTGAACAGCCAGAGAGCATCCGAGGACACGCCGACGTCCTCGGCATTCTCGGTGTACGGGAACGGGGCGTTCTCGAGAGGCGTCCGCGCGGTACGGGGAGATCCCGGGCGTGACGCGTCGTCGCCTCCGCAGTCGGAGGCCAGCGTTGCGGTCAGCGCCAGGACACCCGCGACGCCGAGCTTCATTCCAAATCCACCAGCTCGGGCACGCGCATGTCCTCTTCTCTCGGAAGCTCGGCGGATAATCGAAGGGCTGCGTGACGATTACACGATGAGCCTCTCAGTGTTCAGCAGAGTCGTCCGCTGTGAGAGTGTCCTGCGGTGGGTGCGAACTAACCCGGGCCTTCGATGAGCACCCTGGCGGCCGAGCGGACGGCCCACCGGATCTCCCTTTCCCGCCGCTCCGGGGTATCGTCCCGACTGTCCTGGCTCTCGCTGGAGGCGATGGCCATTGCACGAGCGGCAATCCAGGTGGCTGCTCCGTCCACTTGCGCGTCAGTGGCCAGCCGCTCGGCCGCGACCTCGGTCTGCGCCACGGCGCGCCAGGCCCTGAGAGCTTCGTCATCGTCGCCCGCGGCCCACATCGCCGCCAGACGCTCCGTTTCCTCCATCGACGACGGCGCCATCCACGAGATCGCCTGCGAGTCCGGCGCCAGCCCCAGTGCCGGCAGGTAGTGATTCCGGATCACGAGCCGCACGGATCCTCCTCTGTATTCCTGAGCACCGACGGAGGGGGCGAGGAGGACGCCGGAGAAGACGGCGATCGACACGCTGAACAGGAAACGTTGAGGGGCGAGTGTTGTGCGCAGCCTACAGTGGCGTCCGACCCAGCCAGTGGGTCGAGCGGGTATCACGAAAGCTGAATTATAAAGCATATTCGGCCTTTGGAGCAGCTCGCCATCCCTGGTCGTCGCCTCTGCTGAACGCACGTTCGACGGAAGAGGCGCAGGATGTGGACCGAACGGAGCGTGTCTCCCGGTCAGGGCCGATTGCAGCCCGATGCCGTGAAGTCCCGATCGACGTCCCGCACCGCTTCGTACAGGGCGGCATCCCGTGAGACCAGGTGATCGGGCACCTCTCCGCCGTACGTGCGGCTCTGCGCGATGCTGTATCGGGTCCAGCCGTCGTCCACCTCTCCGTAACTCTGCCGGAGCTGGGAGCACGGCAGCTTCCTCTGTGCGAAGACGGCGGCCACCGCCCGATAGCGTCCGACCGTAGCCTCGAGGTCGCGAGCCATCGCGGTGATCGGCTCGTTCGCCGTGACGGTGCGGTCGACGGCAGTGCGGGCTCCGGTCTGGCCCGAGGGGTCGCCGAGCGAAAGGTCTCCGACCGCCGACGGAAGGTTCACCGACTGCAGCGCCTTCGAGATCGCCGGCCGCGCGTCGGCCAGGGAGGCGACGGTTCGCGTTCCGATCGCGATGCACGCCACGGCCACCACCACCACGGTTCCTTCCACCGCGATTTCCAGGAAGCCGGTTTCCAGGCCTGCCGATCGGGCTGGCCCGAAAATTCGTGGGCCGCGCCATTTGCGGGACCGGGGCGTGCCGGTCCTCGATCGGCGCGTTGTCGAAGAGTGGGGCTGAGTGCCGGAGCGGACCGGGCTCGGGGGGGCCTTGTCGAGCTCGACCAGGAGCCCTCGCAGGGCCTCGTCCGAGCCGGAGGACAGCACTTCCGCTGCCAATCGCTCCGCTTCTGTCCAGTTGTCGGTCACGACCCCTCCCCGGGGGCGGTGCCCGCGTGAGGTCACGGCACGTCCGGCCGCGAAGACGCGGATCCATCCACAATATACGGGATTCGCTGATCCCGTTCACCCGCCGCGTGACGGCGGGGAGACGGCCCGAGCCGATTGTGGTGACGACGAACCCTTCGGGACTCCAGTGGCGTATAGTACAATGGACTATGCTCCGGTCCGGTTGCTGTATGTTCGACGCATCCCTGGGTGAGGAGCCGCACGCCGCGGCCACGGGCGAGAGGATCGAGCGATGTCAGATGAAGCGATGCACTCCGTGCTCAAGGGCCTGCCGGAGGAAGAGGTCCTGACGGCCAACCAGCGGTTCAAGGATTCCTATCGCCTGATCGGGGCGCTGGCCGTATTCGCCTCCGTCGCGGTGCACTTCGTGGCCTTCGAGTTCTTTCCAAGGATCCAGGCAGCAGACTTCGACCTCATAGCGGACGAGCTGGCGGCGATCGAGCTGCCCCCCGAGGTCAGGATACCTCCTCCGCCGGAGGCCATCGTGCGGCCGGCCCGCCCGCGGGTCGCGGAGAGCGTACTGGACGAGGACATCACCATCGCCGCCACTACGTTCGAGGACAACCCGGTGTCCGAGCTCGCCCCGCCGCCCCCGAACGTGGAGGTTGATCCGAGCGCACAACCTGTCTACGTGGCTCGCGACACCGACCCGCGCCTGCTCAACGGCCCGGAGATGCTGCGCCTCCTGGCGGAGCTGTACCCGCGGCCGCTCAAGGAAGCCGGCATCGGAGGAGAAGTCCTGATGTGGGTGTGGGTGGATGCTGAGGGAAACCCGGGCAACGCCCAGATCAACCGGTCCAGCGGCTACGAGCGACTGGACGCTACGGCTCTCGCGATCGCGGCGCAGATGAAGTTCTCGCCCGCCATGCTGCGCGACCAGGCCATCGGCGTGTGGATCGCCCAGCCGATCAGCTTCTCGGTGGACAACTAGGGGACACTCGGACTCAGACGCTGACGATTGCCACGATCGTCTGACCGGGCTGCGGTGCGGGCGCACCGCGAACCGTCATGACGGTGAGCCTTCCGTCGTCCACGACGAACAGGGGGACGGCGTCCGGGTGCTGCTCGAGGAAGGCCGAGTAGCCGAACGCTTCGCTGAGCTTCGTCGTCTTGATGTCGGCGCCGGAGTCGAACCGGGCTGTCAGCTGCCAGTAGCCGGCGTCGGGCCGGAACAGGAACCTCCCTCGCAGGTGCCGCCCGACCAGTGTCCCTTCCGTGGATATCTGGAGGTCGTCGGGCGGCAGCTGGAACACGGAGTCTGCCCCGAGTACCTCGCTGAAATTGAGCCCGCTCAGAGAATTGACCTCGTCGTTGGCTGTCAGGGCAAGGAGGCTTCCGATTCCGTTCAGGTCCATGTGGTCGAGCGCCCCCTCGGTCAGCGTGCTGCCGAAATATGTAGGCAGCCCGGCCATGCGCGCCTGCGCTATGTTCCGGCGGTTGCTGTCGGCCAGCAGCACCTGGAAGCCGATCTCCCGAAGCTCTCGCGCGATCTCGCGTGCCCATGGGTGCGCGCCCACGAACAGAACACCCTGCGGTTCCGGCTGCGCGACGCCCAGGCGGCGGGCCAGCGGAGCGGCGGTGAATCCGTACACGACCACGGTGGCGATGATCACCAGGAAGGTGACCGAAGCCAGCTGTCCGGCGCCGGGGTAGCCGTGCTGCGCAAGCTCGAGGGCGAACAGAGAAGACACCGCCGCCGCCACGATGCCGCGGGGTGCCACCCACCCGATCGCCAGGCGCTCGCGCCAGTTGAAATCCGACCCCAGGGTCGCGAGTCCGACGGCCACCGGGCGCACGACGAGTATGAGGGCGGCGACGAATCCGATTTCCCGCAGTCCTACCGCACGCAGATCGGCTAGCTGCAGCCGGGCGGCCAGGATGATGAACAGCGAAGAAATCAGCAGGACGCGCAGGTTCTCCTTGAATTCCACGATGTGGCGCACGTTCACGGACTTCTGATTGGCCATCACCATACCCATGAGCGTGACCGTGAGCAGGCCCGATTCCGCCTGCAGGGAGTTGGACGCGGCAAAGGCCGCCACCACGAGGGTCAGCGATAGCGGGCTCTGAAGGAACTCGGGCACCCAGCGGCGATCCAGCACCCAGATCATCAGCCCCGCCCCGACCCCCGCGAGCACCACGCCGATCACGACTGTCTTGAGCAGTCCCAGGGAGCCGACGGTCCACGCGACCTCCAGGCCTCCTTCCAGCAGCACCTCGAACACGAGCACGGCGAGGATGGCGCCGACCGGGTCGATGAGGATGCCTTCCCACTTGAGCGTGTTGCCCACCTGGAGACTGGGGCGCATCTGGCGGAGAAGGGGCACGATCACCGTGGGTCCCGTGACGACGAGAATCGCGCCGAGCAGAAGAGACAGCTCGAGCCCGAGGCCGAGAAGGTAGTGGGCAGCAGCCGTGGCCATGGTCCAGGTCACCAACGCCCCCACGGACACCAGACTCCCCACCACGCGGCCGACCTGCCGCAGCTCCCGAATCCGAAGACTCGTGCCGCCCTCGAACAGGATGATGGCCACCGAGACGGAGACGATGGGAAAGAGCAGGTCTCCGAAAATGGCGTCGGGATTCAACAGGCCGGTGAGAGGGCCGGCGACGATCCCGAACACCAGGAGCACGAGGATCGAGGGGAGACCGACTCGCCACGCGATCCACTCGGCCGCGATCCCGAGCGTGATGATCGCAGCGATGGAGAGAAGCAGCATCTGGCTCAGCGGTCACGCTCCTTCGTGATGGCGGCGTCGCCGGGTCCGGGCACGCCGGAAGAACAGTGGAGGGTACCGTAGTCCCCGGCCGTCCGTTTCGTCAACGGAGTCGCACGGATCTGGCGCCCGCTGGTGACGCCTGGAATCGGCTCGGTTTGAGGCAGCCAGGTGCCCGGATACGGGCCTCGCCCTCGTGTCTCCGCCCGATGGCGTGGAAAACTGAGTGCGCCTGACTGACCGCGTCATCCGGTCAGAACCATATGTTCTGTATTGACTTATCTCGATGACAGTATAATATGAATAGTAACAACAACACGAGGAATGACCATGCGAGAGACCCTTGGCGTGCACGAGTTCGCCCGTTTGAGTGGTAAGCACTTCAACACCGTCTACAACTGGATTCGCAGCGGGGGGGTGTCGGCACGGAAGCAGGACGGGGAGTGGCGCATTCCCACCTCGGAGCTCGACCGCATCCGGAGCCGGGGCGGCGACGGAAAGGCCCGCTCCGAAGATCTCCTGGATTGGTGGTCGCGTGACTTCGAGCAGACGATGCAGAGGCTCGTAAGGCTCTCCACCTGGATGGACCGTCTCGGCAAGCAGACGCTCTCGCGGCATGGATCCAGCCGGACGCACGTCATGGCGGAATCACGCTCGGACGAGCTTCAGGACATGGTGACGGAGTTGCGAGAGATCGCTTCCGCTATCGAGACGGCCGAACGGCTCCGCCCCCGCCTGCTGGAGCTTCGACGCCAGGCCTGAGTGTCAAAGCCGGGTGAGCGGCCCTGCACGTCCGTGGAAGATGGAATGAGGGCGCGGGGACCAGCGTCTAAGATCCAGTCGCGGGAGCAACGAGGTTGCCGCGACCATCGAATCGACCGGCGCGCCCGGTCGCGTGCACCACGGAGGTGGAGAATGCGTTTTCGCACGGGGGAAATGGGTCGGGTCCGCGGCCGGCGCGCCATCGTTGCCGGCCTGATCATCGTCTTCACAGGGCTCGCGATCGCCTGCGACGGCTCTCCAACGGACACGACCGACGCGCTGGATCAGAGCACGGCGTCCGCCGAGGCCGAGGCCGATCTCTCGGTCGTCTTCGGTGACCTCACCGATGGATTGGGCCTGTCCGACGATCAAATCGAAGCGGTCAGGTCGATCCTGGAGGAGTACCGCGGGCAGGGAAGGCAGTCCGGTGCGCTGTGGTACGCCGCTGCGGAGCTGCAGGACGTCCTCAGCTCGGAGCAGATCGAAGCGCTCGTGGCCCGTCAGGCGGAACTGCGGGCCGAGGCGCGCGCCGGGCGAGGTGAAATGGGCGGACGCTTCCGCGATCGCTCGGAGCGAGCCGGCGGCTTCCGCGGTCAGGGGCCGGGGGCCGGCCCGGGGCGGGGTGGAATCCATGGCGAGGGTCTCGACCTTTCGGACGCCCAGATCGAGGAGATCGAGCTGATTCGCGAGTCGTTCGGGCCACAGCTGGACGATATCCGCGAAGGCGTCCGGGCCGGGATCATCACCCGCGAGGAGGCGAAGACCCGGATGGACGAGATTCGAGAAGCGATGCACGAAGCGCTGGCCGGGGTCCTCACCGAAGAGCAGCTCTCCCTGCTCGAGGAACACAGGGCGGAAGCGGAGACGCGGCGTGAGGAAATGCGCAGCCAGTGGGAGGAGGGCCGGGAGGCGGTGCACGCCGCCATGGCCGATGCCCTCGGGCTCACGGACGAACAGGTTGCCGCACTCGAGGCTCTGAGAGTGGAATCCGAGGAACAGGGGAGGCCATCTCCCGAGGAAGCCGAGGCCCGGCGTGAAGACCGCCGGCAGGCGCTGCTCGACGTGCTCGATGACCGTCAGGAGGAAATCTGGAGCCTGCATGGAGCGTTGGCGCAGGTGTTCGCCCGCCACCAGGCCCGGGGCCGGGAGGCAGACGGCTCTGGCAGAGGTGGGCGCCAGGGCAGGCGCGGTCAGGGCGGATTCGGACGCTCTGTGTAGCGCCCGTGAACTGACGACCTGACGGGTCCGGCCCCACCGCCTCGGCGGGGCCGAAGTGGCACCACCCGATCTGAGCGGGCGGAGGTCCGAAGACTCCGCCCGCTTCTTCTGCGTATTCCCTGGAGCTGGCTCTGGAGGCTTCCGCTCGGGCGAGCTAGCTTCGTCTCGAGTATCCCAATCGCTCCGGACCGACCGGGAGGCACTCATCGGCCCACGGATTCGTTGGACGACCGGCATCGCAGGCCTGCTGATCACGGGCATCGGCCTCGTCGCGACGTGGAAAGTCCTGGCCCCTGGATTCGACGAAATGGGTGCCTCGCTCGAAGGTTGGATGTTCGAGGGTCCCGCTCTCGTCACCTTCGGTCTGTTGCTGCTGTGGACTTCAGGTGCGTTTGGGAAGGGCGGCATTGCGCTGGAAGGGCGCGGTCCCCGGCTCCTGATGCACATCGGGGTCGGTTTCCTGGCCCTCCCGATCCTCACGTGGGTGTGGAACGCAGTCTCCGGAACGGCAGCTTCTCATTACGCATGGACGTCCTCGGCCTTCGCCCTCGGGGTGCCTGGAGTGGCGCTCACGCTCGTCGGCGTGGCCCTCTGGCTGTGGCGAAGGGTAAGAAGGGAAGGGACCTGAAAGGGCTGGTCGAGTCGGTGGCGCAGCGGGTTACGGTAAGATGCGCACCAGCGGCACCTTTACATCCGGCGGCCGCTCCTCCTTGAGCAGCTCCCCGTACACGTAGCCTACAGCAGCGTCCTCCAGCCGGTCGGCGGCCGTTGCCGGGAAGATCGCGTACCAACCGGCCCCGGCGAAGTCCACCCGCACGCTGTCTCCCGGCTCGAGCCGCGCGACGACCTCGCTCTCGGTGGTCCGGGCGGACCGGACGCGAGACGTGACGTGCACCCAGCGCAACTCGCCCCACTCAGCCCGCCGCACTTCCTCGATAGGTACGAGTCCCAGGCTCTGCCGGATACCCGAGAAGCCCAGAGTTCCACCCAATCCGAGGACTGTGGTCGTGATGGCGGCTACCACGAAGACACCCAGAAAGATGCGCACTTCAGCGAATCGATTGCCGGATGTGGCAGGAGTTCTTGCATGTTGCCCTGCACCGCCATCGGCCTTCACGGGACTTGCCTGAAAGTCGCAAGTCTCGCAATACCTGCGACCTGGGGCCGCTGGACGCTCACAGATGGGGCATGCTGCCGTACTCAAACCCGATAGCCTCCGGTTAAGTTGGCCTCGTGACCACCCGGCTTGGTGCATATCTCATGCCCGACCCGGGCAATCGGGCGATCCGGAGTGTGACTGTCGGAATACCAGACGCGCCTGCGTCGTCTTACCTTTAGGCACCACCCGAATCCCGAGCAGGGGAGATAGAGCGTGACGTGGAATACAGTGAGCCGGGCGTGGCTCGTGGCGGCCCTCTTTACAACGGCCGCCGGCCTGCAGGCGGCGAACGGCCAGGAGGCTGACGGAGGCGGGGACCTGGTCGGCGACTGGGCGCTCAACCGGGCGCTCTCGGACGACCCGGCCGAGCAACTCAGGAATGTCCGGGGAGGAGCTCCGCCACCCACGGGAATGTCCCGGAGTGGTCGCACGCCGAACCCGTCGGGTTTCGACGCCGTGCGCCGCGCCGCAGAGCGCTTCGGGATCGAGAAGACCGATTCGACCGTCGTGATCGTCTACCCGGACCACGAGCGGGTTCTGTTCACGGACGGGCGGAAGCAGAAGCTGAAGGTGGGCGAGGGTCGTGAAGTGGAGTTCCGCACATGGTGGGATGGCGGCAGGCTGTTCATCGAACGGAAGCTCGACGGTGGTGTCGCCATGACCGAAGAGTACTGGGTCCAGGCCGGGACCGGGCGTCTCCACGTGCTCACACGCCTGGTGGGCGACCGCCTCCCGAGCACGATCGCCTTCATGCGCGTGTACGAGCGCGCTACCGCCGACGCTGACAACTGAGCCTCCGCCCGACCCGCTACCGGATCAACCCGGAGACAGTGCTTCCGCCGGATGGATCCTGCTCACGCGACGGGCCGGGATATAGGTGGCCAGCAGGCCCACCAGGGCCAGCGCCAGGACCACCCCTCCGAAGATGACCGGGTCGCGGGCATCTACCTCGTACAGGATGATCTGCAAGGGTCGCGTGGCGAGTGCCGCCAGCCCGATCCCGATCGTGATCCCGATTGCCAGTTGTTTCAGGCCGCGGCGCATGGCCAGGCGAATCAACCGCGTGTCATAGGCCCCGAGAGCCATCCGGATGCCCATCTCGCGTGTACGCTGGCTGACCGTGAACGACATGACGCCATACAGGCCTACCGCAGCTAGGAACAGGGCCACGAACCCGAATGCCATGAACAGGGTGCCAAACGTCGTATAGAACCAGGTCGCGTCGTCGATTACCTGTTGCATGGGCAGGGCGTCGTAGATGGGCAGGTTCGGGTCCATCGTGGCGACCGTCTCCCGAACCCGGGACGCCAGGCCCGCCGGATCCCCCGCCGTCCGCACGGCGATGCTCACCGTGTTGCCAAGGATCTCGCCGAACTGATCCACGGCGATGTAATAGCCGGCCGGACTCGCCTGGTTGTTCCCGATTCCCTCCATCTTCATGTCGGGCACGATACCGACCACCGTCATCCACTCGTAGGCATCATCGCCCTGGTGGATTCGGAACCGCTTTCCCAGTCCTTCTCCGTCCTCGAAGTACTCACCAACGAAGCTCCTGTTGACCAGGGCCACGGGCAGGTTGTCCCTCGTGTCCGAGAATTCGAACGCCCTTCCGTCGAGTACCTGCGTCTGAAACGTGGAGAAGTAGCCCGGTGTTACGATTCCCTCGCGGGCTCGCGGGTAGTCCTGCTCCGTCGGGTACTCGCCGCCCTCGATCTCGAACGTTCGCATCCCGTTTCCGCGCGCGGGCAGGCCGTCCGAAAGCGTTGCCGCTTCGACACCGGGCGTGGTCTGAAGCCGCTGCAGCAATTCGCGATAGAAGTCGGTGCGGTCGTTGGACTCCGGGTAGTCCGTCTCCGGGAGGTTGAGACGAGCCGTGAAGATGCTCTCGACGGCGAACGGCAGATCGACCGTTCGAAGCTGCGCCACGCTCTTGATCATGAGACCCGCTGCGATCAGGAGCCCGCACGATACGGCCACTTCGCCGATCACGATGATCGATGTGATGCGTCCCATCCGAAGGCCTGAGGATCCCCGTCCTTCGTCCTTCAGCGCCTCGTTCATGCCCCGACCGGTCGCCCGAATAGCTGGAAACAGGCCGGCGGCGATGGCCGACAGGGCGGTGATCAGGATCACGAATCCCATGACGCGAGCGTCGAGGTCGAAGCTCATCCAGAAGGGTGGAGGATTGGTCGCGACGCCCCGGTTGAACCAGGCGATACCGGCGATCCCGATCAACATGCCGACGGCCGCACCCGCGAGGGAGAGCACACCCACCTCGACCAGCAGCTGCCGGACAATGCGTCGTCGCCTGGCCCCCATGGCCGATCGGACGGCCACTTCCTTCTCCCGACCTGCGGCCCGGGCGAACAACAGGTTGGCCACGTTGGCGCACGCGATGAGGAGCACGCCGATGGCTCCACCCAGCATCGCCATGAGGACGCCGAACAGTTCATCTCCGATCACGAACTTGGTATACGGTTCGACCAGGGGAGCGAAGCCTTCGTTGGCCACCGGATACTGGTTCTCCAGCCGCAGACCGATGGTGGCGAAATCGGCGGAGGCCCGGTCGAGCGAAACGCCTTCACGAAGCCGGCCGAAGCCTGGGAGCTGCGGGCCTTCGCCTCGTTCGTTCTCCAGTGGATCGATTTCGAGCGGAGCCCACATGTCGGCCTCGATCGGGAACTTGAATCCCTCCGGGGCCACCCCGACGATGGTGCGCTGCTCTCCGTTCGTCCGCACCGTCATCCCCACCACGTCTGGCGAGGCGTCGAACTTCTCCTGCCACACCTCGTAGCCGATAATCATCACCGGGTCCGCTCCCGGCTCGTCCTCGCCCGGAAGGAACCCGCGGCCGGCGACCGGCGCGACGCGGAGGATGTCGAACATGTTCGCCGTCACCATGGCACCGGCATAGCGCTCGGGCTCGCCGTCTCCGCCCACGAGGTTTACCGCGCCCTGGTTCCAGAGCCCGAAGGCTTCGAGGCTCGTCTGTTGGTCCCTATAGTCCACGAAGTCGTGCAGCGACACGCCGCCACGGTCGATATCGCGCTCCGGATTGGTTCGCCAGACGGAGACGATCTGATCGGCTTCGTCGAACGGGAGGCCTTTGTACATGGCGCCGTTGACGATGCTGAACACCGTCGTGGTGAGACCGATTCCGAGGGAGAACGCGACGATGGCGATGAGAGAGAGTACCGGCGAGCCGATGAGCATGCGGACGCCGTACTTGACGTCCTTGAAGAACCCGTCCATGGCTGTCCCCTTCAACCCGTAGTCCACACCGCCCCGCAACCACGCACGTGGTCCCGCCGGCGGAATCCGCTTGCCGTGGGTCCTTACGGGTGGCGAAGAGAAAGAGTTTCGGTCGGCCCCCTACGGATGAGTCGCGACAGACGTCCGGCGAACATCACCCGAGCATGTTGCACAGGTATGCCGTCGCTACGCCGAGGTAGTTGCCCAGCGCGTACCCGATAAGGGCCAGCATGATCGAGATGGGCACCAGTTCCTCGCGGTGGTATCCCGCGGCCACCGGCGCCGAGGCAGCGCCGCCCACCGCCGCGACACTCGCTACGGCTGCCATGCTCACGTCCAGCTTCATGAGCTTGGCCCCGACCAGCACGAAGACGAGGTGGATCGCGATCGTCAGGAAGCCCGCGATGAGGAAGAACTGGCCGCCGCCGAGCTCACGGAGATCGGCCGACGCCCCGATCATCGTCATGTAGATATAGACGAAGGCCATGGCCAGGGGCTCGGTTCCGGGCACGTTCCGCAGCTTGGTCGCAGACAGGAGGATCCCGAACGTCGTTACGAGAAGCAGGGCCCACGTCCTCTGGGTGAGTACGGGCGGGAGGGGTGGAATGAAGCTGGCAATCGAGTTGGCGGCCAGCATGGCTACGAAGGCCCAGCCCAGGAGCGTCAGGATGTCGCTGAAATGGACCTCGTGCGTCTTGCGCTCTACCTGCTGCGTGGCTTCGGTAAAATGGTCCAGCTGCGCCTGCGACACTCCCGTCCACCGATTGAACGGCTTCGCCCAGCGCTTGCAAACGAGGATGAGCGGGAAGTAGGCCAGGTACACGAAGTTGTCCACGATCACCACGAGGCCCAGCTGCTCGGCCGGCGTGCCCAGGCTCTCCGCCACGGCGGCCAGGTTACCGGTGCCACCGATCCAGCTGCCCGCCAGCGCCCCGAACCCGGACCACGAGTCGGGCGGGAGCCCGGATCGAAAGATCACGAACGAGACCACCGCACCGACCACGACGCCCACGGAGCCGATCACCAGGACGATGGCCCCACGCCACGCGACCTTCATCGCCTCCTTGATGTTGATGTCGAGCAGCATCAGCACGATGAACAGCGGAACGGCGAACTGCTTGAACGTGTCGTAGACGGGGCTCTGTCTCGGGATAACGCCGAAATTGCTGAGGAGCACCGGCGTCAGGAAGATCCAGATGATGGCCGGGAGGTAATTGAACACCTTCCAACCCGTCTTCTTCTCCAGCCAGATGAAGATGACGGGGACCATCAGGATCACGGCCATGATCCCGATGAGGTCTGTGAAGATCGGCTCTGCGTTCATCGGCTCTCCGTTGAGTCGGACACGCGACCGGTGGTCGCAGCGCTTCTCTGTCAGACAAGGGCCACAACCTAGGGCCGACACCGGGCCACCGGGAGGGGCGCTCTTCGTGAGTCGGTGATTCGCTATACTAATAGAGAGAGCACGCACAGGAAGGGGCACGGACACGGGAGGGGCGATGATCCGGGGATTCGCAGGCAGGCCCACGGTAGTCCTGGTGGGGGCGATCGCGGCCGTCTTCGCCGGAAGCGAAGTGGCGACCGGTCAGGAGACCGGGCGGGCTCAGGAGCAGACGGAGGAAATCCGGCTCGGAATTATGGAGAGCGCTCTCGAAGCGGCCCGGCAGGACCTGATTGACATCCGGCGGGACATCCATCGTCATCCCGAACTCTCAGGCCAGGAGGAGCGCACAGCGGCCCTCGTGGCGGATCGGCTGCGGGCCCTGGGTCTGGAAGTGGAAACCGGGGTCGGGGGTCACGGTGTGGTCAGCGTGCTCCGCGGGGGACAGCCCGGCCCGGTGGTTGCGTACCGCGCCGACATGGACGCCGTGCGTGACAATTCTCCCGATCCGGTTCCGTTCAGATCGGAGGTGCCCGGCGTCCGGCACATCTGCGGTCACGACATCCACACCACCGTCGCTCTCGGTGTGGCCGAGGCGCTGGTCTCGGTGCGGGAGGAACTGCCGGGGACGGTCAAGTTCGTGTTCCAGCCGGCGGAAGAGAACATCCAGGGCGCCAAAGCCATGATCGAGGATGGCGTACTGGACGATCCGGCGCCCTCCGCCATCTTCGCCGTACACACGGCTCCCCTGGAGGTCGGGCAGATAGGCCTGGTCGAAGGTTTGGGGCTGCCCGGCACGGACGTGATCAGAGTCCGGGTGTCGGGTGGCGAGAAGCCTGGAGAGATGGCGCGATCCGCGGCCCGGCTCATCTCAGGCGTCAGCACGGTAGGCCCTCCCGGGAGTCCGGCTCCCGAGGGGGACGACTTCATCTGGGCTAACGCGCGGTCCATGAAGGATCCGAGGGGCGGCGGATACGTCGTCAGCGGTTCGGTGAAGGCCTCGGGGGACGAGGCGTATGCCTCGGCGAAGAGGCAGATCACCGAGGGGCTCGCCCAGCTCGTTCCCGATGGGACCGGCTACGAGCTCGAGTACCAGGATCGAGTGCTTCCCGACATGGTGAACGACGCGCAGCTCGTGAGGGATTCCCGTGAGCCCCTGGCGCGTGCGCTGGGCGAGGCCAGCGTGATCCAGTCCGGCTCCACCCCGTACTTCGGTGAGGACTTCGCGTTCTATCAGCAGGTAATCCCCGGAGCTCTGTACTGGCTGGGAGTGTCGAACGCGGAGAAGGGGACGGTAGGGATGCCCCACAGCCCGGGCTACGTGGCCGACGAGGAGTCCATCATGGTGGGATCGAAAGCCATGTCCGCCGTCCTGTTGGACTACCTGGACCGGAACGCCCCGGGAGACTGACCGGCGGGAGGACCGGCGGGAGGAGCCCGCCCCCCCCGCCGGCCGTCCCGAGTCTCTACTTCAATCGACCGCGGCGCAGCCTTCCACTTGCGTTCCATCCGCGCCACACACCACGCCCTCCAGGAAGTCGAAGCGAGTCTGGTAATAGTTGACCCGGTTCTCGAGGCCCGAGATCCCGTGGCCCTGGCCTTCGAACTCCACGTACGTGATGGGCTTCTCGAGCTGCCGGCCGGCCTCGACGAAAGCACGGCTTTCGGTGACGCCCACACGGTTGTCGTTCGATCCGTGCGTCAGGAGGATCGGCGAGTCGAGCAGGTCCACGTGGCTGATAGGCGAGCGATCGAGGAGCTTCTCACTCTCGGTCGCGGGGTCGCCCGCCTCGAGAACGATCCAGTCGGGGATGTTCGTAGCGTCGTAGAACGACACGATGTTGGAGAACCCGGCGTGGCTCATCCCGAAGCCGAAATCGTAGTCCTCTCCCCGCCCGTTCGTCTCGGACGGAAACGTCAGGGCCCGCATGGTGGCGTACCCGCCGTGCGAACCTCCGGCCACCCCTATCTGCCGGGGTTCGAGGCCGAGCTTCTGCTCCAGGAACCGGGCCCCGTAGAACAGGTCGATGATCTCGTCCCCACCGAGGTCCCGGTCGTTGAGCGCCATGAAGTCCTTGCCGAACCCGAAGCTTCCCCGCACGGCTGGAGACAACCAGGAGATCCCCGCCTCGCAGAACACTTGCGTTCCCGTGCTGAAGTAGTTGCCTCCCCCGTAGAACGAGGTGATGACCGCCAGGCGCGCTTCGGGATCCTTCCTGTCCTGGCGGGGCGTGAACAGGAACGCGTGCAGCATCCTGGGCTCCCCGGTCGCCGGGTCGGTGTCGAAGGTCGGGAACTCGACCCGCTCCACATCGCACTGCTGGATAGCGGCCAGGTAGGTTTCAGGAAGACGGATCTTGGGCCGGAACTCGAACGTCGCCCGTCCGTCCTCCATGACCACCAGCAGCTCGTCTCCCTGGAACGGAGACACGGCCGAGGTCTGGCTGACCACGAACTGGTCATGATCGTCGAAGCCTATGACCCCGAGGCTGACGTCGAGCATCTGCTCTCCAAGGACGCTGCCGGTTTCCGGATCCAGCACCTGGAGCACGTTCTCATGCGGCCGGGCGAGCACCTGGAGGATCTTCCGTCCCTCTACCGTCTCGAGCAGCGCGAACCACGCGTTCTCGTCGACCGATGTCAGCGGGCGCGAGGATCGGGTCTCCAGGTCGTACACGTAAAGGTTCGAGAAGCCGGTCTCGTCGGACACGTAGACGAAGCGATCGTCGTCCAACCATCCCTCGTCGTACGAGCCGATGGACTGGCGCTCGATGCCGTCGGGCAGAAGGAGGTCCAGGCTTGGATTCTTCAGATCGACGTAGGCCAGCGTGCCCTGCCGCCGGTGACCGTCCTTGTTGAGCCGGATCACCGCGCCGTCACCGGAGGGCCGGAAGTTGACCGACGTCCACACCATGCGATGCTCGCCGCCCTCTTCGCACAGCACCTCCGTCGACTCACCCGACTCCAGGTCCAGCAGGGTCAGACAGTTCCGGTAGGGTTCGGTATCACCATATCGGGCGATGTAGCCAATCGTCTGCCCGTTCTTAGAGAAAGTCCAGCCATAGATATAGGGAACGTCCGTCAGCTTCTGGAGCGAGCCATCTCGCAGCGACATGCGGTAGAGGTTCATGACCTCGTCGTTCCGCTCGTCCGACTGCACGATCATGTCGCCGCGGATCGAATCGTACTCCATACCCCACAGGTTGCGTGTCGAGAGATCGATGTCGATGACTCGCTGGCCGGCTGCGGGGTCCACGAGGCCTGTGCCTGCGCCGACGGACAGATCCTGCGCCATGAGCCACGTTCCCTCGGGAGTGGTGTGCCGGTAGAACAGCCTCCCGGCGTCGAAATCGGCGTTCCAGCCACCGTACGGATAGTCCTGGAAGTACGGTTCCAGATCCACCTCACGGCCGAGGAAGCTGACAGTATAGTCGAGGTCCCCGGAATCGGTGGCCTGTGGCTCGCCGCAGGCGGAGATCGCGGCCGCAACGCTCAGGGGCGCTGGCAACGGTTCGGGGTCTTCTGCGGTCCAATGAGTGACGGAAGGTAGCCGTCTGACCGGTTGGGTACGAGCGTCGTGGGAGCAGAGGTGCGGGAACGAGGAAGTGGGGGGCGAAGGCCACGGCGGCGCGCAGCCGTCCTGGGCCTCGGTCTGGCAATCGCCATCGCGGTGCTCGCGGGCACGGCACTGGCTATCGAGGCCCTCTCGGTGGCCCGCCTCGATGCGCCGACCTCGGATCTCCCGATACGCATCTACGCCCGCCCACCGGTGCTCATCGTGGGAAGCCGCGCCGATCGGCAGGCACTGGAGGCCCACCTGATCCGCATCGGGTTCTCGGAAGCCCCGAACGGGGTCGTCGAACCCGGTCAGTATGCGATCGGCCGGCGCGAGTGGATCATCGCGGGGCGGGAGATCCGTCGTCTGGGTCCTCTCGCCGGGAGCGTCGTGCGGGTGCGTGTCGACGGGTGGGGCAGGGTGGCCTCACTGGAGGACGTAGAGGGCAATCGGTACCGGGCGGTGCCGCTGGAGCCCGAGCTTCTGACGGTCACCCCGGGAGTGAGCGGCCGCGATCGCATTCCGGTTCGCCTCGCCGACCTGCCGTCTCACCTGGTCGAGGCCGTCCTCGCCGTCGAGGACCATCGGTTTCAGGAACATCACGGTCTCGACTTCCGCCGCATCGGAGCTGCGGCCGTCGCGAACCTGCGGGACGGCCGTGTCGTGCAGGGCGCGAGCACGATCACGCAGCAGCTGGCAAAAAACCTCTTCCTCGACTCCAGGCGCACCTTCGTCCGCAAGGCGAGGGAGGCTGTCATGGCGCTGGTCCTGGAGTCGCGTCACACGAAATCCGAAATCCTCGAGGCCTATCTCAACGAAGTGTACCTGGGCCACGAAGGCGGGCTGGCGATACACGGGGTGGGGCGCGCCGCAGAGACGTTGTTCGGCAAGGACGCCGGCCAGCTCGACCTGGCGGAATCGGCGTTGCTCGCCGGTCTGATACGGGGCCCCAACCTGTACTCACCCGCGCGGAGCTCGGAGGCCGCGCGGGCCCGGCGAGACCTGGTCCTGAGGCTGATGAGCCGTCGCGGGCTGATCGATGAGCCTCAGAGGCTGGCCGCCTCGGCCGCTTCCCTGCCGGATCATCCGCGGGCGGCATCCCCACCGCCGGCTCGGTACTTCACCGACTACGTGCTCGAGTCGCTGGCCGCGGCCGATTCCGCTCCGGTCAAGGCGGCTGCCGGAGGCAGCGTGGTTACAGGCCTGGATGCGGATCTCCAACGGGCCGCAGCGGCGGCGGTGTCCGACGGGCTGCGCGAGCTGGAGCGGCAGCATCCGGCTCTGGCCGAGCGGCAGGATGCCTCGGGCTCACCCGTCCAGGCGTCGCTCGTAGCCCTGGACCCGGCCACGGGCGATGTCCTGGCGCTGGTGGGTGGCCGAGACTACGGGACCTCGCAGTTCAATCGGGCCGTGCGCGCCCGGCGACAGCCCGGGAGCTCGTTCAAGCCGATCGTCACCCTGTCCGCGCTGGCGGCCGGGAGGGGAGGACGAGCCGACGGCTCGCGTTTCTCCCTGGCCGCGGTCCTGTCGGACGAGCCGCTCGACGTGGAGACCCCGGCGGGAACCTGGCGTCCGGTCAATTACGATGGCCGCTTCCGCGGCCCGGTCACGCTGCGTGAGGCGCTGGAACGCTCCCTCAACGTCCCGTTCGCCCGGCTGGGTCTCGAGCTGGGCCCGGAGCGCATCGTCGAGATGGCCCGCCGGGTCGGGATCGAGAGTACCTTGCGGCCGTACCCGAGTATCGCGCTCGGAGCGTTCGAAGTGACGCCACTGGAGATGGCGAGGGCTTACGGAGTACTAGCAGACGGTGGCTTCCGGGCCCGCACTCGGCCGATTCTAGGGATTCTCGCGAGAGACGGCAGCGTGGCCGTGGCTTACGAAAGCGGAGGCTCGCGTGCCGCTTCGGCCGTCGAGGCTTACCTGGTCACGTCCGCCCTGGCGGGAGCCGTCGAGCGAGGTACGGGTGCGGGCCTCCGCGCCCATGGCTTCTCGGGCGAGGTTGCGGCCAAGTCGGGAACGACGAACGGGTTCCGCGACGGATGGTTCATCGGGTACACGCCGTCCCTGGTGGTGGCGGTGTGGGTGGGGTTCGACGACGGGCGCAGCCTGGGACTCCCGGGAGCCCGGGTCGCGCTCCCGATATTCGCCAGGTTCATGGTGGCGGCGACCGGCCGGTACGGCGAAAAGGGACGCTGGGCGGGCTCGCGTTTCGATCCACCCGCGGGCCTCGAAGTCGTCTACATTGATCCGATGACCGGCCTGCGCGCCGGCCTCGGCTGTCCGGGGAGACCCGAGATTTTCGCACGGGGAACCGCGCCGGTTCGGAGCTGCTCACCTTACGCGTATGGGGCGCGCCAATGGACTGAGGGCGCTGCCTACGAGTCGCTGCGCCGGCTCCGCGAGGTCAGGGACCGGCGCTATCGCTGAGCGACACGGCTTCAGCGAGCAGCCGTGAGACCTCGTCGGCCGGAACCCCCAGATTGCTTCCCCCGAAATCGGCCAGGATCGCGAAGGTGACCGCGATCACTTCTCCGTTGAGGGACAGCACCGGGCCGCCACTGCCGCCTCGGGTGGTCTCTGCGTCGTAGGCTACCGTGGAAGGGGTCACCTGGCCGACGATCCCGCGCGTGGCCAGGGGGCGAATGAACCCGGCATCCGAGAGCTGTCGCACGACGGTCCAGAAATCAGGCCTCCTTTCCATGATCGAGTCCACGAACATGGCGCCGGATCGGGCCAGCAAGGCGTCGATGCCGGCGGGATAGCCGAGAACCAGGATCGCCTGCCCTGCGCCTGGAGGGTCTTCCGACAACCTCAGGGGCTCGCGGCCCGCCAGCTCCGGTGCCCGAACCACCGCCAGATCGTGATCCCGACTGGCCGTCACGAATTCCAGCTCGACGGGCTCGGCCTGGTCGGGTAGATAACCGACTAGCCGCAGACGCGGTTCGAAACCCCTCTCGAACAGGGGCCCGATCTGTTCGTTCGCGCTCCACGGAATCGCCACGTGGCGGTTGGTGACGAGAAGTCCATCATCGCTGGCCAGCCAGGCGCTGCCTGTGAACTGCACCTCGAACACCGGGCCATTCCCTTCCAGAGTGGTGAGGGGAACGCCGCCCGGGCCGATCCTCGGCCTGCCGGACGGTCCGAGAAGGAGCCTGAGCGGGCGGTCCGATCCCTTCTCGACGAACTGATACCCACCCTGGACGAAGATCACGGACGAAGAGGCGGCCATCACCACCCGCCGGCCCGCGTCACTCATCTCCTCCAGAATTTCGATGCGCCCGGTGAGAGCGTTCTGGAGGTCCACAACCAGGGCCCGGAGCTCAGGGTCTCCCTCGGAGAGGTTTGCCAGGCTGCTCAGTGCCTCAGCGACGCGGGCACTTCTCGCTTCTTCCGCATCGATGCGCCTCTCAAGCCGGAGTCCGTACGCTGTCACCGTTCCGACCGTCACGAGCAGGACCGCGAACGCTCCGCCCGTAACGACTCGGGTACGCGGCGAGGTGCGGGTCAGGAGCTCCAGCGGTAGAGACGCGAGAAACAGCGCGAATCGACGGAGTGGCCCACCGCGGCCGTGTCGGGCGCAGTCCACGCAGTCGCGCCACGCCTCCTTCAGCGACTTGTACGGCTGGGCGTCGCGCGTTTCCATGAGGAATCGGATCACCGGACCGCCAGTGCCGATCTCCAGGATGTCGCCGGGAACCAGTGTGTCGCGCCCGTGCAGCCCGGGCACGTCGGCACTGTTGAGATAGACCTGACCCTCTTCCTCCACTACCACCCAGCCATCGTCGCCCCGCACGAGCAGCGCGTGTCGCCGGGCCACGACCGGGTCCGCCGCGGAGGGGAAGTGAACCACGGCCTCTCCGCTCGTCCCGACCAGTACCTCGTCGTTGCGCAGGCGCTGACGCGTTCCCCTGTGAGGACCGGTGAGGTGCAGAAGGACGGCGCCGCCCCCGGAGCCCGGGGCATTCGATGACCCGGAATGTCCCTGGTCCCCGGAGTCGCTGAACCTTCCTTCGATCACAGGTGTGCTGTCGGGCGCCAAGCGTAATTCTCCGTGCGAGCGGTGCGACGTCGGGTTCGCAACAACCTAGAGATAAACACGTGGATCGGGAACAGGTTTCGGCGAACCGGAGCGACGGGCCCGAGACCAATGATGCGAGGCGCGGCCCTGGGCGAGACTTTGGCCGTTCGGGAGTGTATTCTACATGATCCCTCGGACCCCCGATTGAGAGGCTCGATCATGTGGGAACGAATTCTCGCCGTGGACCTGGAAGCCACCGGTCTCGATCCGCGGCATGATCGAATCGTGGAGCTGGCGATCGTACGGGCCGAAGACGGTCTGGTCCTCCTGCACGAGCGTTTTCACCCCGGGATGCCGATTCCCGCCGACTCGACGGCCGTGCACGGAATAACCGATGTCGACGTGGCCCACTGCGATCACTTCGCGGTCCGGGCGCCCATGATCCAGAAGATGCTCGCAGACGCAGTTCTGCTGGGCTACAACTCGCGGCGCTACGATACGGTGATGATCGACGCCGAGCTCCGCCGGGCGGGCGAGGCCGGGCTGAACCTCGCGACCTTGCCGGAGATCGACCTCCTGCGCGTATGGGCCAGGTCCGAGCGCCGCACCCTGGACCTGGCGGTGCAGCGGTTCCTGGGTCACGGTCACGCAGGAGCGCACTCGGCGCTGTCCGACGCCGAGGCCCTGGTCCCGCTGGCCCGTGCCATGAAGCGGGCCTGGTCCCTCGAGGACTACGATCTCCTGGATCTGAGCCGGAGCCGCGACGAGGTGGACCGGTCGCGCCGCCTGCGACTCGACTCCGGTGGCGAGATCGTGTTCAACTTCGGCAAGCACGTCGGCCAGCCCGTCCGCAATCACGAAGACTACCTGGACTGGATGCTGGAGTCCGACTTCCCGCCGGACACGGTCGAGGCCATTCGTCGACTGAGGGCGAACGGTTGGCGCTGGCCCTGACCCTAACCCCTTCGCCCGTCCAGCGCTGATACCCTAGAGCTCCGCCAGCGTGATGACCGAGAAGGTGGCTCCCTGGGGATCGGCCAGCCCCGCGAACCGGCCGACACCGGGAATCTCCATCGTGGGCATGAGCGGGGTCGCCCCGAGCGCAACCGCCGTCGCTACGGTCGCGTCACAATCGTCCACCGAGAAGTATGTGCTCCAATGTGGCGGAACCTCACCCCAATCCGGCTGGATCGTCATCATCCCTCCGACCGGCGACTCGCCGAGCATGAAGCTGGTATAGATGCCCGTGGGCGGGGGCATTTCCTGCTCGTGCGCCGTCCACCCGAACAACCCCTGGTAGAACGAGGCGGCAGCCCCGGTATCGAGGGTGAGGAGCTCGTTCCAGCACAACGCTCCATGTTCGCTCCTGAGTCCGACACCGTGGTGCTTGCCCGCCTGCCACATGTAGAACAAAGCCCCGGCCGGATCCTGCACCACCGACATGCGCCCCGAATCGAATACGTCGAACGGTCCGGCGAGCACCAGGCCGCCCAGCCCCCGCGCTCTCTCGGTAGCCTCGTCGACCGAGTCCACCGCCACATACGTCCCCCAGCAATCGGGCCCGGCATTCGGCTGCGTCGGGTCCGCCTGGTACAGCGCCGCCGTGTACTTGCCGCCGATGTGGAACATGGTGTAGGTGGAGTCCTCGGACATCGGGACCTCCTCCGCCTCCCATCCGAACAGGGCCGAATAGAACGACCGTGCCGCCGCCTGGTCGCTGGATGCGAGCTCGACCCAGCAGAACGTCCCTGCCTCGTGCTTCGGGGTTTCCGCCATCGTGTTCTCCTCGAGATTCAAAGCCTGGTCGGTCCGTCGACCTCGCGTCCACAGCCTCCCCCCACCCTCCCGATACCAGAGTAACGAGAAAACCGGCCGTATCAAGGTACGGGAGAGTGAAGGCGCGTTGGAATCAGGGACGGCGGCGTGAGCGGGGAAGCGGGCGGACCTGCACGCCGGGAATCCTGCGGAACCGGCCCGTTCGCGTGGTAACGATCGCCAGGCCGTGATACAGAGCGGTTGCGGCGACTTGCAGCTCCTGGTTCGACACGGACTGCGGATTCTCCAGCACGGCCCGCAGCTCGCCGAACGTTCGGGCTACCGCGACGTCGAAGGGGAGCACCGTCAGGGCGGGGAGGACCCGTTCCTCGATGTTTCGCACGTGATGCTCAGCCTCGCCTGACTGGTCTGCGCCCCTATATACCTCCGCAACCGAGATCGCACTGGTGAACTGCTCCTCCCGCGGAACGGAGCGGAGCCACTCCAGGTAGGCCTCGCGGGGCTCGGAACGCAGAGCCTCTGCGATGGCATCGGCGTGAAACAGGTAGGCCGTCACGATCGAAGACACCTGTCCCGGTCCGGGATCGTCAAGCCGACGGGACCCGAAGATCGGGGTAAGAGGAATGTCGGCGCGTCAGGCGGACCGTCCGCCTCGGCGAACGAGCCGCGCGAGTCTGTCCGAGCCCTTCCATCCCCCGGCGACGCTTGCGAGCCCGCCTTCCGGCCCTGCTGCCCGCAGGCGAGCCAGGTGCTCCACGTCGGTCGCCTGGACCAGTGCGGCCACTGGCTTACCATGGCGGCTGATGATGATCGCCTCGCCATCCTCGGCCCACCTGACGCAAGCCGCGAACGTGGCCTTGGCCTGTGCAACGGAAAGTGTTCGGGACACCGCGGCCCTCCTCGTGCATGGGGTCAAAAATATAGTCATTAAGACTATTATGACCATAATAGCTCGACGCGTTTCAGGCAAGAGGTCCGGTGTCCACTCGCGTGGGCTCGTGTGCCGCCCCGTGTAGGGCCGTCGGAAGGAGCTCGGGGAGGGGTCTGCCACCTGTCGGATGGGCGTGATATGTTGACCCAATGTCACTTCGACTGGTTCGTTCGGATTCGAATGCCGCGCTGTGGACGGCCTGCTCGGAGTCTTTTCTCCACTCGGTCGGTGACGGAACAGGTCCCCGCGGCTACCCTGATTTCCTTCTTCTGGCCCATCGAGCCCAGCGTGACGCACTCCTGGAGACTGCCGCGGCGAGGGGAATTCCCGGGTGGTTGAATCCGCCAGTGGCGTTCTTCTCCGACCTGCGCCGCATGTTCGGAATCGAGGCACATCCGGTGGGGATCCTCACCGGACGGATGCTGGTGGCGCGGCTTGCCGGCCAGATTGCCCTTCGGGCGGGTGTGCGCACGGCCGGAAGGGACAGCGGGCCGGCCGGGACACACATGCTGGACCGGGTCTTCAGCGAGCTTCTGCCGGAGGGCGTGACCCCGGGCGGGCTGCGCGAAGCCCTGGAACCGCTGGCGCACGACGAGTTCACCCGCAAGCGCAACGAATGGGTCGCCGACACGTACGAGGCGTTCCTTTCGGAGCTGGAGGAGCGTCAGCTGTATGATCCGCGTTCCATCCATTCCATGGTCGCGGAACGCGTCGAAGCGGGCGGGCTGACGGACGCGATCGATGGAGCGGGTCGCCTGCTCGTGTTCGGCATAACGTCCCTGCGGGCACGGCAGCGTCTCTTCCGGGCGCTGGCCGACCAGGAGGATGTCGAAGTCCGCGTCTACCTGCCGCTGGAGGACGAGCCGTCGGAGTGGGAGGCGCTGGCTACGGCGGGAACGGAGATCGTCGGAGAAGGGGAGAGGTCGGAGCGAGCGACCTTCGTGCAGCCGGCTCCGGATTCGGTCCGCGAGGTGGCGTGGGTGGCTCGCCGGGTGAAGCGCTTGCTCGCGGAGGGTCGCGCGGCGCCCCACGAGGTGGCCGTGGTGGCCCGCTCCGGGCACCAGGACACCCGGCTGGTGCATACGGCCCTGGAACAGGTAGGAGTCCCTTCGACGGCCCGACTGCGGACCGTGCTGGCCGAGATTCCAGCTCTCAAGGCGCTCCTTCAGTTGCTGCGCGGCGAGGCGGACGGATGGACATTCGAGCGTCTGCGGCAGGTACTCGGCAGCCCGTATTTCTCGCCCGGAGTGGACCTGAGGCCGGTGGACGTGCTGGCGGCTGCGCGGCGTTACGAGGGCCTGGCCGCGTGGCGCGAGGGGCTCGAGCGCCTGGCGGTGGAGATCGAATCGGAGGATGGGTGGCGGTGGCGTCGCAGGGGGGTCTCGTCCGATCGCCTGCGAGACGACATCCCCGCGTTGCTGGACTTCTTCGAACAGATTGCCGTGCTCGCCGGACCCCGCCGGGAGCGGGAGTGGATCGACCTCACTCTCGAAACCCTGGTTGGCACCCGCTTCGAGCTCAGGTCGCGACTGTGTCTACCCGTCGGCGATCGTTGGGACATCGTGCGGCTGGACCAGCGTGGAGTCGAGCACCTGGTTCGTCTGCTTCGGGAATGGCGGGAGCTGGTCCGATCGACCGAGTCCCTCTCTCCGACGGACTGGTATGAGCGGCTGCGCCGCCTGCTGGAGGCCAACGAGCTGGCCCTCTCCACTCCGTTCAAGGAGGGAGTGCAGGTTCTCGAGGCTCACGAGGCATCGCTCAGCCCGTTCCGGTTCACCTTCGTGGTGCACGCCAACGACGGCGTCTTTCCGAGAGCGCCTACGTCGCTGGGCGTATTCTCGGACGAAGAGAGACTGCGCCTCCGGGAGGCGGGCCTGCCGTTCACGGAGCGTTCCGAAGCCATGCGCCGCGAGCGAACCCTGTGGCGCTCGGTGGCCCGCGGGGAGAACGTGACCCTCACGTACCGGACTACCGACTCGAGCGGTGTTCCGCGCCTGCCGTCGCTCATGGTCCCGGATCACGACCCGAGCACCGAACTTCCGCGCACGCTCGACCTCGAGGCTGCCGACGAGCCGGGGGTGGAGGCTGCGGCAGACCTGTCACCGGTCAGTCCGGCGCAGCAGCGGCGTGCGGAAGCGTTGCACCTGAAGAGGGCTCGGCGGGCGGGCCAGCGCGGGGAGATCGAGACGGCATTCCCGAACGCCCTCCGACGCGGCGTGCTGGGGGCCTTCGCCGATGAGCTGCGGTCGGGAGGTCTCGACGGCTTCGTTCGCCGGGAAGCCGACCTGGAAGGCGTGCGCCCGGAGCAGCCGCCTCTCGATCCGGATGCCCTGTTCGGAGTCGACCGCCCGATCTCCCTCCGCCCGACCGCCTGGAACGGCAAGCTTCGGGATCCCGCGATTCTCGAGGAGCTGGCGCGCAAATTCGGTCCGGACTACCTGTGGTCTTCCAGCCAGCTGGAGAGGTATGGAAAACGTCCGTTCGACTTCCTCCTGGAAAGGGTGCTGGGTCTCGAGGAGGTCGCCGAGGCCGACGAGGAGACCAGCGTACTGACGTTCGGCAGCGTGGCGCACGGCATTCTCGAGGGGTTCTACTCCACCGTCCTGGAAGACCTGCCGACGGAGCTGGACGAGCGGACTGCTCGCGTGCTGGAGGCAGTGTCGGACCGGGTGATCTCGGACCTCGAGTCCAACCGGGACGAATGGCTGGGCCTGGAGCCGCTGTGGGAGGTCACGCGCCAGGATGTGCGGGACAAGGTCCGGGCGTACCTGGAGTGGGAGATTCCGTACCTGGCGCTCAAAGGGGAGCGGCCGATGGCGGTGGAGCTCCAGTTCGGTTTCGCCGGGCAGCCTCCCGTCGAGCTGCGGGGAGTGGACATGGCGCGCCAGCCGGCCCGGCTGCTGTTGCGCGGCAGGGTGGACCGCGTGGACCGGCACGGCGGCGAGCAGGGCGGAGTGCTCCGGGTGCTCGACTACAAGAGTGGACTCACCAGCCTGCCCCGCAAGAAGGGATACGAGGACGGTGCCCTCCTTCAGACCGCGCTCTACATGATGGCGGTCGACTCGCTGGGGCTCGGTTCCGTGGACTCCGCCCGGTACCGCGGGATCCAGAGTCCCGGCAATCCGGCCAACAAGTACGAGCTGAAGTTCAGCCGGGTCGAGCCCACGATCCGTCTCGCCCTCTCCATCCCGGGCCGCGTGCGAGCCGGCCTGTTCGAGGCCGTCCAGGCGGGGTCGGCTTCCATCGCCTCGTGGCAGCCGGGCCGTGACATCACGCGCAACCAGGCGAGTCTGGTGGACGGGACTCGATTCGATAGGCTGTCGGAGTAGGCATGGGGATCCGCACCGTCCAATGGACCGACGAGCAGGCCGCCGCCGTGACGGCCACCGGAGACGTGCTGCTCGCTGCCAGCGCGGGAACGGGGAAGACCACGACGGTCGTGGGCAAGATCCTCTGGCTACTGGGTCTCGAGGCGGGGAGATCCGGCGACCCCCCCACTTCGCTCCCGCCCTGCGAATCACCCTGCCGGTTGGATCAGATCGCGGCGATCACGTTCACGGAGAAGGCGGCTTACGACCTCAAGCGGAAGCTGCGTAGCGAGATCGAGGCGTCTGAGAGGGCGGACGAACTGCGGTGGGAGATCGACAACGCCGCGGTCGGCACGATCCACGGATTCTGCGCCGATCTTCTGCGGGATCACGCACTGCGCCTGGAGATCGATCCGACCTTTCGGGTGCTGGACGAGAGGGAGACCCGGGTCCACCAGGACGAGCTGCTTCGCGACGTGTTCAAGGGCGCTCTCGCCGCTGCCGAGCCGGAAGCACGAGCGCTGGTTCGCAGGTTCAAAGGAATGTACGACGGCGCCCACCGGGACGGAGCGATCGGCAACGTCCGCGAGGTCATGCGCGACATCCGCTGGCATTCGCGCCGTTACTCGGGGTGGGTCGCCTCGAGGCCCGACGGCGATCAGCAGATCGATCCAGCACTTCTGTGGGAGATCGCGGAGCGGGTCGGACTCGCGGACCTCGATCCGTCGGGGCGGGCGCACGACGAGGAATCCGTGCGCATCGCGGCCTATCTGTACCGCTACGCCTACCGGGCGCTCGGCCGCTGGCTGTCGTGGCTGGAAGTCGAGAACCTACGTGACTTCGACAGCCTGATTCTCGACGCCCGGCGGCTCCTGACTCGGCCGGGCACCCGTCCGGCGCTCGAGGCCGTGCGGTCCAGGTACCGGATCCTCATCATCGACGAATTCCAGGACACCGACGCGGCGCAGAGGGACATCGCGTTCGCGATCGCGGACCTCCCCGTCGCCTGGACGGACCCGGACGCCGCGCAGCCCGAAGAAGGCGCGCAACCGGAGGTTCGGCCGCAGCTGTTCCTGGTGGGCGATCCGAAGCAGAGTATCTACCGGTTCCGAGGCGCCGACATCGGCGTGTGGAACGACGTGCGTGAAGCGATCGGACGGCACGGGCAGCTCCTGGACCTCAGTCACAACTTCCGCAGCGAACCGCAGGTCGTGGACTTCGTGAACCGCGTTTGCGGGCCCGTGATGTCGGAGCGTGCCGCGGAGCTGCGCGCCCTGTCGCCTCGGAGTGCGGTGGACTACGTCCCGCTTCACTCCGCTCTCGAGCGAACCCCCGCCGCGGGTCTCGAGTGGCTGGTGAACGACAAGAACGGGAACGACGTGAAGACGGCCGAGGCTCGTCTGGTCGCCTCGCGGATTCGCCAGCTGGCGAGCGACGAGGTGATTCGCGATCCGGAGACGGGGAAATGCCGACCGTGCCGGTACAGCGACATTGCAATCCTGGCCCGAACGCGAAGTGTCCTGCGCCGCCTGGAAGACGGGCTCCGACAATACGGCGTCCCGTTCTACAACAGTTCGGCCGGCGACCTCACCGATCGGCAGGAGATCCTCGACGTTCTCACGGCGCTGCGCCTGGTCGATAATCCGAGCGACGACCTGAGGGCGTTCGCCTACTTGAGGTCTCCGTTCGTAGGGCTGCGTGATGAAGTGCTGGTGCGGCTGCGCATCGATCCCCAGGTCAAACGTGCCTCCGGTCGCCCCTCCTTCCTGGAGCAGGCGCGGGCGTACGTGCGGCTCGTGGAGTCGGGCGAGATCGAGCCGTTTCCCGCTCCGGAGAGCGAGCACGTCCACCAGGTCGAAACCTGGGCCTTGCGCGAGGGGCTGGACGCCGTCGACCAGGCTCACCGCCTGGTGGATCGGGCGGACCACGGGGAGATCCTGGCCAGCCTACTGGAACGGACAGGCTATCGACTCCACCTCCTGCTCAGGGAGCACGCCGCCGAGGCGCTGTCCAACATCGAGCGATTCCAGGCGTTGCTGGAGGACTACCGTCACCTGCCCCTGGGCGGGTTTCTCCGACTTTGGGATCGGTGGGGTGAGCAGGACACCGGCATTCCGCAGGCGCCGCTGACCAGCCAGGACGACGTCGCCGTGACCCTCAGCACTATTCACACCGCCAAAGGTCTCGAGTGGCCCGTCGTGATCCTTGCCGGCACCAGGAGTGGCCCCGAATCAGGGGGAAGACTCAGCGGCACGTTCTGGAGCGATCCGGCCCTCGGCCCCGTGTACATGGGCAATCAAAGCGAGCGCGGGGCACGTTCGTTGCGCCTGTTCCAGAGCGCCCTGGCGGAGGACCACGCCGAGGAAGCGCGGCTTCTGTACGTCGCGGCCACGCGGGCGCGGGATCGGCTCATCATCTCGGGGCCCACGGACGCGGAGAAGGGATACGCCGGCTGGCTTCAGAGCGGCCTGGCCGGGGCCGTGGAAGCGCATGAAGCGCCGGCGCCGTTGGAGGGAGTCGTCCCGGCGGACGCGGAACCACGCGACCGCCGGGACGATCCGGCCAGCGACGACGACTCGGCCACGGGCACGGGCCGGCAACTGGACGCATTCGGATTCGATCACGCACCGGAGGACGACCGGGGACAGTTCAGCCTGTTCGCGCCGCGGCGGGATTCAGATCCGGAATCCGACCCGGCCTGTAACGCGTCCGCCGCCGCCACCGAGCGGCCTCTCGTCCTGTTCCGGACTCCCGATCCGATCCAGGAGACTCTCGCCCCGGCTCCCGTCGAGCTCTGGTGGATGGACGACCTTCGGGAGCGTCCTGCACCGGCTATTACGCAGCCGATCGTCAGCGACCGCTTCAGCTTCTCGAGTTCGGCCACCGAGCTCCGGATGCGGGAACTCGATCCCGAGGCGTGGAAGCTGCGTTATGGGCACGGCGTGGTGCCGGCGCGGGAGTTCGCTCACAGCCCGGGCGGCGACGTCCAGCTTCCCGCCAGAGTCCGCGGCACGTTGATCCATACCGTGCTCGAGCGGCTCGAAGCGGAGTCCGAGCTCGCTCGCGTCCTCGGAGAGGCGATCGCCGGCCTGGATGCTCCGGAGTCCGAAACGCTCCTGGAGCCGGGATCGGCCTATCGCGAGGCCCTGCAAGCCGAGATCGCGGCGGTCGTGAACAGCGACGAGTGGGCTCATTACGTGGACGGCGTCCACTGGCGCGAGCTTCCGTTCCTGCACCTCCTCGGCCCGCGGGATTGGCGCCTGGGGGCCTACGATCTGTTCCAACCCGCCGCGGAGGCCGGCGGTGCGTCCGCCTCGTGGATCATCGATTTCAAGACGCACGTGATCGAGAAGACTGAGGTGCCGGACACGGCGACGAGCTACGAGGTTCAGGCGCGCGTGTACCGGGAGGCGGCCGCAGCCATACTGGGTCGCCCCGTTCGGGTAAGCCTGCACTTCACCCACCCGAACACGGCGATCGACGTCTGACCGGTAGGACTCAGCTGCCGTCTGGGCCGCCGGCCTCCATGTACGGAACGAAACGCTCGTCGATGAAGTGGTGCCACACGCCTTCGACCGCAGGGGCCCAGTCTTCCTGCATCTCGCCGGCCGCGTGCACGCTCACCTTGAGGTTGGTGGATGTGCCCTCGGCTCCGACCTCTGAAAGCTCGTACGTAGCCACCATGAACAGCGCGTTTCCAGCCAGCCCGAGCGGACCCTCGAAGCGGAGCAGGGCGCCGCGCTCCGCGGCGGTCACGACGGCGTGCCGCACTCCGTCGCCAGATTCGTCGAACACTTCGTAGAATCCGCCTCCGGGTTTCGCCTCGATGTAGAGCCGGCTCGGCGTGGTGGCGACCGTATGGTCCCACCAGCCGCTGATGTCTCCCGTCAGCGCGTCGTACGTTTCTCGCGGGGTGCCGGGAACCGTGCGCTCGAAGCTGAAGGCGAAACCGCCGGTCTCGACGGTCTCGACGGCCGCGTCCGCCGCAGGTGCCGCGGCGCCGGGCAGGGCAAGACCGAGGGATACGGCGAGGAAGATGCCGACGGCGCCGCCCAGAAGAAGGTCAGGGAGACGAGCGGGAATGCGCATTGGGCCCTCCGTGTGTCGGGTGGAAGTCTATCCAACACAATATACGAGGAATATCCTGGTCGGGAGCCGAGCACTGGGAGTCGGGGGCCCGTACGCGAAACGCCCGCCGGCCACGGGGGGCCGACGGGCGCGCGCTTCGCCGGGTGACCGTTTCGGGGTGGGCCGCCCTGCGTCAGAGTTCTGTAGGATCAGATTCCGAAACCGACTCCGGCCATGATCTGCCACACCTGGCTCTTGACCGACTCGTCGGAATCCTCGACGTCGGCCAGATTCGTAAGCCCCATCTGGTAGCGGCCGTCCAATAGCAGAATTACCGGCCCGAGGATGAAGTCCACGTTGGCACCGAACACGGCACCCCAATCTGTCGTCTTACGGTCGACGAAGCCCTCGTCATCGTCGCAGTCCACCGAGACGCCGAGGAAGTCTAGGTTGCAGCTCGTCTCGAAGGACACTACGGGGCCGACGTAGATGGCGGGCCGCAGCATGGCCAGCTTGAACTGGGCCTTCAAGAGCACGGGGATCTCGATGTAGTTCGTGCCGAGCTGGGCCTCCAGCGAGCCTTCGGAGGCCTTGAAGCCCTTCTGCGAATAGAGGAGCTCGGGCTGGATCGCGAACAGGCTTCCCAGGCCGAAGCTGACGAACGCGCCGCCCACGAAACCGGTCTTCGAATCGATGATGTCGGGAAGGTCCGACTCGCTGACGTCCACGTTCGCGATGTTGATTCCACCCTTGACCCCGAGGGTCGTCTGGGCCTGCAACGGCGCCGCGATCAACAGGGCCAGGGGAAGCACGATACGTGCGAAAGTCTTCATTCTGCAATGCCTCGCTGTTTGCGGAACGCCCCCGGCCGCCGGCCCGAAACGCCTCGCGTGAACCAAGTAAACGGTAGTCGTGTAACGAATTACGGCAGGCGCGACACCCCGGTGGAGTGACGGAAAGCGCCCGCGAACGCCCCGATTTGCTGCAACTCCGGTGCCACCAAGGATTTGCGGTTCTGCCGGGAAGGCCGGCGTGGCGCTGGTGACCTTGGCGCAGCCACCTGTGAACCGGGACGTGACGACTGGAGGCGGGTTCAGGCCGGACGAACGGGCTTGAAGGGCCGAGTGGAGACCTCGCATCCCTCGACCACGACGACGGTCGACTCGTGGATCTCCGTCCAGTATTCCAGCACATCATTCATCGGCTCGGAGACCACCACGATCGCGTCCTCCGAATACCGCTTGAACGTCGGATTCAGCGCCTGCAGGGCCCGCATGCTGCGGCTGTGGTAGAGCGTTCTCGACCGGCGGTCGGATGAGTACCGGACCGCGTACAGGTGATGGCCGTTGGTCAGGCCGACGGTCATCTGTACGGGGTGCTCGATCCCGGCATCCCATCCCTTTTCTTCGACGAACCCGACCATGCGCTCCAGGCTGCCGACCGGATCATCCTCCAGGCCGAACGTGAGGGCCAGGTGGAACATCACTTCCGAGTCGGTGGTGCCCTCCATGAAGTTGTACAGGCTGGGGTTCACTCCGAAGTCTAGGTCCCGGCGCACGCGGGGGAAGTCACGCACGCGGCCGTTGTGCAGGAACAGCCACCGGCCGTGCCGGAACGGGTGGCAGTTGGTCTGCTGGACCGGCGTGCCGCCTGTCGCAGCCCGCACGTGGGCCAGGAACATGTGGGACCGTATCTGCTCGGCGAGGTGTCGGAGATTGGCGTCGTTCCAGGCGGGCTGAATGTCCTTGTAGACCCCCGGCGTGTCTCGCGAGCCGAACCATCCGATCCCGAATCCGTCTCCGTTGGTGGTGCTCGGCCCCTCCCTGGCGGACAGGCTCTGATCGATGATCGAGTGCTCCGGTTTGAAGATCAGCTCCTCCAGGTAGAGCGGCGCTCCGGAATAGGCGAGCCAGCGGCACATGGTCAGTCTCCTGCGATGGGGCGCCCGCGGGACCGGGGAGTGGACCGGGGCGCGGTGAGACCGGCTTACTCCATGACGGTCGGGCACCCGGAGCCGGCGCGCAAGCGCCTGCCGGCCTTCTAGCCACCCCCCCACGCGAGCCGTATGCTTTTTCCCATGGCAACGTCCTACACGGTGCTGCTCTATGCGTCGATCGCCGCGCTCTCGGCACTTCCGGGCGGCCTGGTGCGCTGGTCGGCCGGCCCCGCTGCCGATCGGTGGGTCGGGTGGGCGCACGCGCTGGCGGCCGGCGGGATGCTGGGGGCGGCATTCGTGCTTACTGTCGTTCCCGGCGTCGCGGCGGGCTACGCAGCGATCGGCGCCGTCGTCGGGGTAGCGTTTATCGTGGCGACACACGCGATCACCGGCCTCGATACTCTGGACCTCAGCCGGCCCCGCCCCGAGGATCCGACGGCCGCCCACCGGCTGGTGGCGGTTCACGCCCTTCACGCCTGTACGGAAGGAGTGGCCATCGGCGTCGCGATGGCGGTGGATGCGTCACTCGGGGTGTTCATGGCCCTCGCCATTGCCGTGCACAACGTTCCCGAGGCC
>JBDGXI010000088.1:0-9185 GCA_039584685.1 Gemmatimonadota bacterium | reverse complement strand
TTGTATAATTATTGTCCAGGTATAATTGCTGAAAGACCAACAGGGCGCCAGCCTCCACTCCCGTGCGGAGGCCACAGCCGGAGGAATCGAGTCGCAGCGGTAGCCCCGAGTCTCCCGATCGACTAACATTCGAGATTCGAGTGTTCGGCGACGCGAGCCGCTCGGCGACGACTCGTAGATTGTGCGTAACTGACGTAGAGAGAAATGGATAGAGAGATCATGCAAGACTTCCTGACCAGGCTTGGAATCGAGGAAAACAACCTCGGCGGCTTCTGCGGCGAGTGGATGGGATCGGGGGCCCAGCTGGAAGCCACCAGCCCGATCGACGGGGCGGTGATCGCGCACGTCCGGCAGGTCACCGAAGAAGAGTACGAGAAGATCGCCGAGCGGTCCCACCGGGCGTTTCGGGAGTGGCGGACAGTGCCCGCACCGCGACGGGGCGAGATCGTGCGGCAGATCGGGAACAAGCTACGCGAGAACAAGCGGGAGCTGGGCCAGCTGGTCAGCCTCGAGATGGGCAAGATCGTGGCGGAAGGCGAAGGCGAAGTCCAGGAGATGATCGACATATGCGACTTCGCGGTTGGTCTGTCACGCCAGCTGTATGGGAATACGATGAAGTCCGAGCGACCGGACCACCGGATGTTCGAGCAATGGCATCCCCTCGGAGTGGTCGGGGTGATCACCGCTTTCAATTTCCCGGTCGCCGTGTGGAGCTGGAACGCGGCGCTCGCGGCAGTCTGCGGCGACTCCACGCTGTGGAAGCCGTCGAGCCAGGTCCCGCTGTGTGGCGTGGCGGTCACGAAGATCGCCGCCCAGGTGTGCCGCGAGAACGGCGTCGATCCGGCAATCTTCTCGCTGGTGGTCGGCAAGGGCTCGACCGTAGGCGAACGCATGCTGCAGGACAAGCGTGTGCCGCTGGTCTCGTTCACCGGGAGCACGCAGATGGGCTTCCGCGTTGCGGAGACGGTGGGCAAGAGGCTCGGCCGGACGATCCTCGAGCTCGGGGGAAACAACGCGATCGTCGTGACCCCGAACGCCAACCTGGACCTGGTGCTGCCGGCGATCGTGTTCGGCGCCTGTGGGACGGCCGGGCAGCGGTGCACCAGCACGCGTCGGATCATCGTCCACGCGTCCGTGAAGGAGGAGTTGGTGCAGCGTCTGACGAAGGCCTATGAGGGCGTTCGCATCGGCAACCCTCTGGACGATCACACTCTGATGGGGCCACTGGTCACCCGCGGTGCGGTGTCCGACCTGCAGAACGCGGTCGAGCGGGTGAAGGCGGAGGGAGGAAAAATCCTGTACGGAGGTGAGTCCCTGAAGGGCGACGAGTACCCCGGTGGCCATTACGTCACGCCCTGCATCGCGGAGGCGAAGAACGAGTATTCGATCGTCCAGGAAGAGACGTTCGCTCCGATCCTCTACATCATCGGGTACGGCTCGAAGGAAGCCTCACCGCGCGAGGCCGTGTCCGAGATCAAGGAAGCGATCGATATCCACAACGACGTGCCGCAGGGATTGTCGTCTGCGATCTTCACCGACAGCGTTCGCGAGGCCGAATACTTCCTGTCGAATCGCGGCAGCGACTGCGGGATCGCCAACGTGAACATCGGGACGAGCGGGGCCGAGATCGGTGGGGCGTTCGGAGGGGAAAAGGAAACCGGGGGCGGCCGTGAGTCCGGTTCGGATGCGTGGAAGGCCTACATGCGCCGCCAGACCAATACCGTGAACTGGAGTACCGAGCTGCCACTGGCCCAAGGAATCGAATTCAGCTGATGGGATGGCGTGAGCCCAGCCGCCTGGCACGCCTGCGGCGACCCCGATCGGCCCGGTTCTCCAATTCCCCGGGGGAGGGGGCGGCGGGTGGTCCACCGCGGCGGCTATGGAGCCGGCTGTCGGCTCCCTCGAGACGACCGGACGACAGAACCGAGCCCCGCTCCGACCGAAAGCGCGCGTCGAATCGTTCCCACCGGGATGGCCCCGGTGAGCTGCGGCGGCGCCGATGCCGCCCCATACGTCCTTCCTGACGTGGAGTCGATCTCGCGCCGATTGCCGTTTGCCCGGCGACAGCGCCGGGT
Organism: Gemmatimonadota bacterium; assembly: GCA_039584685.1. Taxonomy (GTDB): domain Bacteria; phylum Gemmatimonadota; class Gemmatimonadetes; order Palauibacterales; family Palauibacteraceae; genus Benthicola. Next base: position 7,110 of record JBDGXI010000088.1, on the reverse strand, counting down.
CAGCTGTGGGGTGCCTCGAGGTCGAGGGGATACCCGTCGCGGATCAGCGCCTCGGCCTTGCCGGCCCCGACCGGTCCGGAGAAGTAGTATCCCTGCGCCTGCGTGCAACCAGCCTTCCGGAGGGCCAGAAACTGCTCGCGCGTTTCGATTCCCTCGGCGATGACATCGACCTCGAGGATCTTCGCCAACTCCACGATCGTCCGCGCGACGCCCCACTTTCGGAGCTTCTCTCGCCGGTGGCTGATGAACGAACGATCGATCTTGAGTGCCCGGACCGGCAGGTCGTGCAGGAGGCTGAGTGACGAGTAGCCAGTTCCAAAATCGTCGATGGCCACGTCGATGCCCATGCCCTGCAGTCGGTCGAGGACGGCGGCCGCCTTGTCGGCGTCATGCATCAACTCGGCCTCGCCGATATCGAACCGAATCTCTCGTCCCTGGATGCCGTGACGCTCCATGACTTCCCGCACCCGACCGAGGAAGCCGTTGAAGAAGATCTGGCGCCCCGACACGTTGATGCCCATCGGTGGCAGCTCCATCTGGGACAGCTGGCCGCGCCACTGGTTGATCTGGTCACACGCCTGTTCGAGCACCCAGAACCCGAGGTCGTGAATCAGAGCCGACTCGGCGGCCACCGGGATGAATTGGCCCGGTGGGACGAGTCCGTGTTCGGGGTGACGCCAGCGCAGGAATGTCTCGAGTCCGGTGATACGCCCGTCCTGCAGGGACACTATGGGCTGGTACTCCAGGTGCAGTTCCCGCTTCTCGATGGCTGCGGCGAGATCGACCCGCATCTGCTCGCGCTGGCCATGATTCTCCTCGACGACCCGGTCGAATACCTGGATGCGCTCTCGCGATCCTCCCGCCCGGGCTGCCGCTGCCGCTGCGTCCGCCAGCAGGGCCTCCGGATCGTCGTACGCCGGTCCGGCCAGAACGACCCCGATCCGGACGTCGAGCCGGATGTCGGTGCGCGCGGTGGGGAAGGGACGGCGCAGCTCCTTCTGCACCCGATCGGCAACCATCATCGCCTCGTCGATGGCCTGGATTCCTTCCACGATCAACACGAATCGGTTGGGACCATCGAGCGCCGTCGAATCCGCGGGTCGGGTGTGGCCCGCGAGTCTTCGGCCCGCCGCGGCCATCAGGTCCTCGGCTGCCCGATCTCCGCCCCGGTCGCCGATCTGTTCCAGGCCCTCCACCTCCACCACCAGCACGGCGAACTGATCGCGTGGCGAGCGCTGACGCCTGCGGATGGCCTGTCGGAGCCTGTCCAACAGGATCGGCCGGGTGGGGAGACCCGTCCGCTCGTCGTACAGGGTGGCCGGGGGGACTTGCCGTGGCTGCTCGGCCTGAGGCTCAGCCAGTTTCGCCATGATCTGGCGGGTGTGAGCTGCGGCCTTACGCACGGCGTCCTGCATGCGCTCACGGGTCGCCATGAGGCCCAACGTCGTGGCCAGCACGTCGAGGCCATCGCGAACTTCCGTAGGACGGGTCAGTCCGCCCATCCGTGGCGGGGCCGTGGCGGAGAAGAGTTCCAGCAGCGCGACGGTCTTACCCGCGGCCAGGATCGGAAGCAACGCGTAGCCGGCGAAGCCAGCGTTTCGAGCGGCCTCACGCGCCCGGGTCTCGGGCAGCGCGATCAGCGCCTCCAGCTTGATCTTCGGGTCCTTTCCGGCGTCGCTCCATCCGGCGACCGGACCGCGCTCCAACGAGGCCTCGAGAGCCTTCAGCTGCTCCGAGTCTTCCTGCAGGGTATGCCAGGCGAAGCCGGATTCCGAGCCGTTGTCCCAGCGGGCGAAGGCCGCCGTCCATCCCATCGTTTCGCAGATTCCCTGCATGGCCAGGCGGAGGGCCTCGGGAAGTGTATTGGCCCGAGCGGGCAGGTACATCAACATCTGGTTCATCTCTCGGCGCTGCCAGGGGGAGAGCTCGGGGTTGAGCCCGACCTGAATCAACAGCGACGAACCGCCCTCACCGGAGGGATTCGAATCTCTTTGCGCCCGGTCTTCGCTGTCCCGCATCGGTCGTCCCGATCCTCTCTGGCGGAGCGTTTTGCCATACGCTGCCGCGGTGTACGTAGGACCTCGAGGTCCCGGTCGACCGCCTGCTTGCTCGCGGCCACCGTGTAAAATAATACCGTAAAACGTGTTACGCGATTCTCGGCGAACTGCGGGGTCACATCCGCCGCTCCGGCGACTCCCTGGAAGTGCAAGAGGAAAGCCAGCGCTCGTGCACTGGCACGCATCTGGAAACAGACTCCCTGCGTCAAGCGGGCGGCGCCAGACCATCGCTGCTCGAACACCCACGGAGGAACCGATGCGCGGACAGTGGAAAGTGTTGCTGCTGCTGGCCGGACTTACGGCCTGTTCAAGCTCCAACCCGGACGTCGAGACGGGACCGACGCCGGAGGCCCAGAGGATCCCCGGCACGGGATCGGACGAGGGAACCGAGCCCGAGATGAAAAACGAGAACGTGCCGGAGAATGCCAGTACGGCTGCGAAATTCGGAATTCCGCCGGGGCACCTCCCGCCTCCGGGACAGTGCAAGGTATGGATGCCGGGTGAGCCGCCGGGGAAACAGAAGAAGAAATACAAGTCGGGCGCCTGCGAGTCGGTTTCCCGGGACGTGCCGGCTGGTGGGTGGCTCGTTTACCGCCCCGGTGAGGACAAGAAGGAAGTCGTCGTGCGAGAGTACGGCAGCGAGCGACAGATCACCTCGGTCAGGGTCTTCGATATCGCCACCGGAGCGTTGCTGCGCGAGCTCGATCCGGCCGACGAGCGGTAGGCCGGTCCGGACGCTGGCCAGGCAGACAGGCGAACGGGCCGGCCCATACCGTGGACCGACCCGTTCTGTCAGCGCGGATGGGCGGGGTTAGCCTTCCAACGCTGACCGCAAGACTTCGAGGTGGATGTCGATACGGGCTTCCAGGTCCTCGGGGATCGGCATGCCCCGCTCCTGGCAGCGTTCGGCCACCATTGCGTCGACGTCCAGGATCCACATGCCGAGCTCCGGCGCGGCGTGCCTTCGCAGCTCACCGGCGGATAGAACGGCCTCGGGGTCGGAGAGGGCTTCCGCCTCGCGCGTGGCGCGCCAGGCACGGAGGATCGTCCGGTACTGCCGGGCCCGCTCCACGAATCGACCGGCCCCGTCCAGCGGGTCGGCGAAATTGCGGCATGACATCGGTCGTTCGGCGTCGAGCTCACATCCTTCGGTCCGGTGGAACACGCAGTTGCCGTCGTCACCGACTTCGAGCACTCCCGATCCTTCCTGCACGTAGCGCCGGATCACTTCACCCGTCGGCACCCGAAGGCCGCGCGCGATCCGCGCCACCTCGTAAGGGGTCAGCGGAATCCGGTTACCGGGGCAGTGAGGGCCGCACGTCACCCCAGCCTCGGAGGCCTTTCGCTGCAGGTCGTCCAGGAAGTCGTCGATCATCGCTTGCACGCCGTATCACGGTTGACGAATCGTATGGTTCCTCGCCGGGTCGGGCGGGACGATGCAGCTGGCTGTCCACCGGGACGCGGAAGTTACTAACGTGAAGGCCGAAAGGCGAACCGGTCACCCGGCTGCTTCGCCCGAATCCGCCGCCGGCTCGCGGCCGACCCGGATCGCCGCGACCCGCGACTCGTCCCATGTGAACCACACGCGGTCGTGGTCCCGGAGGAGGTCGATGATCGCGCGCATCTTATCCGACCGGAAGTAGGCCAGAAACGCACCGCTGCCGGTCGTCTGCGTGGTCACGATCCGGTTCTCGGGAATACTGTCTTTGGCCCGGTCGACAAACCACAGTTCAGCCCTGGGATATGCTTCATCCGCCAGGCCGAGGTAGATCACCGCGTCCGTTGCGAGATCCACCGGGGAGTCCGAGTAGACCTGCACTTCGAACGCTTCGATCTTCGCGTAGAAAAACCCTTCCATGATTCCTCCCGGCCATGATTGAAGATCCCACGGTACTGTACCCGGCCGCGACCGACCAGATTCCCGAGCCGAGGGCGGCCCTGATGCGACCCGCACCCGCACAATTACGGATAGCACAAGTCCACGCGCCGAATACATTTCGCGCCAGTCGGGCAGCTCCGGCCTTCCGCCCGGAGCTTCTCCCGGAGATGTGATCAGCGGATCCTTTGACCCCCTCGGAGGATCGATGAGAGGCAAAGAGAAGACTCCCGGCCGCGGACGGAACGTGAGCTTGTGGGTAGTGGCGTTCGTCCTCATGCTCTCGGCCGGGGTGTACCAGCGATACACCGGCCCCACGTACAGGCTGCGGGGCTCCTACAGCGTGGGCGACGAGGTCGTGAAGTACCGCCTGGTGCGCTCGGCCTATTCGACGGCGGACACGGTCGTCGTGATCCCGGCTCCCGTCGGTGTGGCCGGTGACCTGGTCTACCGCCGCTATCCGACCGAGGACGAGTTCACCCGGGTTCCGCTGGAGAGACGCGGCGAGGAGCTGATCGGAACGCTCCCCGCGCAGCCGCCGGCCGGGAAGCTGGAGTACCATCTCGAGCTCATGACCCCGGCCGGCCCCGCAGTCGCTCCGGACACCGGTGAGAACGCGGTCATTCGCTTCAAGGGGTGGGTGCCGGCGTGGGTGCTCATCCTGCACGTGGCCTTCATGTTCTTCGGCGTGCTTGTGGCCTGGCGCGCGGGGCTTGGCGCTCTGCTCTCCGGTGAAGGGATCCGAAAGCTCAGTTGGGCCGCCCTGATCCTGTTTTCGGTGGGAGGGCTGTTGCTGGGTCCGTGGGTCCAGAAGTACGCGTTCGATGACTGGTGGACCGGTGTACCTTTCGGTTGGGACCTGACGGACAACAAGACGCTGGTGATGTGGCTCGCCTGGGTCCTCGCTCTGCTGGCCATCGGCCACGGCACGAAGCGGGACGCAGCTGACGGCGGCTCGACGGGAGAGAAGAAGGCCAGGTTTGCCGTCGTGATCGCCGCGATCGTGACGGTCGCGGTCTACCTGATCCCGCACAGCATGGCGGGAAGTCAGCTCGACTACGACGCGGTGGACCGCGGCGTGGCGCCGGAAGAGGCGATCGGCATCGGTTGAGTCACCGAGTCCGGCACACGGTTATCTGACACCGCTAAACGGAAGTGAAGTGCCATGGCTGAGATCACGGCTGAGCTATTGGGCGGAACACGAGTGGCCCTGAGCAATGGGCGTCACGAGTGGCATGGCGACGAGCCGGAGAGCAACGGGGGTGAGGACACTGGACCGACTCCGTACGAGATGTTGCTCGGTGCGCTCGCTCACTGCACCCTGGTCACGCTGGCCCTCTACACCCGGCACAAGGGGATCGAACTCGGTCCCGTCTCGGCACGGTATTATCACGAGAAAGTGCCTGCGCCGGAAGGTCAGACTGGCCTCGTAGATCGGTTTACGAGTCAGGTGACGATCGAGGGTGACTACGATGAGGCGGTGCGGAAGCGACTCGAGCAGATCGTGGGTCGCTGCCGGGTTCACAAGACGCTCGAGATCGGCGCCGAGGTGGTGGACGAGGTCGAGTTCATCTGAGGTCGCCCCTCATGGCGGGGTGACGTTCTCAGCTATATCTTGCACGAGTCTTCGGTCCCACGGCCCCCTCGCTGCCGTTCCAGTTAGACCTGCCGGTTTCCCCCTCCCGGCGCCGCACCCATCCAGTTCGAGGGAGGTACGCCGTGAAATCCCTGTTGTATGTCTCGATCCTCTTCCTTGCCTGTGGTCTCGTCGGGTGCAGCAGCGACGATGGCGACAACGGGACGGATCCGGATCCGATCGTGATCGCCGATCTGGCCGGAGCGTGGGACTGCACTCAGTTCCTCGCCGTCAGTACGGACGATCCACAGGTCCAGTTCGAGCTCATCGCCTTGGGCGGTTCTCTGGCGGTCACGGTTCAGCCGGACGGCTCGTTCGTCGGCGAAGCTTCGATTCCCGACCCGGACACCGGCATACCCCTGGTCGTGCCGTTCGCAGGCACGTTTGCGCTCGTCAGCCAGACGGTACTCGCCATGCAGTTCGCCGTGGAAATTCCGCCCTTCCTGGAGAGCGGTACGGCGGAATTCACGCTGGTCGGGAACACGATGACGCTGCATCAGGAAGTCACGACGTTCGACTTCGATTTCGACGGGCAGGAGGACCCGGCGACGTTCGACGCGACGCTCGTGCGCTAGCGGTAGGGTCTTCGGCGCGGCGCCTAGCCCGTCGTCAGCAGGATCAGCAGCGCCGCCGCCACCACGTGGGCGGTGCTGCCGGCCATCACGCACAGGTGCCAGATCGCGTGACCGTATGGGATGCGCCGGTTAGCGTAGAAGTAGACTCCGCCCGTGTAGGCCAGCCCCCCGACCGCGAGCCACAGTAGACTCGCCCCGGGGAGAGCCTCGACGACCGGCTTTGCCGCGATCACCACCAGCCAGCCCATCGCCAGGTAGATAACGGTCGAGATCCGCCGGAATCGTCCGGTGAAGAACAACTTGAACACGATGCCGGCTGCGGCCAGGCCCCAGACTACCCCGAACAGCGCCCATCCCCATCCACCTCGGATCCCGGCCAGGGTGAACGGCGTGTAGGTCCCGGCGATCAACAGGTAGATCGCCGAGTGATCCACGATCCGCAGCCTCGCCTTCATGCTGCGTTTCGGGACCGCGTGATACAGGGTCGAGGCAGAGTAGAGCATGATCAGCGTGGTACCGAACACGGCCGCGCCCACGATGTGGAAGACGTCGCCCCTCATGGCGGCCAGCGTCACGAGCACGCCCGCGGCGGCGATTCCCCACAGCGTGCCGAATCCGTGTGTCAGCGCGTTTGCCAACTCCTGTCGCCTGTGGCGCAGCCGCGCCAGCCCAATGCCCTTCACCGTCGAACGACTCCTTGGTTGGGTGCTTCCAGGTGCGACCATACGATAACCGGGCCTCGGCCTGAGCGGAACGCCCGCCTCGACGGCCGGGAACCGGTTCACCGGTCTGACCGTTCCAATAGCCAAAGGCCCCACCGAGGCGGGGCATATCTCTGCACAGACAGATCGCAGGCGCGGGAACCGGTCACGAGGCTCGTCCCGCGCGATGTCCCGTCAAGAAGAAGGAGAGCGAGATGAGGCGTATGACCTGGCTGGCCCCCGTGGCCGCGTTCACCCTGGCTGC
>JBDGXI010000087.1:0-9188 GCA_039584685.1 Gemmatimonadota bacterium | reverse complement strand
ACGGGGTGGACCTGCAACGTATGGTGGAACGCTTCGGGCCGATCCAGCCCGAGCGAACGGTCTACATCCTGCGGCAGGTATGCGGCTCGCTGGCCGAGGCTCATTCCCGCGGCATCATCCACCGCGACCTGAAGCCGTCCAACGTCTTTCTCACCGAGCGGGGCGGCCTGCACGATTTCGTGAAGGTGCTCGACTTCGGGCTGGCCAAGCAGCTACGCTCGAGTTCGGATGACGTGCAGCTCACGCAGGGCGGGAGCGTGTTCGGGACTCCCCTGTTCATGGCTCCCGAAACGGCGGCCGAAGACCACGTGGATCACCAGGCCGACCAGTATAGCGTCGGGTGCGTGGCATACTGGATGCTGACGGGCAAACCTCCGTTCGAAGGGACCTCTCCATTCGACGTCATCGCCAAGCATCTGAAGGTGGATCCGCTGGCACCGTCTACTGCGAGTGAACTGACTATCAGTCAATCACTTGACGACATCGTTCTCAAGTGTCTTGCCAAGCGTCCGCGGGACCGATTCACGGACATGGACGAGTTGCGGGCGGCGCTGGATTCGCTGGCGTTCGACAACCCATGGAACGGTGAGCGGGCCCGCGAATGGTGGAGCCTGCACATGGTTGAATCCTCGTGAGCGTGAGCCGGGCGGATCTCGTTTCCGCCGTTTCCGGCGATCACACCTGGGACGTCCTGGTAATCGGCGGAGGCGCCACCGGCCTTGGGGCCGCGGTGGAGGCCGCGGCCCGAGGCTACTCCACGCTTCTGCTGGAGCAGTCGGACTTCGCGAAGGGCACATCGAGCCGCAGCACCAAGCTGATCCACGGAGGAGTACGCTATCTGCAACAGGGTGACGTTTCCCTTGTCCTCGAGGCACTGCACGAACGCGGTCTCCTGATCCAGAACGCTCCGCACCTGGTTCATCACCTGGCCTTCGTGGTGCCGGTGTACGACTGGTGGGAGGGTCCGTTCTACGGGATCGGTCTGAAGTTGTACGACGCCCTGGCGGGCAAGCTGGGTCTCGGACCTTCGAAGAACCTGTCGCGCGAGGAGACGCTGGAACGCATCCCGACCGTGGAGCCCGATGGCCTGCGCGGCGGCGTGATCTACTACGACGGTCAGTTCGACGACTCCCGCCTGGCCGTCACGCTGGCTCGCACGCTCCTGGACCTGGGCGGCATTCCGCTCAACTACGCCCGGGTCACAGGCCTGCTGCGATCGGGAGCCGGCGGATCAATCGAGGGAGTGTCGATCGTTGACGAGGAATCGGGCCAGGAGATGGATATCCGGGCCCGCGTAGTGGTGAACGCGACCGGTGTGTTCACGGACCAGATCCGCCGCTTGGACGACCCGAGTGCCGGCCCCATGGTAACGGCCAGCCAGGGCGTGCACATCGTCCTCGATCGCGAGTTCCTGCCCGGTGACAGCGCCATCATGGTGCCGCACACGTCCGACGGACGCGTGCTGTTCGCCGTCCCGTGGCACGGGCGCGTGGTCGTCGGGACCACCGATACGCCGGTACCCGAGGCGTCGCTGGAGCCGCGCGCCCTCGAGGACGAGATCGAGTTCCTGCTCACGCACGCGATCCGCTACCTGACGCGGGACCCGCTCCCGTCGGACGTCCTCAGCGTGTTCGCCGGACTCCGGCCCCTCGTCGGCGACCCGGACTCGGATACGAAAGCGATCTCCCGGGATCATACTCTGCTCGTGTCACCATCGGGCCTGGTCACGATCACTGGCGGCAAGTGGACGACATACCGGCGCATGGGGGCCGACACCATCACGCAGGCGGCGCTCGTCGGGGGGCTGCCGGAGAGATTGAGCGTGACGGAAGAGCTCAGGCTCCACGGGTGGACCGACGAGGTGGATCCGACCGAACCACGCAGCGTCTACGGTACGGACGCGGTCGAGATCGAGGCCCTTGAACGTGCCAGACCAGAACTGGCCGAGCGTCTGCACCCCGCCCTTCCCTATCGGGCCTCCGAGGTCGTGTGGGCGACCCGATCCGAGCTGGCGCGGACCGTGGATGACGCTCTGTCGAGGCGGCTGAGGGCCCTGCTACTGGACGCGCGGGCCAGCGTGGAGATGGCACCGCGCGTGGCAAGACTCATGGCCGAAGAGCTGGGGCGCGGAACCGCGTGGGAGGAGGGCCAGGTGGCGGAGTTTGCGGAGCTGGCCACGGGTTACGTGCTGTAGGTATTGCACGCGATAGCCATTCCTCAGAATCCGACTCAAGAGATCCAAGAAGCTTGATCCGCCCACCAAAGTGCCCGAGACCGTGGGAGTGCCCGTTCTCGGCCCGAGATCACGCTTGTCCGCGGCTGGGAGGCCGGGCGTCGGTCATCCAGGGCGCATGTTCATCATGATTCCTTATCGCGCCCAGCTTTCTCGACCAGCCACTCCCCGTACAGCTCCGGCCGCCTGTCCTTCCAGAACAGCGTCCGCGCCGTGGACCGGGCGCACGCCGTGAGGTCGAGATCGGCGATCACCAGATCGTCCGCGAGCGTGGCCCCGCGGGCCAGCACCACGCCCTCGGGGTCCGAGATGAACGACTCGCCGGCGAACGTCACCTTCTCCTCCTCGCCGACCCGGTTGCACAGGGCCGTGAAGTAGCCGTTCTGGAACGATGCGGTGCGCACCTCCGCCTCGTACATCCCCTCCGGCCACTCGCCTGTGCCACCGGCCTGCGGAATACAGACGAGCTCGGCGCCCGCCACGCCCAGCGCCCGCATGTACTCGGGGTAGTGCCGGTCGTAGCAGATCGCCACGCCGATACGGCCCACCGAAGTCTGATATACAGGGGCGCCCCGGTCGCCCGGGTGATAGTACTCGCGCTCGTGGAACCACTCGTAGTCCGTGATGTGCACCATGCGCGTGATGCCGAGCAGCGACCCGTCGGCCTCGAACACCGGCGAGCTGTCGAACGTCCGTCCGTGTTCGTCCCGCTCGTACATGTTGAACACGGTGACGAGCGAAAGCTCGCGAGCCCGGGCCGCGATTCGATCCGCGGTCGGCCCCGGGATCGGCTCGGCCCACTCCGCCGCCTCGGCGAATCCGCGCCGTTGAGGGAAGAACCGGGTGAGTGCCACCTCCGGAAATACGGCGAGATCGGCACCGGCCTGGGCGGCCTTTCCCATAGCGTCGAGGGCTCGATCCAGGTTCTCGCCCCGATCCTCGCCCGCGTGCTGCTGTATCAGCGCGATCTTCATGTTGATCTCCTCTTGCCCCTTCCCTGCCGTTCGGCTACTACCGTGTGCCGGCGTCGCGCGACGCGTCGCCGCCACGTGAGAGTGGCGTGTCCATGAGCGAGACCCAGTCCGAGAATCCCATGAGCGAAGAGGGCCGGCGCTTTTCCCCGGATCTCGCGATCGTTCTGCTCGTCCTCATCTGGGGCTCCAACTTCTCCGTGGTCAAGGCGGCGCTGAGCGAGTTCAGCCCGCTGGCGTTCAACTCGACGCGGTTCGTCCTCGCCTCCGTGGTCCTGGCCTTGTTCCTGGCTGCATCCGGGACGCGCATCCGGTTCGAGAAGACGGACGCGCTTCGCCTCGTCGGTCTGGGCCTGCTCGGCAATGTGGCTTACCAGGCGCTGTTCATCTACGGGATCGACGGGACGCGGGCCGGCAACGCGGCGCTGATGCTCTCGACCGTGCCGCTCATCGTCACCGTCCTGTCGGTCGGCTTGAAGCACGAGACGATCAGTCGGGCCGGTTGGGCCGGAGTAGCTCTGTCGATCGCCGGCATCGCGCTCATCCTGTGGGGAAGCAGCCGGGGACTCAGTTTCGGATCCGACACGATCCGCGGCGACCTCATCATGTTGGCGGCGGCGCTCGCCTGGTCCGTGTACACAGTGCTCTCCAGTCCCTTCGTGCAGAAGTACGGCACTCTGCCGGTGACGGCGTTCACCATGTGGACCGGGACGATCGGACTGGTCGCGGTTTCCACCCCGGCGCTCGCGGCGCAGGACTGGGGATCGATCAGCCTCGGTGCGTGGGGTGGGCTCGTGTTCAGCGGCGCCCTGTCCATCGCGCTCGCCTACATCCTGTGGTACTACGGGATCCGTCACCTGGGAAGCAGCCGGACGGCCGTCTACTCCAACACGGTCCCCGTGGTGGCCCTGCTCGTGGCCTGGCTGACGCTGGGCGAGGTCCCGACGGGGGTCCAGGTAGCGGGCACGGTCATGATACTGGGTGGGATCGGGCTGGCGCGGCTGCAAAGGCGGCCGGCGGAGGTGCCTGAGGACGAGGTTCCCCCGGAGTAGGCCAGAGGGAAGGCAGGCCCCGTGCTCAGACCATGCCGCGGGCGTCCCCCTCCGGGTGCGCGCGCATGTAGCGAACGAGCTGCTCGGCGTACGACTCAAACGCCGGCACCGTGATACCGCTCCCCGCCAGGTCCGTGCTTGCCTGGTGCGTCGCGTAGTGGGTGGGATGAGCGAAGTAATCCACCGAGGCCGACGGAATCCCTGTCACCCGATACACGCCAGGTACCCGATCGATCGTCCACTTCACCGTCCGTCTCGGGAGCGGAATCGTCCGCACCTTCTTCCCCGTTGCCCGCTCGATCACGCGCAGCAACTCGGACACCGTGAGAGGATCGGGATCCGCCAGCTGATACGTCCGGCCGCGGGCGTGTGGTAGCGCCGACAGGTGCACGATCGCGTCGAGGACGAAGTCGCTCGGCACCAGGTTGACCCTGGTGGCGTCCGGGTCTCCCACTACCGGGACGAGGGCGATCCAGGGCTGGCGCAGGACCCACCGGATGATGACGTAAGGCCCATCGTACTTCTGCGTCTCGCCCGTCCGGCTGTCACCAACGACGATGGCGGGCCGGTACACGGTCGTCGGAAGCCCGCCGCGCGCGGCCTGCCGCACCTCCACCTCGGCCAGAAACTTCGTCTCTTCGTAGAAGTTGTTGAACGTCTGGCCTTTCTCGAGGTCCTCTTCGGCGAACACGCCGGCGTAGCGACCGCTGACGTAGCACGTGCTGACGTAGTGCAGGCGAGTGAGATCCGGGCAGCGGGCCGCCAGCTCGAGTACGTGGCGGGTGCCCGCCACGTTTACCTGGAGGCCGGTCTCGCGGCTCGTTGACAGGTCGTAGACGGCCGCCAGATGCCAGATCTCGGTGGCCTCGCCGGCGCGGCCCGCGCCGTCCGCGTCGAGCCCCAGATCGGACCGAGTGATGTCTCCCCCGATGAGTTGCACCCGGTCCGCCAGTGCGGGGTCCGCGAGCCGGAGATGGTCCAGCCGGTCGCGCGCGGCGCCCATGAACTTCTCCTGCACCAGACACACGGCACGGGCCGTCGGATCTCGTTCCAGGACGCGAGGCAGCAGCCGGGCTCCGAGGAAGCCGGGGTAGCCGGTGACGAAGTGAGTGGTGATCGGCTGCTCCTCTCGAGATTTCCTGTTCTAGAACGGCTTCTGGAACATCAGGGTGCGCTGCCGCCTGGCCGGAAGCGCTTCAAGACCATTCGAGCGGCGTCGCGGGCCGATCGCTTCTCGAGCCAGGGAGCGGACAGGTCCAGCGGCAGGCCCCTCTGAACCGCTACCGTCTGCGACTCGGTGAACTTGAGGAGGCCCTCGGCGCCGTGGCGTCTCCCGGTCCCCGAGTCCTTCCGCCCGCCCATTGGCGCATCCACCGATCCCCAGGCGGCTGAGTAGGACTCGTTGATATTCACGGTACCAACGTTGAGCCGGCGGGCCAACCGGAGCGCGGTCTTCGTGTCGCCCGACCAGACGCTGGCGTTCAGGCCGTAGCCCGAGTCGTTGGCGAACGCGATGGCCTCGTCGTCGGACGAAAACGGATACACTGAGACCACCGGACCGAACGTCTCCTCTGAGTAGACCCGCATCTCCGGCGTCACCGCCGTGAGCACGGTGGGTTCGTAGAACAGCGGACCGATGTCGGGCCGCCTCCGGCCCCCCGCGTGGACCACGGCACCCTTCTCGACCGCGTCGCGGACGTGCTCCTCTACCTTGCGCAGCTGGTGCTGGTATGTGAGAGATCCCATGTCCGCTTCGTAGTCGAGCCCCGCTCCGAGCCGCAGACCGCGCGTCTTCTCGACGAGGGACGCGAGGAACAGATCGAAGACCGCTCGGTGCACGTACAGGCGCTCCGACGCGATACACAGCTGGCCGGCGTTCGCGAAGCTCCCCCGCGTGGCACCGGCCACGGCTCTGGGGAGATCCGCGTCGTCACGCACGATCATGGGGTTCTTGCCGCCGAGCTCCAGGGAGCAGCCGATCAACCGCGCGCCCGCCCGCTCGGCAACGATTCGGCCGGTGGCCGTCGAGCCGGTGAACGACACGTAATCGACTCGATCCACGAGCCCGGCCCCCACTTCGGGACCATCGCCAGGGACGACCTGGAATACGCCGGCCGGCAACCCGACCTCGAGCAGGATCTCGAGGGCGGCCAGCGCCGTATGTGTCGTCTGGAGGTCCGGCTTCACGATGACCGCGTTCCCGGCCAGGATGGCAGGTAGGGAGTCGGACACCGCCAGGACCAGCGGGTAGTTCCATGGGGCGATCACTCCGACGACTCCGCGCGGGTGCCTCACCTCGAAAGTCCGGGTGAGACCCGGGATGGCACCCCTTCGTTTCCGCGGCCTCAGCAACCGGCCCGCAACACGTGCGTAGTAGGCGGCCACGAACGCGACATCGGCCAGCTCCTCGAAAGCATGCCGGCGAGTCTTGCCGGTTTCGACCTGCAGGACGTCGAGGAGGTCATCGGGACGGTCCAGGAGCCGGGCCCGGAAGCGCCGCAGGATAGCCGAGCGATCCGAAACCGGGACCGTCGCCCATTCGCTCTGCGCGGCACGTGCGGTCTGGACCGCGTGGTCCAGGTCGGCCGGGCCGGCCAGCGGAAGATCGGTCAACAGTTCGCCGGTGAGAGGGGTGCAGATCGTGGCAGTCTCGTGCTCCCCGGGGGTCAGCGTGGCGAGCGGGAGCAGCTCCTGTACGCGCCGAACCACCAGGGCCAGGCTCACCGGGCCGTAGGCTCGTCTGCCGGCTCGAGCAAGTCACGGACGCGATCGAGTAGCGTCCCGATGCACGAGGCTTCGTTGTAAGCGGGTAGAACGACCGATACTGTTGTCATCGCGGTCCGGTTTTCGCGTGCTCGATAGGAATACGTGAATCGCACGACCGTGAGTCCCAGGGGGCCGTCTTCACGGGGGACATCGCAACATAATCAGCGGTATCCGCGCCGCAATACTCACGGCCACGTGTCTCTCGTGTGTCCCGTTCACCCGAACCTTGCGGTCAGGAAGACGGTCAGGAAGGATGTGGGGGTATGCCTTCGTTCGACGTCACTGACAACTGCTGAGGACTGGTACACGGCATATGCGCCTGGCGAACACCCACGCCGCCATAACCGGTGGAAACAGCGGAATCGGCCTCGCGATAGCGCGGGCGTTCAGGGACGAGGGGGCGAAGCTCGCCATCCTCGGCCGTGACCTCGGAACTCTCCAGGCCGCCGCAGCCGACCTGGGCCCGGGCACCGTCGCGACCCGGGGCGACATCTCCAACCTCGAGGACCTGGACCGGTTCTACGCCGAGATCGAGTCGGACTTCGGCGGTCTGGATGTGCTCGTAGTCAACGCCGGTGTGTATCGCTCGGCCGCGCTCGAGGCAACCACGCCCGATTTCTTCGACCGCATGAGCGACGTCAATTTCCGCGGGACCTTCTTCACCGTTCAGCGGGCCTTGCCCCTCCTGCGCGATGGAGCTTCCGTCATCCTGGTGACCTCGACGATCAACGAATCGGGGGTTCCCGGGCTTGCCGTGTACGCCGCGACGAAGGCCGCCGTCCGCTCGCTCGCGCGCAGTCTGGCGGCGGAACTCCAGCCACGCGGCATTCGGGTGAACGCCCTGAGCCCGGGAATCATCGACACCCCCATCTTCGACCGCCTGCACATGACGGCGGGCCAGGTCGAGGAGCTCAAACGAGGCCTCGAGGCCCAGGTCCCGCTGGGGAGGCTTGGAACGCCAGACGAGATCGCCCGCGCGGCCGTGTTCCTGGCGTCTGACGACTCCTCTTACATCACGGGCTCCGAGCTCCCCGTCTCAGGAGGCCTCGGCCAGCTGTAGCCCTCTGCGCGGCCGCCCGCGCCGGGGTATATTTGTTGGTGCAGAAGTAGAGTTGCTGGGGTCCGCCCGGACCTGTGCGGGGACGTGAACCGAGGGGGACGCGCAGATGGTACCGATCAGCGACATCATGACGAAAGAGCTCGTCACGGTGAGTCCGGATCTCACCTTGCAGGAGCTGGCACGCGTGTTCGCCGCGCAGGGCATCAGCGGCGCCCCGGTGGTCTCGGGTCGCGAGCTGGTGGGCGTCATATCCACCACCGATCTCGTCGAGTTCGAGACCACCAACCCTGGATCTCCGCGGCAACGAGAAGGCCAGGCGGAGTGGGGAGAAATCGAAACCCTGCCCCTCATTGATGGCTCCGACGAGAGTGAGCCGGGACTCTACTTCACCGAGATGTGGGACGATTCGGGCGCAGACGTTCTCGAGAGGTTCGAGAGCGACAGCCCGGAATGGAATCGCATGGCCGAGGCCACGGTCGGCAGCGTGATGACGGGCTCGGTCGTCTCGCTCCCCCCGGGGGCCGCGGTCCAGGAAGCGGCGCGGATCATGCTCCTCGCCGCGGTACACCGGATCCTCGTGGTGGACGATGGAGGCGAGCTCGTCGGCCTCGTCAGCTCATCAGACATGGTGCGGGCGGTCTCCGAACGGGGGCTGGCCGAAGGCTGACGGCTTGTCCGTTCCTCAGAACGCCGACACGACGCCGAGCACGAGTCGGAAGTTGTCGATCTCGGTGTCGAACCCGACCTCCCCGGTAAACCGGATGTTCCGCATCGGAAGACAGGAGGCGTCAAGCGCCACGACGTTGTAGCGCTGGATGAACACCTGCTCGTTGATCCGCAGGGATATGATAGGGTCGCTGGCATCGATCCAGTTCCACAGACCGGTAAACCACCAGCGGCCGCCGACTCCAGTGGGCCACCAGGACCGCCAGGTACACGACGGGGCGGGTCGCCGAAAGCGGCCCGCCCCGGTTTGAGGTTGCATTCGCAGTGATGATCAGCGATCGGTCAGGCCGACGTAGTCCCTCTTGTCGTAACCGATGTAGATCTGCCGCGGACGGGCGATCCGCTGATCCTTGTCGTCCATCATCTCGTTCCACTGGGCC
>JBDGXI010000014.1:0-34898 GCA_039584685.1 Gemmatimonadota bacterium | reverse complement strand
CGATCATGGAGGCGGAGACGGGGAAGAAGGTGCAGGAGGTCCGGTTCGAGGAGCTGGGTGAGGTCTACACGCCCACGTTCTCTCCGGACGGCCGGAGCCTGGCTTTCGCCGCGATCGTGAACGGCTACACGGACCTGTTCGTTCTCGACCTGGAGACCGAGCAGCTTCGGCGGCTTACCTCCGACTTCTATTCCGACCTGCAGCCCTCGTGGTCGCCCGACGGGGCGGCGATCGCGTTCGTCACAGACCGTTTCTCGACGGACCTTTCCACGCTCAGCTACGGCAACTACCGGCTCGGACTGATCGACCCGTCCACGGGCGAGATCCAGGCGATGCCGGTGTTCGGTGTCGGAAAGCACATCGATCCGCAGTGGGCGCCGGATGGTCAGAGCCTGTACTTCGTGACTGATGTGAGCGGCATCAGCAACGTCTACAGGTACGAGTTCCAGGGTGGGAATCTGTACCAGGTGACCGATCTGGTGACGGGAGTCAGCGGGATCACGGGGCTCAGCCCCGCCATTTCCTCAGCCGATCGAGGAGGCGATCGCGGGCGTCAGTCCCGCCGTTCTTCCGCCGCAGGATCGGTCACCCGGGCTGGTGAGCGTGCTCCTCGACGAGCCGGAGCTGGGCCTGGCGGACACGCTGACCTTTGCGGGAACGACCTACAGGCCGGGGATCACGCTCGACTACGTCAGCCAGCCACAGCTAGCGGCCGGCGCAGATCGTTACGGAGCGTTCCTGGCCGGGGGCATTTCCCTCTTTTTCAGCGACATGCTCGGCAACCGGAACCTGAGCACCGTATTCAACATCAACACGGCCAACGGAAACCTGCTTCGCAGCTCCGCATTGATCGTCGCCTACGAGAATCGTCGCACGCGCTGGAACTGGGGCGCCGAAGTCGGCCAGGTACCATACGTGATCCGGCGCTTCGGACTTCAGCAGGACCCAGTGCAGGGCGTGTTCATAGAGACCGAGGTCCGCGAGTGGCAGGTAAACCGCGTGGCCAACCTGGGCGTGAGCTACCCGATCAGCCGGGCCAACCGGATCGAGCTCTCGGGTGGATTCCAGGGCATCGACTTCTACAACGAGGTCCGGACGAGCATCGTGTCTTTCTCCGGGACCGAGCTCGACAGGAACACCGAGGAGCTCGCGTCTCCGGGTTCGCTGAACATGGGGACCGCTTCCGCGGCCCTCGTTTACGACAACACGATCTTCGGCGGCACCGGGCCGATGCTCGGGCAGCGCTACCGCCTGGAGGCTGCTCCGCGTGTCGGCGACCTGAACTACATGACGGCGACGGTGGACTTTCGGAAGTACATGATGTGGGTGCGGCCGACCACGTTCGCGTTCCGTTTCCTTCACTTCGGGCGGTACGGTTCCGATGCGGAAGCGACGTGGGGCGACATCAGAGACGATCCGGTCGAGGGATACGAGAACCTGCGGGTGCTGAACGACCTGTATATCGGATATCCCTCGATCATGCGTGGATTCAACGACGGATCCTTCAGCGCGCAGGAGTGCGCCGCGTCGGTCGTATCCTCGTGCGACGTGTTCAACAACCTGTTCGGAACCCGGTTCATCACGGCCAATTTCGAGTACCGGATTCCCCTGCTCGGGTTCTTCGGTGTGGTTCCGTCGGCGGGTGCTCCGCCCGTGGATATCGCCCCGTTCTTCGACGTCGGCGTCGCGTGGCGTGACGGAGTGACGCCACGTCTGGACTGCGACGCGGGCAGCGGCCAGTTCATCTTGCAGAACTGCAGCGAAGTCGTGTCCAGCATCGGAATCGCCGGACGACTCAATCTGCTCGGCTTCATGATCCTGGAGCTGGACTTCGTGAACCCGATTACGCGTCCGGACAAGGGCTGGTACTTCCAGTTCAGCCTGCTGCCGGCGTTCTGATCCTCGGCCGCGCCGCGTCGGCGTCGCTTCAGCGGCGCCGGCGTTGCGGGGCCACTCACATCGGGTGGAGGGGTGCGACGTGAAGCTCATCCTCAGGTGGCTGGTGAACGCGGCCGCCCTGTATGTGGCCGTGAAGCTCGTTCCCGGCATCGAGGCCTCCGATACGCAGGCGATTCTCATCGCGGCCATCGTGATCGGCCTGATCAACGCGACGCTCAAGCCCATCGCGGTCCTCCTGACGCTGCCGTTGACGGTCATCACGCTGGGGCTCTTCTATCTGCTCGTGAACGGAGCGATGCTGTACCTGACGGCTGCGCTGACGCCCGGATTCGAGCTGGCCGGCTTCGGATCCGCCGTGCTGGGCGCGATCGTGATATCCATCGTCGGAATGCTGCTCGGCGGGCTGGTCCGGGAAGAGGACTGAACCGCCGGCCCGGGTGCATCCGGCCGGCCCAGCGAGGTCGCCGGAGCTCCCGCTTTCCCTGGAAGGAGGGCGAGGATACTCGTGGATTACTTCGGCAGGGACCAACTCAAAGAACTGTTCAGGGTCGATATGGCACCCGCCGTTTCGATCTACATGGGGACCCATCGGAGGGGTGCCGAGGTCGCCGCACAGCCTTTGCGCCTCCGAGCGGCCATCGAAGAGGCCAAGGGGCTGTTGGCCGCGGACGGAGCGCGTGCCGATGACGTCCTGGAGCCCCTCGAGGCTCTGGTCGGCGACCGGGAATTCTGGAACCACCAGGCGGACGGGCTGGCGCTGTTCGCTTCCCAAGATTTCGGGCGCCTGTATCGACTGCCAGTGCGCCTTCGTGACATGGTCGTGGTCGGGCCGACCTTCCATACGAAACCCCTGATCGAGTTCCTGCAGGCCCCGGAACGCTTCTGGGTCCTTGCCGTATCCCAGAAGGAGGTACGCATCTGGGAAGGCACCGTCACCGAGCTGGGCCCGGTCAACCTGGCTTCCGTTCCCGCCAGCCTGCAGGAGGCGATCGGCGCCGAGGTTGTCACCGATCGCCTCAATCTGCGGAGTCCACGCGGAAGAGGAGCAGCACCCATCTTCCACGGTCATGGGGCGGGGAAGGACGACACGAAACAGGAGCTCGAGAAGTTCTTCCGCGCTGTGGACACCGGCGTACGCGAGCTTCTGGCAGACGAGATAGGACCGATCATCCTGGCTGCGGTGGACTACTACCACCCGATATACCGCAGCGTGAGCAAGCTGGAGAACCTGGCCGATCAGGGAATCATCGGGAACATCAGCGGTTGGGACGAGGGTCGGATCCATGCGTCCGCGTGGCCGATCGCGCAGCAATCAGTGGAACGCAAGCTGGAAGCCGCCCTCGCCCTGTGGGAAGGCTCGTATGGCCGCGGGAAGACCGAGTCTGATCTGACAGCCATCGGTCGCCTCGCGGTAGCGGGCCGGATCCGTCTGCTGCTGGCTGACGCGGGCCGCACGGTGTGGGGCCGGATCGACCGTGCAACGGGCGACATCGAGGTCATCCGGGAGGGCGGTACCGATCCGGATGGGGGCGCCGTAGACCTGCTGGACGAGCTGGCGGAGCTGACCATCCAGTACGGAGGAAGGGCACTGGTCCTGCCGAGCGAGAAGTTGCCGGTGAATTCGGGTGTCGCGGCGGTGCTGCGGTAATGCGGGGACCCCTCCTCCCTCCGCGAGCGAGTCCTGGCGATGTCAGCCAACCGGTTGGAGTGGCCTCCCGGAAGGCTCGCGCATAACGGCTTCGACGGCGGCCAGGTGATCGTCGGTCAGAGGGTTCAGGTCGAACAGCGAGAATCCGGCAGCGCCGGCGGAGCGCGTCAGTCGGATCGATTCGCCGAGTTCATCCGGGGCCAGGGCCGGTAAGTAGAGGCCGGCGTTCAACTCCGTGCCCGACCCCCCGAGGGCCTCGATTCCCTCCTCGACGCTTCGACCGATCCACGGGATGTCCTGATCGTAGGCCGGGTGGTAGAGCATCGGGAACAGGCGATCCACCGGCCACTCGTCCCACGCCTGTCGCACCAGCTTCCGGGCGAGCGTCGGTGTTGCGAAGACGGCCGCGCTGATCGACTTACCCCGTGCGTGCGCGACCTCCGAGAGTTCGGTCACGACTCGGGTGATGCTGTCCCAGCGGAAGCGGGCCCAGTCGGGATCGGACGGAGGATCGTCGAGCCCGTACGGGTCACGCCCGGTCAGATCTTCGAACTGCTGCCGGCACTCTTCGCAGTAGCAGAAGTCGTACTCCGGAAGCTCACGGTCCTGCACGAGGTCGTACTTCTCCCACAGGCCGCGTGGAAGGATCACATCACAGTACCGAATGTAGTCCAGGTGGATGCCGTCCAGTCCCGGCCGTGCTGCCGCCTCGTCGATCAATCGTCGCAAGTACGCCCGGACGGGCGCCCGGGAGGGGCAGACCCACCGGTAGTATCCGACGTACGGCGGAACAGCGAGAGTGGAGTCCCCGGTCCGGCTCACGGTGAACCACTCGGGGTGGTTCTCACGGGCCCACGTATCGCCAGCCCGGTTCAGGATCCACATCCACTGGTGGTACTCGAGATCCGCTGAATGAGCCGCGTCGGCGAGCGCCGCATCGAACGCCCTTCCGACCAGGATTCCGCGGAATCCCGCATCGCGGAGCCTCAGGAAGAGCGCCTGCCACTCTGCCGGTGACTTTTCGGGTCGGCGCCCGATCCACAGCCAGCCGGCGAATTCGGCTTTTGGCGGGGCGAACCGGCCCAGGATTGATGAGGGAAGCGCCCCCGAGCCGAGGACGCCAAGACCGAGCGCCCCGGCGGTCGCGGTCGAAACGAAGTCACGCCGCTTCACGGACTCGTCCCCGGAGGACGTGCGCCCCGATCAATAGTACGGATTGTCCCCTGCATCGTGATTGGTCACGTCCACGATGTCCCTCACTTCGGGCACGCTTTCCATGATGATCCGCCGGATGCCCTGGGCGAGCGTAACGGCGGCCATTCCGCAGCCCTGACATCCCCCCATCATCTCGAGATAGACGACATCGTCACGAACCTCGACGAGGGTCACGCTGCCTCCGTGGCTGGCGATTGCCGGATTGACCTGCATCTCGATCACGTGCTTCACCCGGTCGCCCACCGGGCCTTCGGCTGCACCCTCTCCGATGGGCACGATATTGGGATTCTCCACCTTGAAACCGCTGCCCTGCATCGACTCCACCCAGTCCACCTGGGCGCCTTGCAGGAGGTCTGCGCTGGACCTCGGCACCACGACCTCGAAGTCGCCCTGTCCGTAGATCTGATCGTCGGATTCCTTTTCGGACTCCTCGATCAGCGACAGGTCGTACTTCGGGGCCAGCGGGCTCGAGTCAAGGACTTCTATCCGCACGGCGAGGGGCTCCGACTCCTCCGCCAGAAAGGCCACCACGTGGGCCTTCGCTTCATCCGTGAACGTCACCACGTCATCTTCCTCCTTGCGGTCAATCGCCGAACGCGGCGCGCATGACGAACAACAGGTTCGCCGGTCGCTCCGCCATGCGACGCATGAAGTACGAGTACCATTGGGATCCGTAGGGCAGGTAGATCCTCATGTTGAGGCCGTTGTCCACCAGCTGCCTCTGGTAGTCGCGGCGAACGCCGTACAGCATCTGGATCTCGAATGCCTCATCCGGTATCCCCGTCCGGGAAACGTGTTCCAGTGTGGCATCGATCATCTTCTCGTCGTGCGAGGCGATCGCCGTCGGCGCGCCCCCATCCAGCAGCATCTTCGCCAGGTGAACGAAGTTGGCATCCACCTCGTTCTTGTCCTGGAAAGCGACCGACGCGGGCTCGTTGTACGCCCCCTTACACAGACGGACCGCCGCACCGAGCTCGACCAGCCGGGCGATGTCGGCCTCGCTGCGGTAAAGATAGGACTGGATCACGATCCCTACGTTCCGGTACTGCTCGAACACCCGGTAGAAGACGTCGAGCGTCGTTTGCGTGTGCTCGGAGTCCTCCATGTCGATGCGGACGAAATTCCCGAGCTCGTCGGCACGCTGCACCACTCCCAGGAGGTTTTCGTAGCAGAAGTCCGTGTCGATGTCGAGTCCGAGCTGAGTCAGCTTGAGCGAGATCGTGGTCTCTGCCGCATGTGCGTCGATCTCTGCCAGGCTCTCCGCGTACTCGGCAGCTGCGGCCTGGGCCTCGGACCGATCCGACACGCTCTCGCCCAGCAGGTCGAGGGTGACCCGGAAGCCCCGATCGTTCAGTTCGCGAGCCACATCGAGCGCTTCCTCCGACGTGTCACCGGCCACGAAACGACCCGACATCTGCCGCGCAAACGGCAGCTTGAACAGCACGTTCTTCAGGTCATTCCGCTCACTCAGAAACAGGAGCGTGTGTCTTAGCATCAATCGTCTATTCCCACGGGCGCGGACGAGCTCGACAGGTAGGCCTGGAACTCGTCCACCCCGAACATGGTGTATACGGTGAGGCCCTCGGCCTCGATCGATTCGCGCCCGCCTTCCTGCCGGTCGACGGCGGCGAGCACCGCCAGCACCGTGCCGCCCTCCTGTCGCACGGCCTCGCAGGCCTGGAGCGCGGATCCGCCTGTCGTGATGACGTCCTCCACGACGACGACGCGGGCGCCTTGCTCGAAGCATCCCTCTACCCGGCGCCCCGTCCCGTGGCGCTTGGGCCTCTTGCGGACGGAGAACGCGTGCACGGGCCTTCCCCGGCGCCAGGACTCGCCCGCGATGGCGTAGGCGATCGGATCGGCACCCATGGTGAGCCCTCCGATCAGGTCCGGCTCCAGCCCGGCCGCTTCCAGGGCATCGGCACCGACCTCTCCAAGGAGGACCTGTCCTTCTGCGTGCATCGTGGTGGTCCGGCAATCGACGTAGAAACGGCTCTCGCGGCCGGAGGCGAGCACGAAGTCGCCTTCCTGGAAGGACCGCTCGACGAACAGACGAAGGAGCCTCTCGCGCGAAGTCATTTCGCTCTCTGTCAGGATGTGGATTCGACGGTTCGATAGGCCCGCTGTGCCTCGCGACAGGCGGCGGACTCACTGCAAGTACCGAATACCTTGACCTGCCGGGTGATCGCCTCGAACCCGTATTCTGCCGCGACCTCTGCGAGGACCCGATCGAGCTCCGCATGCTTGAAAGTGGATACGCGGCCGCACTCGGTGCAGATCAGGTGATCGTGTTGAGCCGCACCGACCTGGGTTTCGTACCTCTTGAACCCCTCGTCGAAGTCGTGTTCGGTGGCCAGACCGAGCTCGACGAGCAGGGCCAGGGTGCGGTAGACCGTCGCCTTGCCCGCGTGCTCGCCCCGTTGCCGCAGGGCCGCCGCGACGTCGTCCGCGGACAGGTGGCGCGTGGATTCGAACAGGATCTGGGCGATGGCCTCGCGCTGGTGTGTGAACGGAAGTTCCCGCTCACGGAGCTCTCCACGAAGCACCTGCATCATCACGGCCGCGCACCCGAGCGGCGGCCTCGTGGAAACTGTGGTCGAGGGGATGGACATGGACGGCTCGCACGCTGCATTCGATGTCAGTCAGAACCGCGAGACAGCCCGGCGCGGGCGCTCTTCACGGTTGTCTCAACGCATTGAGAATGTAGCGCGAACAGGACCCGTTCTCAATCCGCTTGCGTCACGCGCCGGCCGACGCATCTTGGCACGGACAACGGCTTCCACGTGAACCTCACCCGGACGACGGATCATGATCGACGCGCTCACTCATCTCCTTTCCGCCGTGCAGCGCAACAGCCTTCGGGCGTTCCTGTACACAGCGCTCATCGCGATTCCCCTGGTGCTGGGATGTGGTGAGGCGGGTGGTTCGGGGGCGGACCAGGATGCCGGCCAGCCGCAGCCGATAGCCGCTGGTCAGGCGGTTCGCACGGCGACCATCCGGATCGGTGGGGTCGAGGTGACGGCCGAGATCGCTGACAACCAGGACCTCCGGGCGCAGGGCCTGATGAACCGCGATTCACTTGCTACGAATCACGGGATGCTCTTCGTTTACGGAACTGCGGAGGTCAGGTCCTTCTGGATGCGTAATACGAGGATCCCCCTGGACATCGCATTCATCGACGCCAATGGCGTCATTATCAACATCCTGAAGATGGAGCCCCAGTCGGACGAGAACTACTACTCGCAGGGGCCCATGATGTACGCCCTCGAGATGAACGTGGGCTGGTTCGAGGCGAACGGGGTCGGACCGGGAGATCGCCTCGAGTTCTGAGAATCGACCAAAGGCGGGTGGCATAATGTCAGAGTACCGGGAAGAGAAGGACTCGATGGGTCCCGTCCGCATCCCCGCGGACATGTTGTACGGTGCGCAGACGGAGCGGGCGCGCCAGAACTTTCCGATCAGCCGACTCCGATTCGACCGTCGCTTCCTGTTCGCGATGGGCGCGATCAAGCGGGCCGCGGCCGAAGTGAACGAAGAGCTCGGCCTGCTGGATCCGGTGCGTGCCGCTGCGATCAAGCAGGCGGCACAGGAGCTGATGGACGGCGACCTGGATGCCCACTTCGTGCTGGACATCTTCCAGACGGGCTCGGGGACGTCCACCAACATGAACGCCAACGAGGTGATCTCGAACCGCGCGAACCTGATCCTCGGCGGCGAGGTGGGAACCAAGGATCCCGTGCATCCCAACGACCACGTCAACATGGGACAGTCGAGCAACGACGTGATCCCGACGGCCGTGCACGTGTCCGCCCTGTTTGCCGTGGAGGGCGAGTTGCTGCCGGCACTGACTCACCTGAAGGCGGCGTTGGACGCGAAGACGGAGGAGTTCGACGGCGTCTACAAGGCGGGACGCACGCACCTGCAGGATGCCACCCCCATGCGCCTGGGGCAGGAGTTCAGCGGGTACGCCAGCCAGGTGAAGCACGGAATCGGCCGGGTGGAGCGAGCCCGCGACTCCCTGCGAGAGCTGGCCATCGGCGGCACGGCTGTGGGCACCGGGATCAACACCCACCCGGAATTCGGGAGTCGGATGGCGGCCCGAATCAGCGAAATCACGGGCGTCGAATTCCGCGAAGCCGAGAACCACTTCGAGGCGCAGGCGGCCCGCGACGCGACCGTGGAGATGAGCGGGATGCTCAAGGTCGTCGCCTGCAGCCTGATGAAGATCGCGAACGACCTGCGCTGGCTTGCGAGCGGCCCCCGCTGTGGCCTCGGCGAGCTGAATCTTCCCGAGCTGCAGCCCGGCTCATCGATCATGCCGGGCAAAGTGAATCCGGTCATGTCGGAGATGCTGACCATGGTGGCGGCACAGGTGATCGGGAACGATGCGGCGATCACCATCGGGGGCGAGCGCGGGAACTTCGAGCTCAACGTCATGATCCCGGTAATGATTCACAACCTGCTCGAGTCGATCGAGATCATCTCGACCGGCAGCCACACCTTCGCGGACAAGTGTGTAGCAGGAATCACGGTGAACGCTGATCGCTGCATGCGAAATGCAGAGACGACCGGTTCACTGTCGACGGCGCTCGCCCCCGTCATCGGGTACGACAAGGCAGCGGAGGTGGCGAAGAAGTCGCTCAAGGAGGACAAGACTTTGCGCCAGGTCGTGCAGGAGATGAACCTGATGAGCGACGAGGAGCTGGACGCGATCATAGATTTCGCGAAGATGACGGCTCCTAACGTCACGTAGGACGCCGCATCCGCGACACCTGTAGCCTTCCTTTCGCGCTAGTCCTCGCCATGCTGCGGAGACGCGCTCCAGGAGGGCCACAGGGTCGCGAGCACGACGGCACTCCGCACCGCGCTGAGCCAGGGGTGCGGAGACGTGCTCCGGAGAAGCGGGTCATCCGACAGAGGAAGGCCGGGCCACGCTCTCAGTAAGGAGGTCCGCGTGTTCGATCCGAAGAACCGAATTCACTGGGTGGCGGCGATCGTCATCGCCATCATCCTGATCCTGATCCTGGGTGTGGCCTCGACGGCGTCGGGGCAGGAGCCGCGTGCACAGGCCTTGCCGCGGGCTTCGGATCCAGGGCCCTGCGGTGAGCAGCCCGTCTACCTGCCACGAGACACCGAGCCGCGTCTGCTGGACAGCGACGCGTTACGCGAGCGCCTCGTTGAGTTGCAGGAAGAAGAGCGCCCACAGAAAGGCGGCCGAACGGTGCTCCGGGTGTGCGTGACGGAGACCGGCCGGGTGAACGGAGTGCTCGTCCATACGACCTCGGGGGATGCCACACTCGACTCGATCGCGCTCCGGGTCATCGCGGATGCACGCTACACGCCCGCCACTTCCCTGGGTCAGCCCGCGACCGTGTGGATCGCCCAGCCCGTCGATTTCATACCTCGCACCATACCTGTCGAGCTGTAAGTCCAAGACGGACCGCCCCCGGAAAGTCCGACCTCCACGCGGCGATCTCCGCTGCGGAGATTCTGCTGACTGTAGGATCGTGGAGGTGCCGTGCACCTACTGCGTTACGCTTGGCAGCAGCATCCCGCGGAGCGGCAGCAGCCGCCTCGCTTGTCCGCTCGAGATCCGGTACGTCAGCGCGGTGTCGGCGCGGCGCACCAGGATGTCGGGACCGTCGGGGGCGGCGAGGAAGAGAAGCGACATGGCAGGCGGTGTATCCGATGAGTCGGAGTCGAACACCTCGAGGACGGCGTCCGGGCTGCTGAAATCGACTGCGAATACCACGGAATCCGATGGGAATCCAGAGGCCGTCAGGTTCGCCGCTTCCCGCAGGAGCGCCTGTACGGCAGCGGTGTCGGCGGCCGAGCCGTCGAGGGTCCAGGATGCACCCGAGTCTCCCGTTCCTCGTGCCAGGAAGACGGGAGCGGGCTGGTCGTTCCGGCGCACTGCGATCCTGCGGATCGCCAATGTATCCACCGCCACGACGATCCGATCGCGCCATTCCTCCACCGAGTTCGTCAAGAGGCGCACCGAGGCGGTCGGGACGGCGAACACTTCATCCGAGGGAGGAAATCGGGCGTAGCGACCGTCCGGCCCTCCGCCTCCGAGCAGGAACGTGACGACTGGATCGCCTGCCGGGCCGATCTCGACGCGCCGGGCCGACTCCTCCTCGATACCGAGACGTGCGTGTGTGCTCGCGCTTCGCGCCACCAGTCTCCCGACCCGAGCCGTGTCGAGGCCCTCGACCAGTTCTCGGACCAGGCCGGTGTCGGCTGGATAGCCGTTCACCGTCCAGGCGCCATCCTTCTCTGCGAGCTGGACCGAGTCGGCTGCGTCCGGCCCAACCATGCGAATCACGTCGAAGCCATCCGCCACGGCCGCTACGATATCGTCGGCGCCGGATCGCCGACCGTCGCCGGGCAGGAGCCGCAAGATCGCGTAGGCGAGTACGAGCACCGCGAGTGCGGCGAAGATCGCCTTCAAGTGACGCGAGCTCATGCCTCCGCCTCGCCGTCGGCCCCCGCGGACGCTCCAGGGGGCCTGTACTTCAGGGTCTGCAGTCGCTTCCGATGCGCCAGGCGGAGTGCGCCGATCAACACGAACAGGAGGGGAACGCCGATCAGGTTTCCGTACTTGGCGGCGTCCCTCATCGTCTCGGAGGAATACAGCAGGGGAGGCGATCGTCGCACCTTGGATCGGATGTGGATCAGAGACTCGTCCTGGGCCAGCCAGTCCACGGCGTTCGTCAGAAACAGGATATTCCCCGCTTCTCCTCCCAGGAAACGGTTGGAAGCGAAGTCGGCGTCGCCCACCAGCACCAGACGGCCACCGGCCAACGGTTCGGCGCTCTCGACCGCGTTCCCTTCAACGCGCGGGAGGATCGCCGCAGCCATCGGGAACCGGCGCGTATCGGCGGCGATCGAATTCCAATCGAACGTGGGGTTGATCGGGTGGTGCCCCGTCAGGTGCTGACCGAACTCCGTCGTGGCCAGTAGCGGTGTGACCGTCGACGTGTCTGACGCGGACAGGTCGAGCGGACTTGCCCACGGAAGCAGCACCCCGGTCAGACCTTCGACCATGGCGTGAGCGTTGGCCGGGACCGCGATGAGCCAAAGTGGATAAGACACCACGTAGCTCATACCCGAGCTCGAGGGCAGCGTGACTCTTCCGCTCGATCGAAGGTCCATGACCATTCCGTCGGGTATGGCCACGCCATAGTCGGCCAGGAGCCCGTCCAGCACGGGGTGGGGCTGCGGGGTCGGAAACAGCGCTGTCTCGTCGATCGACACCTGCTGCATCATCAGGAGCATGTTTCCGCCACCAGCGAGGAACGCCCGAAGTTCGTTGCCCTCCGCCTCTGACAGAGGCGTCTGCGGGCCCTGGACGACCAGAACGCGGATTGAGTCGGCGATCTCCGCGCCGTCCCCCGTGATGTCCACGGACGCGACCTGGTAGTTCTGGCCCAGCGTCTCCGCCAGACCGGCTGCTTCGCCTTCGATGTTCGCCTCGCCGTGGCCCGTCAGGAAGCCGACCGTGTTGCGGGCCGGGTGCGTGAGGGCCAGAACGGCGCTGGTCAGCCGGTACTCCAGATCGTCTGTCTGGCGTATGAAGGGCACGTTCGCGGTCTGGTCGGCGTACTGGATCGAGATCCCCAGGTAGCCCTGTCTGACCTGGAATTCCTCCTGTCCCAGCACGTTGAACTGGATGGCCGGAATCCCCATCCGCTCGGCTTCGGCCTGGGCCTCGGGGTCCGCGGCAGAGGGACTGAAACGGAGCAGCTGCAGGTTGTCGCCCGCGGCTGCGGAATAGTCACGCAACAGGTCCTCCACGTCCCTCTTCACCAGGTCTACCTGTGGAGGAAGCTCCCTCGAGGCGAAGAACTTGACCGTGACCAGGTCCTCCAGGTTTCCGAGAACGTCACGGGTGGTGCTCGACAGCGTGTAAGCCTTGCCCGGCGTGAGATCCAGTCGTCCCCGGATGTGCCGGCCCAGCAGGTTGACGGCGACGCAGATCAGCAGGATTCCGAGAATCCCCAGGCGCAGTGTCCTCCAGGACCGGCCCTTCAGGCTGAGCCGATCACGTTGGATCATCAGGTAGGCGAGGCCCAGAAAGGCCACGGTCACCGAGAGGAAGTACACCACGTCTCTCAGATCCAGGACGCCGCGCGTGATCGCCGCGAAGTGGGCCAGCAGACCGAGCCGGGTGGCCGCCGCGGCGAGGACCGGCGGCAGGCCGATGAGCACGACACTCATCGTGATCACCATCAACACGAAGATGGAGGCCAGCGCCACGATGAAGGCCGTGATCTGATTGCGTGTCAGGGATGAGGCCCACAGGCCGATCGCCACCATGGCTCCCGTGAGCAGGAGTGCCCCCACGTACTGGGCGACCATGACGCCGAAATAAGGAGCGCCTCCGAGGCGGAGGCCGACTGCGGCGCCCATCGTACCCGCCAGCACGACGGCCATGAAACCCATGATTCCAAAGAACTTGCCGAGCAGGAAGTCCAGGCTGGAAATTGGCTGAGCCAGCACGAGCTCCAGTGTGCCACGGGACTTCTCCTCGGCCAGCGACCGCATCGAGACTGCCGGAACGAAGAACAACAGCATCCACGGCATGAGCTCGAACATCGGACGCAGCGTGGCCTCGGCCGTGACGAACACGGTCCGGAAATAGAAGAAGAAGTTCGTCGCCAGGAACACGACGACCAGGATGTACGCGGTGGCCTGGTCGAAGAAGCTCCGGAACTCACGGCCCGCGATGACGGAGACGTTTCTGATCATGAGCCCGACTCCGTGAGGTCGCGGAAGAACTTCTCGAGGTCCTCCTGCTCCCTCCTCATTTCCCACAGGGTCCACTCGCGGTCTCGGGCCAACGCGAAGATGTCGGGACGCGGGTCTGAATTCTCAGCAGCGAACACGAGGAACCGGGGCCTGACGGCGTCGAGGGCCAGTTCCTGAACACGCGCTACGGATGGGAGCTCTTCGAGTGCCTCGCGAAGCGCGCCCGGCTGGGCGTCGATCTCCACCGTTACACGGGTTCCGCCGTCACCTCCTGCGAGCAGCGAGGACACGCCACCGTCGGCGATGATTTTGCCCTGGTGGATGATGAGCAGCCGGTCGCACACCGCCTGGACTTCCTGCATCACGTGTGTGCTGAGAAGGACCGTGTGGTCCTCCCTGAGTCGCTTGATCAGCCTGCGGATCTCGACACGCTGGTTGGGGTCCAGACCCTCGGTGGGCTCGTCCAGGATGAGAATGTCCGGCTCTGCGAGGATCGCCTGCGCCAGTCCCACGCGCTGCCGGTACCCCTTCGACAGGTGGGCGATGGGTCGGTAGTAGACGTCGCCGATGCCCGTCTGCTCGACCGCGGGTTCGATCCGATCCGGGATGCGCGAATCCTCGATCGCGCGGAGACGGGCCATGAACGTCAGGAACTCCCCGACCAGCATGTCCTGGTACAGGGGATTGGTCTCCGGCAGGTAGCCGATCCGGCGCCGCACTTCCCCCGAGTCCCGGTCGATGACCTGGCCATCGATCTCGATCGTGCCGGAGTCCGGTTCCAGCGCCTGCGTGATCAGGCGCATGGTGGTGGTCTTGCCGGCTCCGTTTGGACCCAGGAATCCAACGACCTCGCCACGATCGATGGAGAAGGACACGCCGTCCACGGCGTGTACGCCTCCGAAACTCTTGGCGACATCGTGCAGGCGAACCAGCGACATTGAATGACCTCTGAAATATGAGTGGCGGTGCGCCAAAGTAGTGGAGCCCGCATGCCTGTCAATCGAATCCACCACAGGGTGTCGTTCAGCAGCGCACCAAACTTGCCCGGAAGCCCCGTGAAAGCGACCTTGCTGTGCTCTCCGGGCCGGGCTCACGGCTCGCAATCAGGGACATGAAAAGCCGGACCAGATGAGGGAATCGATTCGATGCGAATACTCGTTGGGACGAAGGGTGGCCTGTACGTCGTTCGCTGGGTCCACGGCGAACGGGCGGCCCAGGTGGAGGAGAGTCATTTCGAGGGAGACGACGTTCGTGCGATCGTGCCCGCCGGCCGTCTGTTCTACGCTGCTGTCAGCGGACACGGGGTATGGAGGAGCGAGGATCAGGGCCGCACCTGGATGCAGATGACCGGACCGCTGGATGGCCACATCATCCGCTCGCTGGCCGTCTCGCCGCGCGACCCGGAGTTGCTGTACGCGGGCACGCAGCCGGCGGCGCTGCATGTCTCGAGGGACGGAGGCGTGGGCTGGGAGGAAATGACTGAGTTTCGGGTGCTCGGCGTGCGAGAAGGATGGAAGGACGCGGGCGAGGGAGCCGGGCGCGCCGACACGGTCGCTGCCGATCCGCACGACTCTCGGCGCCTGTACGCGGGCGTCGAGATCGGCGGTGCCTACCGCAGCGACGACGGCGGACAGACGTGGACCGGCTGCAACGAGGGCCTGTTCGACGACGTGCATTTCCTGATGGCAGACCCGCTGGACTCGTCGCGGGTCTACGCAGCCACGGGCGGGGGCTTCCACATCAGCCGCGACCGCGGCCGGAAGTGGACAGGCCATTCGGGCGAGCTGGGCCAGGCATACTGCACGTGTCTCGACGCCGAGTTCGAGCGGGGAGCCCGCGATTCGGTCCTCGTCCTGGCTGTCGCGGCGGGACCGCCGGCCACCTGGGAGGGCTCGAGGGGCGATGCCAAGGCCCGCCTCCTGGTCAGCCGCGATTCCGGAGAGACGTGGGAAGCGTTCAAGACGAGCGCGATGGGAGAGAAGGGAGCGTTCACCGCCCTGGCCACGGACCGGACGGCCAGGCAGTCCGGATTCGTGGGAACGAGCACCGGACGGCTGTACTACGGCAACGCGGTCCTCGGACGATGGACGAAGATTCTGTACGGCCTGCCACGCGTGCAAGCGCTCCAGGTCCTGTAATCGGTGGAGTGATTCGATGACGCACGCGCGCAACGCGGCTCGGGCGGCGATGTGGGTCCTGGCGGTCGGGGTCCTCGCGATGGGGAATCCCGCGACGGTCGTGGGGCAGGACGACCTGACCGTGGAGCGGATCTTCGGTGGGGATGACTTTCGGGGACAGTCGGTGTCGGTACGTTGGATGCCCGACGGAACGCACTGGTCCACGATCGACAGCGACTCCCTCGGACAGGCCGAGCTGTGGCAGGTCGAGGCCGCCACTGGCGAACGGGAAAAGCTGATTTCGGCCGCGGAGCTGATGAGGGCGGGTTCCGAAGAGCCTCTTCCTATTGAGGGATACGCGTTCTCGACCGACGGCCGCCGTATCCTGATCTTCTCGGAGAGTCAGCAGGTGTGGAGGGCGCGCACCAAGGGCCGCTACTACGTGTTCGACTTCCCCACCCGGCGCCTCCTCGAAGTGAGCGCGGCGGACGGGTGGCAGATGTTCGCCAAGTTCTCTCCCGATGCCCGCCAGGTAGCGTTCGTCCGGGACAACGACCTGTACGTGGCCGATCTCGCCACGGGCAACGAGCGTCGCCTCACGTTCGACGGCAGCGAGACGATCATCAACGGTACGACGGACTGGGTGTACGAGGAGGAGCTCAATCTGCGGGACGCGTTCCGCTGGAGTCCGGACGGATCGCGAATCGCGTACTGGCGGTTCGACCAGAGTCCGGTGCGCACGTACTGGCTCGTGGATGATCTCCCTCTGTATCCGGAGCTCAACGGCGTGCGGTATCCCAAGGCTGGCGAGGTCAACTCCACGGTCAGGGTCGGATCGATCGACCTGGCGTCGGGTGAGACGACCTGGTTCGACATCGGGGATGATGAGGACATCTACATCGCGCGCATGGAATGGGCTGCCTCGTCCGACGAAGTGGTGATCCAACGGCTCAACAGGCACCAGAGCCAGTTGGACCTGCTCCTGGGTGATGCCACGACCGGGGCGACGTCGCTGTTGTTCACCGAGCGGGACGAAGCGTGGCTGGACGCGAACGATGACATGCACTGGGTCGACGGCGGCCGGCGGTTCACATGGACGAGCGACCGCGACGGGTATTCGCACGTGTACCTGTACGACCGATCGGGGCGGATGTTACGCCAGTTGTCGCGCGGGACCTGGGATGTAACGGCGTTTCACGGCGTGGACGAGAATACGGGGCGAATCTTCTTCACTGCCGCAGCGGAGAGCCCGATCACCCGTTCGGTATATTGGGCCCCCCTGGACGAAGGGGACATGACGCTGATCGCCGGTGGCCGCGGAACGCACTCCGCCCGGTTCAGCCCCGACTTCGGGCTCTTCACGGACACGTACTCGTCGATCGGCGCTCCGCCCGTCACGCGCCTTCGCCAGGTAGCGGACGGTAGCGAGGTCCGTGTGCTGGAAGACAACGCGGAGCTGGCCGCGCGCCTCGAAGCCCTGGATCTGCGGGAGCCGGAGTTCATCACGGTCAGGGCGGGCGACGGAGCCGTTCTCAATGCGTGGATCATCAAACCCCGGGATTTCGATCCGAGTCAGAGCTATCCTCTGCTCATGTACGTCTACGGGGGGCCGGGCTCCCAGACCGTGAGAGACGCGTGGGGCGGCACCCGCTTCGTGTGGCATCAGATGCTGGTTCAGGAAGGAATCCTGGTGGCCAGCGTGGATAACCGCGGGACGGGGGCACGGGGCCGAGAGTTCAAGAAGCAGGTCTACATGCGGCTCGGTCAGCTCGAGACGGCCGATCAGCTGGCCGCCATGCGACAGCTGGGGGACCTGCCCTACGTGGATGCCTCCCGAATCGGAATCTGGGGCTGGAGCTACGGCGGCTACATGGCGCTCATGACTTCGCTCCTCGGCGGGGAGCAGGTGGCAGCCGCGATCGCGGGGGCTCCGGTGACCTCGTGGGAGCTGTACGACACGATCTACACCGAACGGTTCATGCGCACGCCCGAGGAAAATCCCGAGGGATACTCGATCGGCGCGCCACTCTCGCACGCCGAGGGGCTCGAAGGCGACCTCCTGATCATCCATGGCACGGCGGACGACAACGTGCATCCGCAGAACACGCTGCGCATGATCTACGAGCTGGAGCAGGCAGGGAAGCAATTCGACATGCGGCTGTACCCGGGCCAGCGCCACGGCATCCGCGGCTCCACGCTGTCGGTCAACCTGTACGAGATGATGACCGCGTTCCTGCACGAAACGCTTCTGGCGACAGTCGCGCAGCCGAGCGAGTCGGGAGAGACGGCCTGGCTGCGTCGGTAGGCGAACGGGGAGCGGGAGACAGTCGGTCTGCCGTCCCCGTTCTCACACCTCGGGCGACGCCGGAAGTTCGTTTTCTGGCCAGGGAGGCATGATCTTCACCAGCAGCCACAGGATGATGAACGGCAGGATCACGAACGCCCCCGCCATGAGCAACCCTTCCAGCCCTAGCAGCTCGGCCTTGTAGACGGTCAGGCCCCGCAGGCTCTTCGAGAACAGCTGTCCCCCGATGACGACGTTCCAGCGGATACTGAAGATGCCTACCTGGACGAGGATGGCGGCGCCCAGGTAGATGAGCCGCCTGACCTCGGCGGGGACTTTGCGGGTGCCTCGCCCGCTGAGTGCCGGAGACACCACGCCCAGCGAGATGAGGGGTACGAGCGTTCCCAGCACCAGTTGCAGCACGATCAGGCTGACGAACAGCCGCCCCTCGATCAGCTGCGACAGGATCTCTATCGACTCCTCGGATTCGTACAGGCGATGGATGAAGTCGAGCATCTCGAGCGAGAAGTCCACCACGATGGCATAGAACAGGAAGGTAGCGAGCTTGTCCGCGCACGCCATGTCCACCTTCTTGCCCCGGAACAGCGTGGCCACGAGGTAGATGATCAACACGAGCGCGATTCCGGACACGATGGCGGAAAACAGGAACACGACCGGCATCAGCACGCTGCTCCACCACGGATTCGCCTTGATCGATCCGAAGATGAAGCCCACGTATCCGTGTAGCAGGAAGGCCGACGGGATGCCGATGATGGTGATCCACCGTCCGGCCTTGTCGTCGAACGCCAGGGCCCGGGCCGACAGATCCGTCGAGCCCAGTGTGAGCGCGTAGTAGAACCACTTACGGGGTCCGGTCGCCTCCCGTGCCCTCAGCACGAAGTCCTTCCGGTAGTCGAACCATATCTCCAGCAGCAGCACGACCATCAGGTACCAGGCGTACACGAAGCCGAACATCGCCATGGCCGACTTGCGGTTCGGTGTGAGGAAGATCTCGTAGGATCGCTCCGGGTGACCCAGGTGTGCCAGCAGCGGCAGAGGGGCGACGATCAGAAATGCCAGTGCCGTGAGGAGGGCCAGCCGATACGTGGGTTCCACCTCCTTCACGTTGAACACGCGCGCCAACGAGGCAAGGATGAAGGCTCCCGCCACCAGGCCCGTTAGATACGGGTAGAGGACGATGAGGAGACTCCACCTGAGCTCGAATTCGTTCGGGTAGATGTATCCCTGCATCGTCTACCTCACCTCTCCATCCAGATTGGCGTAGAACACCTTCGGCTTGGTGTTGAGGTGCGGCTTGAGAACCTGGATGTCGTTGAAGCGGAGGAAGCGCGCGAGAGGGTTCGCCCGGTGCCCCACCTCGCCGAACATGCGAGCGGACGTGGGGCACACCTCCACGCAGGCCGGCACCTTGCCCCGCGCGAGCCGGTGGTAGCAGAACGTGCATTTTCGGGCCACGTGTTTCACCGGATCGAACCAGCGCGCCCCGTACGGGCAGGCCTGCACGCAATAGCCGCATCCGATGCAGTACTCTTCGTCAACCAGAACGGCGCCGTCGTCCGTGATGAACGTGGCTCCGACCGGGCAAACCTGGACGCAAGGTGCTTCCTCACAATGATTGCACAGCTTGGGTACGAAGAACGTCCGCAGCGTTCCGCCTTCCTCTTCGTAAGGTGGAAAGCCATCCAGTCCTCCGTTCGGGCTGTCGACCGAAACCTCACCGTCACTGCGGATCACGTAGCGTTCGACCCACGTGTTGACGAAGTGCGGCTCGTCGGGTACGTCGTTCTCGTTCTTGCAGGCCTGCGCGCAGCGGCCGCAGCCGATGCACTTACGGATGTCGATCCCCATTCCGTAGATGCGCTCGGCGTCTTCGCCGGCTTCCGCCTGCATCCCGCAGAGTTCGGGAACCCGGACGACGCCCAGCGCGATCGGCACGCCGAGGCTGGCCTTGAGCGCCTCCCACAGGAAGTCCCTGCGATCCACCCCCGCGTTTACCGCGGGTTGATCCCGATCCGGAGCGGCGGCAGCGTCCTTCATCAGTCGGCCTCCGGATGATGCGGGTAGTGGCATTGCCAGCACAGGTAATCCTCTCCGTGCGTCGACATGGCTACCCTCGGGATGTGGGATGGGCTTACCGCATCTTCCGCGTGACAGGTGCCACAGAAGTCACGCGCGGACGGCTTACCAGGTCGCACCGCGCGCGGCGCTGACTTGTGCTCATCCGGCGCGTCGTGGCACGCGAGACAGGGCAGAGTGGCATGGTGAGACACCGCCTTCTGGCTCGCGATCTGGCCATGGCACGCCCGGCAGGCACCCGGGACCACGGGAGGCTCGGGCGCATGCGGGTCGTGGCACGTCATGCACGGGACGGTCGGGTTGTGGGCCACCGGGTCGATCTGCGGAAATCCGGACGGCCGGGAAGCGTCGTAGCCGTGGCACAGGGGGCAGAACCCTCTCTCGCGCGGCGCCGGTGGCTTCACCGAGCCGGGAGCGCTCACATGCTCCGCCGCCGGTCCGTGACACACTTCGCAGGAGACGCCGGAGTGGTTCGAGGCGCTCCGCCTCTCGGCGATCGGTCGGTGACAGAGGGTGCACTCTTCGTGTCCGGCGTACTGGAGCGGGTAAGCCGCGATTGAGTCTACGGCCGCCGCACGGTAGTGGCCTGCTTCGCCGAACGTGTCCGGCACCAGCCTCTGCCGCACCGCCACGAAGACGACGGCCAGGACGGCGAAGGCGATGCCGAGGCGCGTAACCTGTTGGGGCATGGCGCGCTCGTTGTTTTCTGGAGGAAGATCCCCGCCTCAGGGGCTCGGTTCGTACCGCGCAACATCGATGCCAGGGTCGGATTCCTTAACCGAACGCGGCAAATGGCCTTATGCGCGGAGAGTGGAACACCGTGTCGGTGGGACACATTGAACCGCGTGGCCGCAGTTCGTGGGACAGTACGTCTCGGCTCGATCGGGCCCGTGCAGGCGCCGGACCCGTCCGCTATTGGATCGGATTCGCCGTGTACCCCATCACGGTCAGGACGATGATGTAGACGATCATCGCCAGTGCGATCACGGTGAACAGCCGGCTTGATTCTCCCGGTCCCCGCTTGCGATCGAACAGCGGCAGCAGCAGCAGGAACACGCCCGCGAGTCCAAAACCGAGCACTCCGAGCATCTCTCCCTCGAGGCCCAGAATGTGGGACGGGAGCAGTTTCAGAGTGTGGAACATGTACATGAAGTACCACTCCGGCTTGATTCCCGCCGGTGCCGCTGCGAACGGGTCGGCCTTGTCGCCGAGGTGCGCCGGGAAGAACGCGGCGAGGGCTGCGAGAAGGGCCAGTGCCACCAGCCACCCCACCATGTCCCTCAGGGCAAAGCTCGGGACGAACTTCATCGAGCCTCGCGTGGACCCGTCCCGCTCCACGTCCGGTGGGACGCTCATGCCGTGTCGCTGCACGAGCATCAGGTGCAGGCCAACCAGAAGGATCATGAAAGCCGGCAGCAGGGCCACGTGGATGGCGTAGAAGCGAGTGAGCGTAGCGCCTGTCACATCCTCTCCACCGCGCGCCAGGTTGCGGGCGAACCCTCCCACGACTGGAACCACTCCCACGATCTCGGTGCCCACCTTAGTCGCGAAATAGGCAAGCTCGTTCCAAGGCAGCAGGTAGCCCGTGAACCCGAACGCGAGCGTCAGAACGAACAGGAGCATGCCGCTCATCCAGGTGAGGTCGCGCGGCGCCCGGTACGCCTTCAGGAGGAAGACGCTGAACAGGTGGATGAACACGGTGAACACCATGAGGTTGGCGGCCCACGCGTGCAGCGAACGGACCAGCCACCCGAATTCTACCTCCGCCATGATGAATTGAACCGATTCGTACGCCTCTCCGGCGCTCGGCCGATAGTAGAACAGGAGCAGCACGCCGCTGAACAGTTGGCACAGGAACAGGAAGAGGCTCATTCCCCCCAGATAGTACCAGATCGTGTGCTTGTGTATCGGCACTTCCTTCTTCCGCGCCAACTCCGCGGCGGGCGCCAGACCAACGCGATCGTCGAGCCAGTCCCACAGTCGCCGGTACCACCGTTGATCGGTCGTCATCAGGCCCTCTTGCTGACCACGATTTCTTCTCCGCGCACGTTAACGTCGTACGCATCGAGAGGCCGGGGGGGCGGTCCCTGAACATTGCGCCCCGTGAGGTCGAAGTGCCCGTTGTGACATGCACACCAGATGCGCGAGATGTCCCCGCGAAACTGGACCGTACAGTCGAGGTGCGTGCAGGTGGCTGAGAAGGCGCGCAGCTCTCCGGATTCCGTACGGACCAGGATTCCCGGCTTGTTGCCGAACCGGAATGCACGGGCGCTGTTCGGCACGATTTCCTCTGCCGGAAACGGAAGGGTGACGGACGTCGTCGACGATTCGCCGGCCGGCGGCGGAATGAGGTATCGAGTGATCGGGTAGATGACAGCCACCACATAGCCCGCGGCACTCGTGCCGAGCAGCCAGTTGACGAAACTCCTCCTGCTCGAGCTTTCCGCATGGTGCTCACGCGCCATCGAACTACTCCTTCGCTTGTCCATGTCGTCGAGCATCCACGACCGGTGTGGGTTGCTCGATCTGCCGGATCTTGAGGATCAGCCCCACGATGAGACCTGCGATGAGCAGCACGGAAATCGCCAGTCCGATGCGCCGGATCTGCGCGTCCCTGAGCGCTTCGTTGCCCCTGGCCATCGCGTTCGCCGAGACTTCCGTCCCGGGCTCGAGCTCTGCCGCGACGATTTCCGGGTCGAAGGAGTGCACCGCGGCCCGCGCCTTGACGAGCGCGCTCTGCGCGTCGTTGAGGGAAGCCAACGGTGCGCTCACTTCCATGCCTACGTTTTCGGCCGCCTCCAACAGAATCGTGGCGGAGTCGATCTCGGAGCGTAGCGCGTCGATCATGCCACGCATCCCGGCGGCAGCCAGGCCTCCCGCGTCCTCATCGCCGTGACACTGACGGCACACGGCCCCTTCCGTCATGCCGAGCATGTCGTCGCTCGCCGACCGAACCTCGTGGTTCTGGTGACAGAATGCGCAGCCCGGAACTCCGAGGGTCGTGAAAGTCCCTGAGTGGTGGCTCTCCTCGAAGTACTCGGCCATGACCACGTGGCACTGCCCGCACACGTTGCCCACCCACGAGATCCCGGGCGGCGCCGCGCCATGATTCCCGTGGCAGTCGTTGCACGTGGGCGCGGACGTGTCGCCTCCCTCGCTCATGGTCTCCCAATGGATGCTGCGCCGGTATTTCGCTCCCTGGTCCGTGGGGATGCCGTACGGCTCCATGTGGAGCGGGTCCGAGTGACAGGCTTCGCACGCTTCCGCGACCCTCAGTGGGTGAACCTTGGACCGTGGGTCGGAGGCGGGCCGAATCCCGTGTGCCCCGTGGCAGCTCGCGCACGTGGCGACGGCTTCGTCTTCCGCGCCGAGCAATCGCTGACCGTGCACTGACGTGACGTACTCCGCGACCTGATCCACTCGGAGCGCCGGATTGTACTGTCGCATGAAGGTGGCATTGGAGTGGCAGCGACCGCACACCCCGGGAACCTGGCCTGGCGACGGCTTGCCGATGTAGCCCTTCGACTCGTCCATGGCCAGGGGGCCCTGGATCGTGGGATCGCCTCCATGACAAGCCGAACATCCGAAACCAGCTTCCGCGTGCGCGTCTTCGGCGAACGACTGTACCGGCTCACCCAGCGGACCGGAAAGCATCTCATGACACGAGATACAGCTGTCCGACCCATCCTGAGCAGCCGTGTCGTTCGGAGAAGACAGAACCGCTACCAGCATCACGCTGACCGCGCCGATGCGCCGGTTCATGGTGCGCTCGCTTGGAAGAATGCCATGAGATCACTCATCTCGTGACCGGTGAATGATGGCCAATCCGAATCGGCTTCCTGCCCGGTCTCCAGGACGGCGAGATGGTTCCATAATGCGGCCGTGACGGCAGACGGATGGTCCATGCCCGGAACCGAAGAGAGATCGAGTGCCGTGTGGCACTTCCCGCATCCCTTACTGTCGATCAACGTCCGGCCGCTGCTCGCTCGACCTCCGGACGAGAAGTAATCCACCGAATACAGATAGGCGACGATATTCGCGAAGTCCTCGGCCTCGAGGTGAGGGAACTCGAGGTTCCTGCCACGCAGTGCAGCCGCCATTTGTGAGGTCTTGTTCCACATCAAGGCCACGAACTCGAACAGACTGACGCCACGGGTGAGCCCGGCGAGGTCGGGCGCCATGCGTCCTCCGGAACCCGGACTCCCATGACACTGGCTACAGTTCTTCTCCTGGATGACCCGGGCTCCGGCAGCGGCATCACCGGGAAGGACGTACAGATCCTCGGCCGGTGTCCGGCCACCGGTCAACTTGAGGAAAGCGATGAGATCGGCAAGCTGGGCGCCGCTCATCCTGGGGCGCGCGATCCCCTCGGCTTCCGCCGCTTCGATCATTGCGGGGCCGTGGTTCCAGATCGCTGCCGCGACCTCGATCGGCACACCTCGGGCGCCGACGTGATCGAGCACGGGGCCGACGACTCCTCCGACGCCCTCTACCTGGTGGCACCTGATGCAGCTCAACTCGGTGAACAGCAGTCTGCCCCGCGCGGCGTCACCGCCGGCATCGAAGTATCGCAGCGTGTATAGATAGGCATACAGGTCGCCCGCCTCGCGGTCCGTCAGACGGGGTCTCTCGATACCGAGTTCCGCCATTTGCCGGCTCATGTCCGGGAGGTGATTCCACAGAACGGCCGCGAGGTCTGAAAAGGTCCGTGCGGATTCGATCGAGCCGAGGTCAGGACCGAGAGATTCCCGAACCCCGCTGGAGTGACAGCGGATGCACCCCTTTTCTCCAAATACGTCGGCGCCCGCCAGGGCGTTCTGAGTGGGTGCAGGGAGGGGAAATTCCTGGGCTGTCAGCGGGCCCGCACCCGCCGACCAGCCCGCGGTGAGCAGAAGAGCTACCTGCAAGCATCTGAGCCGGAGTCGATTGGCGCTCAGGGCGGTCTCCTGTCCGAGGCCTCGAAGGGCGGTTTGAATCAGTATCCCGTGTGGCAGATCGCGCACGACTGCGTGCTCCGGTCGGCCGCCCTATCCGGATCGAAATCCGGCCCGTGCGGATTCACGCGCCAGCCGGCCTTGGCGGAGTGGCAGGCCAGGCACTCGGTCTGTTGGTGGCAGGACACGCAGCTGTCCATGCCCTGGCGGGCGGCCGCCCCGTGCTGTTGCAGCCAGTTGGCCACGCCGTCGTGATATCCACCGTTCTGGCGTCCGTCCTGCGCGACGCCCTGGTTCGAGTGGCAGTCGCGGCAGAACACTTCACGCGAATGACATTCCGAGCACTCCATGGGTGCGGCCCAGGATTCGGCGGAATGTCGGGTCACGAAATTGGCCGGGTGGTACTGAAATCCCGGATTGACCGGACCGTCGTGACAGTCTACGCAGAACGTCTCCTGGTGGCACTGCGTGCAGTCGGGGAGTTCCGCCGCCGCGGCCGTCGAGTGCTGTGTCTTGAAATCGGGCGTATGGCCGGGCGCCGGCTCGTAATGGCAGGTCTCGCACGGATTCACCCCGACCTCGAAGTGACGCTCCGCGCCGTTGCCGTGGCAGGCGAGGCACGTATCGCCCGATGCCGCCTGCACCGCCATCTCGCCTTCGCCGCCCTCTACGCCGTGGCACGTCTGACAACCCAGTTTCGGGTGCGTGGCGTGCTCGAACTTCAGGCCGCTCTCCTGTGGCGTGTATCCCTCCCAGTCCACCTCAACGACCATCTGGCCGTTGTGACATCCCGCGCACAGGGCCGGGTCGGCGGACACGTTCCGTGAGGCATCGCCCGAGTAGATGCCCGCGTGACAGGTCTCGCAACCGGATCCGCCCAGGGCGGCGTGCTTCTCGTGCGGGAATTCGAAGGCTGAACGGGAGGCCGCGAACAGCGCTCCGGCGCCGACCGTGAGGGCGAGAGCGCCCAGGTAAGCGAGCCGCCTCATCGGGTACCTCCAGTGTTGAAGCGCCAGCGCAATCCGACGCTTGCGCGTCCTTCGGTCCAGGTATCGGCCAGGGGCCGGTTCTTGTCCTCGATCTGGTAGAAACCGAGGCTGGCGTCGAGCGTGAGGTTGGCCTTTGCGATGTCGTATGCACCGTCGATGGCGCCGCCCGTCACGTAGCGCTCACCCTCCCGGAACTCGTACAGGGTCTCCGTGGCCGTGCCTCGCAGGGCCACGTAAGAGGCACCGCTCGGACCGAGGTGACGTCCGAATATCAGGTCACCGCCGTATCGGGAACCACCGAATCCGTCTTCGGCCCGGTAGCGCGCGTCCACGTACCACTTGTCTGGACTCCAGTAGACCCGGCC
Source organism: Gemmatimonadota bacterium (assembly GCA_039584685.1). Classification (GTDB taxonomy): domain Bacteria; phylum Gemmatimonadota; class Gemmatimonadetes; order Palauibacterales; family Palauibacteraceae; genus Benthicola. Next base: position 8,599 of record JBDGXI010000014.1, on the reverse strand, counting down.
GAATCCCCGCCACCCGTCCCGGCGGACCGTGGTGGTCGCAGGCCCGGCATCGGTTTCCTCGTACTTGCGGTACGCGCCGCCCGCCTCCACGAGGAGGGGAATGCTGCGCGACGTCCAGGTGGCTGATAGCCTGCCTTCCCCGAAGCCGACCGGCGAGAACGCGCTCCAGATCGTCCAGTAGTCGAAGAAAGGCGCGTAGCGGCGTGCCTGTGCCGCAAATCGAATCCCCAGAACCTGGGGCGTCGTGACTCGGATCCTCGCGTCATTGATCTCGTCGAACGCGAAATCGTAGCTCGCGGCGCCGTCGAACGCCCAGCCACCGACGAGCGCCCGCAGATCCACCGCTGCTCTCTCGGTATACAGGGCCAGACGGTCGGTGCGGATCTCTCGCTGGTAGGTCGCCGATCCGGAGAACACCTTGCCGCCCCGGAAGCCGAGCTCTCCTCCGAACAGGAGGCCCCGCCGGTCGGTCGCCAGAAGGTCCGACTCCGTGTACAGGGCTCCGTCCCGCGGGGCATTGACGCCGCGGGCCAGGCTCCACCCGCCATACGCGTCGATCCACAGCCAGCCGAGCCCGCGCCAGATGATGGAAGCGCCGTCGAAGTTGTAGTATCCGAGGCCCGATGCCCGGTACATGCGTCCGGCCTTCACCTGGTAGGCGGTGCGATTGAAGCTCACGTAGCCGCTCAGGAGGTCGAACTTCTGGTCCGTGCGCGGCCACAGGTCGTCGCTCCCGAGCCGGGTTCGCATCTGCCCATGGAAGGACAGTCCCTGCACGCCCGTCCACCCGGCGAACCGCAGGTCCTGAGTGAACGGCATGATGTCCTGACGCTGGCCGTTGTTCTCGTACCAACGACAAAAGTCACCGTCGACGCACGTTACAACGGTCCCGTTCGCCAGTTGCCGCTGGAGGCCGGATCCGGAGACACCATCCTCGGGGACCGAGTCCAGCGCGAATGGCTGGAGCTGGAGCCAGCCCCAATTGAGCCTGACGTCGCCCCGCACGCCCTGGGCCTGAGCCACAGACGGAAGCCATGCCACGGCGCACGCGAGACACAGAAAGAACGGCCGGCGATGGACAGTCATGGTCCTGCTCCGACGCGCTTGAGGTTACCTGTCACGGAGTCCTTGGACGGCGCTATGAACATGGCCGGAAGAGCCAACTCGATCAAGCCCGCCCGGTTCGATGGGTTCCGGGCAGCGGGGTCGGCCCTCACGGTCGACCCCGCCACCGTATTTGCGACCTTCTAGCGATATCCGAACAGAGCCGAATACACGATGAGCAGGACGAGGAAGATGCCGATCCCGAGCATCGTGAACCCGACGACCCGGAAGATGAGCTCCACACGGCGCGGGTACGGCGGGACGAGACGCTCCTCGAACTCGCCCGAGGCCACCATGCGCTCGTACTCCATCGGCTTGTCCCGCTTCAGCTCCTCGACATCGACCCGACCGGTGAAGATCACCGGATCCATCGGGAATTTGTCCAGCCGGAAGTGAGTGTTGAAGAAATGGATGGTGAAGATGAACGCCACCGCCAGCAACGCCTCGTCGCTGTGGATGATCGTCGCCACGTTCACCAGCCAGCCCGGCAGAATGATCGTGAACAGCTCCGGGAACCACAGCAGGAAGCCCGTAGATCCGATCACGAACATTCCCCAGAACACGGCGAAGTAATCGAACTTCTCCCAGTACGTGTAGCGTCCGTACATGGGGCGCGGTCCCCAGCCCATGAACCAGCTGACCGAGGCCTTGAAGTCCTTGACGTCGTTCTTGTTGAACACGAGCGAGTCGCGCGACGTGATGAACTCCAGCCACGTCTGCCCGGCGCGGATCCTCTGCTTGCGGGCATCGAACAGGTGGATGAAGAACACCGAGAAGAGGGCCACCGCGGCCACGCGGTGCCATACCCCCATGGCTTCGTAGCCGCCGAGGATCCAGGCCACCGCCTGGGCCCACTTCATGTACGAGAACTTGAGCGCCATGCCCGTGAGGGCGAGCAGCATGAAGCTCGTCATCATGACGCCATGCAGCGTCCTCTGAAACTTGGTGAAGCGCCGGTACTGCTTGGGAGGCTCCGCTCCCGCCTCCACCGCGACCGGCTCGTGCTTCCAGTCCTCCGGGGAACGCCACAGCCGCCACAGCCACAGGCCGGTGTGAATGGTGGCGAAGGTCAGTGTGCCGATCAGGAGGCTCGCCATGAACCAGAAGGTCCAGAACAGCCACGGGTAGCGCTCCCGATCGTGGTGCGTTGCGTGCGTGAGGTAGCCCGTGAAGCGCCGGTTGGAGCCCGAGTGGCACTGCCCGCACGTGTCCACGATATTGCGGCGGCTCAGGGTGGACGCCGGCTCGGTGGTCGGGAGAATGTTGTGTGTGCCGTGGCAGTCGTAGCACTTGGCCGCGGCGGGGGCTCCGGCTCGCGACACCTTACCGTGATAGGTGTCGAAGAACGTCTCCGTTGCCTCCTCGTGGCACCTCCCGCACTGGTTCATCATCAGCAGGCGGAAGTCGTCCCGGTCCGTGCGACTGATCGTGTGGGACGTGTGACAGTCTTCGCACGTCGGGTACGTGTGCTCGCCCCCTTCGTTCCCGAAGTCGCCGTCCTCCGGCCAGTGAACACTCTCTCGGAACTGCTCCTCGATACCATGGTGGCATTCGCCGCACATCCCGGCGACGTTGTCGGGGTTGATCGTCGAGGCGGACTCGGAGGCCGCCAGTTCCGTATGCGCACCATGGCAATCCGTGCAGGTTGCCGTGACCACGAGGCCACTCTGCAGCAGACCCTTGCCGTGGATGCTCATCTCGTAGCCCTGGACGATGTCAGGCCCGGAGCGTTGAATCCTGCGAGCCGCCGTCTCTCCGGCCATGTGGCACCGGGAACAGAGCTCCGGCACGTTCCGCGGGTAGGTAATGGACGCCGGGTTAGTCTGCTCTGAGACCGCATGGCGATCGTGGCAATCGATGCAAGTCGGTGCATCCGGATCTCCGGCCTCCGCCAGCGTGCCGTGGGCGCTACCGCCGAACTCCTCCACCTGAACGGGATGACAGATGGCGCAGTCCACCGCCGGCTCGATCGCCTCGCACGGTCTCTCGTCGAAGATCGGGGTCACGTCCACGTGACATTGGGAGCAGCCCGTCTCGGCGTGCGCCGATGCCTCCCTCACCGACTGGTCGACGAACAGCGAACGCTGCGTCCCGTCCTCCTCCACGACCAGCTCGGGATCTCCGTGGCATTCCAGGCAGTCCTGCGTGGCGACCCCGGCATCGTAGAATACGCGGCGGATCTTGTGTGGCTGGTGGCAATCCACGCAGGGCGGGATCTTGTGCGGTTCTTCCTCCCACAGGCGTCCCTCGATGAACCGCAGGTGAACTTCCTCGATGCGGCCGTGACACTGCATGCACGTCTCGGCCACGTTCTCGACGTGGATGCTGGATCGCTCGTCCGTGTGCGGGAGGATGTAGTGCGACGTATGACACGAAGTGCACACGGCCGTGACCGTCAGGCCCTGCTGGAACAGCCCCGCGCCGTGGATGGACAGTGAGTAGTTCTCCAGAATCCGGTCCTGAGGGATGTCGAGTCTCTCCGACACCTCCGTTCCCTCCTGGTGGCACTCTCCGCACAGGAAGGGGATGTTCATCACCGATGTGGGCGAGCCGGCGTCCCGGGAGGAGCGTACGTCGTGCGTTCCGTGGCAACTCGCACATGACGGGGCGAGCGGGTCGCGCCGCGCGGCTGCCTGGCCGTGAAGCGACTGGGAATGCTGGCGACCGGGCGTTCCATGGCAACGGGAGCAGTTGGCGGGGGCCCGGTCATCCGGGTGTGGGAACGTCAGGCCCACGTGACAGTCCACGCAGCCCAGACGGCCATGGATCGACTCCTCAAGTGTCTCGCCCATCACCACATACCGGTCACCGTCTTCCCGGCTCTCCCAGAAGGCCGGGTTCTCGTGGCACATCAGGCAATCGATGTCCTGAGCCGCCGCCCGGTCGGGGAGGAGCGCGACCAGCCCCACCGACAAGGCGAGCCCGATCGCGCATCGATACATGTTCAGGGTCCGCACTTCCATCGGAACTCCGAAAGATATGGTGAGTGTCGCCCGTTGCCGCGTCTCGGACACGCCGCGCCGGGTGACCGGCAGGCGCGTATGCGTTTCTTTCACTGCAAGAAGCGGACGCGGGCTTCAGGTCGGGTAAGACTTGTCTTGAAAGGGGGTTACGACGGAGGGCTCACGGGCGAGCCCTCCGTCGAACGGGTCAAGATGTCACATGATCGGTGGGTGCGTCCGTTTCCCCGGGCTCGGTTGGCACACTGTCTCCGGGTCCAGTCAGACGGTTCCGTACGTCCCCGCCACCTGCGAGCTCCTCATCATACCAGCGACCGTGCACCGCTCGGGCTTCGTGCTCGGGCATCTTGCCCGTCAGCCAGATCCAGCTCATCGGATAGACCTCGGGGTGGAACAGCACGAAGAAGAAATGCCACACGATGATGGCGAGGGTGGCCAGCCAGGCCTCGTAGAAGTGGATGGTCTCGGAGATGGACACGATCCAGGTCGGGAACAGTCCGGTGGCCCAGGCCGGGAACCACAGGACCACGCCGGTGAGTGCCATGAGAACCGTACCCCACACCAGCGCCCAGTATTCCGCCTTTTGAGTGTAGTCGTAGCGTCCGAATCGGGCCCGATTCGGCGAGCGCCAGGTGTAGAAGCGCATGTTGTCGACGAAGTCCTTCGCGTCGGTCGTGTTCGGCGTCATCGCCTTGAACTCGTCCCTCCCGCGCCTCATGAAAAGTATGTACAGGACGTGAACGATCCCGAACAGGATCAGCCCGACTCCCAGAGCCCGGTGCAGGGTCGACCGCACGGGCTCGGCCAGATAGGCGAGTCCCGTCACTCGCGCCCAGCCCGCCTCCGGGTACCGGAGCGCGAACCCCGTGAGGACCAGCAGGATGAAGGACGTCGCAAGCGTGGCGTGCTGCGCGATCTGGATCTTGTCGAAGCGCAGGAAGCCTCGCTCGGCCGAATCCCGCCGGCGCTTCTCGACCAGGTAGTAGTTGAAGATGATCGCGTTGTGGATGGCCATGCCGCCGATGACGACCGCGATCAGGATGATGTAGATGGTACGAACGATCCGGCGGCCCTTGTTCGTAGCTACCGATGCTGCCCGGTGATCGTACGAGCGGGCGAACGCCTCCTCCGCTCCTTCGTGGCACTGCCGGCACGTGGCCACCACGTTTCCGGGCGCGACCGAAGACAACGGGTCCGCCGCCGGTAGAACGAGGTGGGTCGTGTGGCAGCTCACACAGGTGGCCGAGGTCTGGCTCGCCCTCCTCGTGGCCCACCCGTGGTAGCTGTCCCTGTACGAAAGGACCACCTCCTCCTGCAGGGCGTACTTCGCGATGATCACCGGGTCGTCGTGGCAATCCCCGCACAGCTGCGCTGCCAGCCGACCGGAGTGTGTCCCCGCGTCCGGGTCGGCCGGGTGCAGGATGAGGTGCTCACCGTGGCAGTCCGTGCACGTGGGGCTGTCGCTCACCCCGGCCGCCACGGCCCTTCCGTGAATCGATCGGTCGTACTCTTCCGTGACATCGGGGTGGCAGGCCCCGCACGTAGCGGACACATTCCGCCGGTTGATCTTCGACTCGGGGTCGAAGTGACCCCTGAGATCATGGACGCCGTGGCAGTCCGTGCACGTGGCCGCCTCCTGGTCACCGTTCCCATTCGCAGTCCCGTGAACCGACCGGGCGTACTGGAGGGCCGGCGCCGGCAGCTTGAGGTACTCGTCGGTGAGCAGGCCTCCGGTGCTGTGACACTCGGTGCAAGTCTCGGCGACCCGCGCGTGGTAAGTGTGCGACTCCGGGTCGGTGCTTCGGCGTATGTCGTGCGCCCCGTGGCAACCGGCGCAAGTGGGTGCACGCGGGTTACCGCGCTCCGCCGCGTAGCCGTGCACGCTCTCGATGTATTCCCGGTCCTCCGCCCCGTGGCAGGCGCCGCATCGGACCGGCTCGTATTCATCGGGGTGTGGATACTCGAAGCCCTGATGACACGTGACACAGGACATTCCGAAGCCGCCGTGCACCGAGCCGGCAAACTCCTCCTGAGTGACTACGAGACGGGCGGAGTCGGCCTGCCCGGCGAAGTTGGCGGTGTCTCCATGGCAGGCGAGACAGAACCGGTTTTCCTGCGCCGACAGGCTGGTGGCGAATACGGCAATACCGAGACCGGCCACTAGAATACGGGCCGGTTGGCTCCAATGGCTCAGCATAACGTGCCGCGTTCCTGTTTTGGTGAAGCGAGGGGGCTTCGGGTTGGTTTCACAGCACCAACCGTGCCGCCGGGTCGGCTTGGCGCCATCCGCCCCGCGCGGCGGCGCAGATGGCTTGAACTACCTTTATCGAAACAAGTTACGAGAGGACAGCGCCAAAGTGCGGCGCGCTGGTCGGCCCACCCCGGTCCGGCGGCCACTTTCGCGGACTGGCCTATTGTCCCAGCGGCGGGACCTCATGGCACATCTCGCACGCTACCGGGGCGTTGTGATCCACCCGATCGGCATGGCACACCGTGCACACGTTGCGCGACCAGGCGTTCACGCCCTCGATCGCCTCACCGTGGCAGACGGCGCAGCCCTGGTGGGCCACGATGGGGTGGATCTGCAGGACGCCTTCCCGATGGCAGCTCAGGCACGTGGCTTCCGGCTGATGGTGTGCGTCGTGACAGTTGAGGCACAAACCGGAGCTGGGGGTGCCTGGCGTCTCGCCGTGGCACGTGGCGCATGGGAAGCCGAGGGCCACGTGCGCCGGGTGAGGAAACTCGCCGATGGACGTGGAGACCGTCCCGGCGGGTGCGCGCGCGCCGCCGGCGTGGCACCGTTCGCAGGCGATCGCTCCGCTGTGGTGACAGTCGGAGCACGCCGCTGGTGAGCCGAGAATCACGCCGCCGTGCTCCTCCGGGCCCGTGTGGCAGGCCGAGCAGGGCAGATTCGCCTCCTTCAGGTGCGGCTGATGCGAGAAGCGCGCACCCTGCCACACGCCCTGCTGCTGATCCACGCCAAGGTGGCACCCCAGGCACGCGTTCTCCGCCACCGCCGTCCCTAGGTTCACGGCGGGAGGACGGTAATCGATACCGCCGCTTCGGGAAGCCCGGTCCACGTACTCGAGGGCCGCGCGCAGAAGAGCGTCCGCATACCCAATGTTGTGCGCGCTCTGTCCCACCGAGACGAGCTGAACGTTCTCGACGGCGAGGGCGAGAAGGCTGTCGGTCGTGCTGCGCTCAGCAGCGGACCCGGTCCGCGGCGCAGCGGAGGCCGCTCGCACGATCGATGACACCTGATCGAGCTTACCGTCCATCTCCGCCTGCCACGACGGGAGGATGTTCGAGTATCGGGTCCCGTGGCATGCGAGGCAGGTGGCCTCGCCGGCCGCCTGAACCTGCTCGTGTCCTGAAATCTCACGGGGAAGGCCGTGGCAGCTCCCGCACGACACCTGAGCCACGTACATGGTGCTCGGATCGTCGTCTGTCCCGTGGCCTCCCGTGCCCATGTACAGGCTGCGTTGCGCCTCGTGTGTGCCCTGGTGACAGCTGACGCAGTCCAGCTCGGACCTCTCCGCGTGCGACACCATCTCGTGTGCGATCGGCCGGTGGCACAGCTGACACTCCACGTTGTGTTCTGAGAGATGAACCTCGTGCACCAGAGTAGGATCGTCGAACAGTGCTATTCTCTCGGACTCATTGTGACAGGCGAAGCAGCGGTCCTGCTCGGCCGCCCCGTCGCCCGCCGTCACGCGGTCGTGGCATGAGATGCACGAGACCATGTCCCGAACATACTGCGGATGATCGATCACACCCGTCGCAGTGGCGACGCGTGGCGGCTCCGCGTGGCAGCCCGTGCACCCGGCGAGGGGCTCGCCTTCGGGCCGTCCCCGGAAATGGCACAGGAAACAGGTGCTCTTCGTGACCGCGACGTGATCTCCCTGCACGATCTGCGAGTGGCAGCTCGTGCACCGCAGCTGTTTGCCGCGCCGAAGTCTCGTGAGGTGATGCCGATGATCGAACCGCACGCCGAGAAACGTCAGCTCGCCCTCCAGCTTGCGAGTCGAGTGGCATCCGGAACGCAGGCACGCCGCGTCCTCGATCTCAGCCCACGGCTTAGTCCCGTACGTGCCCGTGACGTACTTCACGACCTGGTTCGCCGCCTGCACTTTGCCCATCGCCTCCGCTTTGATCCCCGGGGCGTAGTGGCACTTGATGCAGGGCACGTCTGCAGGGCACGTCATGGTGCGTGGAGGTCGTCCAGGAATCGTAGTAAGGCTGCATGTTGTGGCAATTGGTGCAGAAGCTGGGCTGCGCCGCGTAATTGACGAAACCCACCGCACTGACACCGGCCAGCAAGACTAAACCGATGAACGCCTGGACGGCGATGCGAAGCCACCGCCTTCGCCGGTCGGGATTCCGCGCGCGAGCCATCAGCTTACCCGCCCTGTTTCGAGGCGCGCTTCCGCCTTCCGGAGGCGAACGAGCCTGGAGCCGGCCAGGAGAATGGTGGCCAGCGCCAGGAACCACACGGGGATGAGGAAGAGCTTGTGCTCCCACCGCTCCTCCGCGCT
>JBDGXI010000086.1:0-9612 GCA_039584685.1 Gemmatimonadota bacterium | reverse complement strand
GGCCTCGCACACGTGGGGGTCGCCGGTGTGCCCTACTTGAGCTCAGTCCTGGGCGACGAATCCACCGACTTCGTGATCCGCCGCCGGATCCCCAGGGTGCTGGCCCGCATCGACCACCCCGACGCCGACCGTGCGTTGGTCGATGCCCTCGGGGCCGGACGATTCGAAGTGCGCTACCGGGTCGCCCTGGCGCTCTACCAGCGACGTCTCGAGGCCATGTCGGAGTCGAGGGGAGACTGGAGGGCCGAAGTGTGGGCCGCGATCCGGGCTCAGTTGAATCGGGAGAAGCCCGTGTGGGAGCTCGCGCGCTTGCTGGATGCCGAGGCGGATGACGGATTCGTGGAGCAGCGCGTAGGGGTGCGGGGCGAACTGAGCCTGGAGCATACGTTCCGGCTGCCGCGTACCATGGCATCGTCCTCAACGACCAGGAGCTGAAGAGCTTCGCTCTCGAGTACCTGGAGCAGGTTCTTCCGACGGATGTCCGCGACCGCCTGTGGCCCTTCATCGGAGACCTCAGCGCCTCGGCCGAGCGCCGCGCACTCAGGCAGCTGGATGAGGTGGTCGCCGATCTCCTGCAGACGGGCGCCACCCTGTTCGGGAGTCCGGAGGACCGGGAGGCCCTCCGGCGGTACCTGGACGATGCGGAGGAAGACGAGACCTAGGGGCTGTCTCCGGCGCAGGGCTCCTCGGAATCGTAGCCGATCCCCAGCATCGGGATCTTGATGCAGTGCTCGCGAGCCACGTCGATGGCCCGCTCGTATCCGGCGTCCGCGTGGCGGATGACTCCCATCCCAGGATCCGTCGTGAGGACGCGCTCCAGCCGTCGCTCGGCAGCTACCGTGCCGTCCACCACGATCACCTGGCCGGCGTGCTGCGCGAACCCGATCCCCACCCCTCCTCCGTGGTGGAAGCTGACCCACGTGGCCCCGCCCACCGCGTTGATCAGCGCGTTCAGGATCGGCCAGTCGGACACCGCGTCGGTGCCGTCCCTCATCCCCTCGGTCTCGCGGTTTGGACTCGCCACCGAGCCCGAGTCGAGGTGGTCTCGTCCGATCACGATCGGGGCCTTGACCACGCCCCGCGCTACCAGCTGGTTGAACCGGTGCCCGGCCTGCGCGCGCTCGCCGAACCCCAGCCAGCAGATACGGGACGGGAGGCCCTGGAACTCGACACGCTCCCGGGCCATGGTGAGCCACCGGTGCAGGTGCTGGTCGTCCGGAAACAACTCCATCACCGCCTCGTCCGTGCGGTAGATGTCCTCTGGATCGCCCGACAGCGCCACCCAGCGGAACGGCCCCTTCCCCTCGCAGAACAGCGGACGGATGTAGGCCGGTACGAAGCCGGGGAACGCGAACGCATCCTCCACTCCGGCGTCGAATGCCCTCTGGCGGATATTGTTCCCGTAGTCGAAGACCTCGGAGCCTCGTCGCTGGAACTCCAGCATGGCCTCCACGTGCCGCGCCATCGACGGCATCGAGCGGCGCTCGTACTCCCCGGGGTCACTCTCGCGGAGGGCTGCCGCCGCGTCGACGCTCAGGCCGATCGGCACGTACATCAGCACATCGTGCGCCGAGGTCTGGTCGGTCACCACGTCTGGCTCGAATCCGCGCTCCGCCAGGTCGGGAAGCACCTCGGCGCAGTTGCCGACGAGGCCCACCGACAGGGCCTCCCCCGCATCGCGCGCCGCTTCGCAGATGGCGATCGCCTCGTCCGTGCTCTCGACCACGCGGTCCACGTAGCGAGTCTCGAGCCGCCTCGCCGCCCGGCTCGGATCCACCTCGACGACCAGGGCAACGCCCCCGTTCATGGTGACCGCTAGCGGCTGGGCGCCGCCCATGCCTCCGAGCCCTCCCGTGAGCACGATCCTGCCCTTGAGGCCGTCCCACCCCTTCTGCTCGGCCAACGCCCCCAGGGTCTCGTACGTGCCCTGGAGGATTCCCTGCGTGCCAATGTAGATCCAGCTTCCGGCCGTCATCTGACCGAACATGATCAGGCCCTTGGCCGCCAGCTCGTCGAAGTGATCCTGCGTGGCCCAGTGCGGGACCAGGTTCGAGTTGGCGATCAGCACGCGCGGTGCGTCCTTGTGGGTGTAGAACACGCCCACCGGCTTGCCGGACTGCACGAGCAGCGTCTCGTCGTCGGCCAGATCCCGGAGCGTGCGAACGATGACGTCGAAGCTCTCCCAATCGCGCGCCGCCTGGCCGCGGCCGCCGTATACCACCAGGTCTTCCGGACGCTCGGCGACCTCGGGATCCAGGTTGTTCATCAGCATCCGGAGGGCCGCCTCCTGTTGCCAGCCCTTGCAGCTGATCTCACGCCCCCTGGGGGCCCGAATCGTTCTCGGCCCGGTGCTTCCCGCCATCAAACCACCACCTTTCCGTTCTTGATCACCTTACGGACGGGGTTGTGTCCGATCCGGTACACCATGTCCTCCACCGACGCCACGTTCCACACCTGCAGGTCCGCCGCGGCGCCGACGGCCACTGAGCCCCTGTCGGAGAGCCCGCAGGCGCGTGCGCTGCCCAGGGTCGCCGCCAGCAGCGCCTCTTCCGGGGACAGTCCGTTCCACCGGCAGGCGAGCTGGATCGCGAGCGGCATGCTCACCGAGTAGCCGCCCGGACACAGGTCGGTCCCCAGGGCGATCTGCAGCCCGGCGTCAGCCCACTCGCGCGCCCGGATCGGTCTCGGATGCTGGACCGCGAAGTCGATGAGCGGCATGAGGACGGCGACCACCCCCGCACTCGCCATGCGCCGCAGCCCGGCCGAGGCCGTGAAATTGAGATGATCGGCGGACACGACGCTCAATTCGGCTGCCAGATCCGCTCCGCCGAGGTCGGAGTACTGGTCGGCGTGGATCTTCGGGGCGAGGCCGGCTTCCCTTCCCGCCTCCAGGATTCGACGCGACTGCTCGACCGTGTAGTAGCCTTCATCGCAGAACACGTCACAGAAGCCCGCGAGTTCGTCCTCCACCACCCGCGGGATCATCTCATCGATGACTTGATCCACATAGGCCGCGCGCGGCACGTCAGGCGGGAAGTCGTGCGCCCCCATGAACGTGCTCACCACGTCGACGCGGTGCGAGTCGTTCAGCCGACGGTTCACTTCGAGCAGCTTGAGCTCCGAGGGCACGTCGAGCCCGTATCCGCTCTTGCTCTCAGCGGTCGTCGTACCGTGAGCCAGCATCTCGTCCAGGCGCCCGGCGGCGCTCGCGAACAGCGCGTCCGAGTCTTCGAGCCGCGTCATCTCGACCGTGGCCATGATCCCGGTCGGGATCCCCAGCGCCTCTACCTGCTCCCGGGAGCGCGTGAGCCGGGCCGCGTACTCCCGGACGCGCGAGCCTCCGAACACCAGGTGCGTGTGGGCGTCGACGAACCCGGGAGCCACGACTCCACCCGCGGCCTCGACGACCTCGGCGCCTTCCAGGCTCACCGCGTCCGCAACCTCTCGTCGCGAGCCGACCGCCAGGATCCGACCGGCGCCCACGGCCACGGAGCCGCCCGGAATCCGGTCCATGGTGGAGCCCCGGGAGGCAACACAGGTGAGGACTTCCGACGCCCCGTGAACCACGAGGTCCGCGGGGGGCCTTCGGTCCTTCGTCTGCTCGGGCGGCCGGCCGGCGTCAGGGGACATGTCGCTGTGCACCCGTCAGTCGATGAGGGCCGTCTCGACGACCTGCTCCGTCGAGAAGTCGTGCGTCTGGAGATAGAAGCGCACGACCTCCTCCAGCGCTCCCAGCGGGACGGACCCGATCAGCTCCGTGCCCGCCACCGCCACGCCGTACCGGGCCGCCTCGGAGCGCACCGTCTCGAGGACCCGGTGGATCGGCGTCTTCGTGTAATTGGTCAGGTTCATCGACACCTGGACCATCCCCCTGTCCTCTAGCGCGAACCCCATTCCGCGGACGAATCTGTAACCGCCGTTGATGTGCCGAACCGCGCGGGCGATCGTCTGCGCGATCTCGAGGTCTTCGGTGAGAAGATTCACGTTGAACGCGACCAGCGGGAAGCGGGCTCCGGTCACGGTCGCGCCGCTTTTCGGATTGAACTCCGCCGGCCCTTCGTCGGGTGCCCATTCCGGATCTTCGAACTTCTCGGGAAGGGCCTCGTACTGGCCTTTGCGGATCTTCGGCAGGCTCTCGCGCTCCGGACGCGTCGCCGCGTCCTCGTAGTAATACACGGGCACGCCTCTCGCGCCGAGCCACGACCCGAACGTCCGCGCCACCTCCACCGCTTCCTCCGTCTCGATCTCACGAAGCGGGATGAACGGGACTACGTCCACCGCACCCATCCGTGGATGCTCTCCCTCGTGGGCCGTCATGTCGATGAGTTCGAGGGCCGTGCCAGCCAGGGCTTTCGCCCCCTCCAGAACCGCCGCCGGCGGGCCGAGCAGGGTGTACACGGCACGGTTGTGGTCCGGGTCGCCGGACCAGTCCGCCAGCGTCACGCCCGGCACCGCCCGCACCGCATCGGCCACACGCTCGAGCACTTCCTTGCGGCGGCCTTCACTGATGTTGGCCTTGCACATCAGGACCTTAGCCATGGGCGGCCTCATCTATCTGGAGTGCGGAGCGCAGCTCTCCCGCCCGGGTCGTCAGCGAGTCTGCGGTCTGCTCGTCCTTGATGCTCTCGACGTTGATCGCGACGTTGGCCAGACAGCCCTCCAGCGCCGTTCTCGCCAGCGCTCCGGCGACCTCGAGATCGGAAGCCGCGTTGCGGTTTGACCGGCCCTCGAGTCGGCCCACCAGTGCCAGCACATTGGCACACCGCTCGGCGTTCTCCAGGGGGACCATGGCCGCACCGACCATACCATCCTGGATCGCCCTGGATCGGGCCGCTTTCTCGTCGTCGGTGCACTTGGGAAAGGTGAACGCGCGCATGACCGCTCCAAACGCCTCGGAGTCCTCTCTGCCTCCGCGCAACAGCGAGCCCGCGAGCACCTGGGCCTCGGCGTCGATCTCGCGGTAGTACGGGTCGGGCTCCATCCCTTCCCTGCCGACGGACAGGCGAGCGACCATGCCGGCCAGGCCGGCTGCCATGGCCCCGGCGACGGCAGCCGCCGTTCCACCACCGGTCTGATCATCTTCGGGGTCCATGACTTTCAGGCACGCCGCCACATCGTCTTCATTCCAGGTCGTCATACCGGGCTCCGCCTTTCGTGATTCCCGAGGCCTGCTAGTGAATTCAGTGTTCTCGAACGTCGGCCAGAACGGCGTTGGACCGGACCAGGTCCACGACGGCTTCGATGTCCGGCGTGAGGGCCCGGTCGTGCTCCAGGAATTTCACGCGGCTTCGGATCTTGTCGTGCACGGTGCGGGTGAGAGGGGCGAGCCCGTCGGGACCGGCTTCCCTCAAATCGACCGCCTGAGCCGCGGTCAGAAGCTCGATCGCCACGATGTGGCGCAGGTTCTCCAGGATCTCGAGCGTGTGCCGGGCCGCGTTCGCCCCCATGCTCACGTGGTCTTCCTGGTTCGCGCTCGAAGGGATCGAGTCCACGCTGTCGGGATGCGCCAGCGTCTTGTTGTCCGATACCAGGGCCGCCGCGGTGTACTGGACCACCATCAGGCCGCTGTCGAGACCGGGATTCGCGACCAGCATCGATGGGAGTCCCTCGGACAGGTCCGGCGTGAGGAGCCGGAAGGTGCGCCGTTCACTCATACTGCCGACCTCGGCCATGGCGATCCCCAGGAGATCGAGCCACAGGGCCAGGCCCTGCCCGTGGAAGTTGCCGCCCGATACGACGTCGGGCCCCGCGTCATCGGGAAGGTCCATGAACACGAGGGGGTTGTCACTCGTCCCGTTGAGCAGGCTGTCCACTCGTCCGGCTACGAAGCGCACCGCGTCCCGGATCGGACCATGCACCTGCGGGATGCAGCGAAGGCTGTAGGCGTCCTGTACTCGTTCCGGATCGCTGTCCAGTAGCCGGCTTCCGTCGAGCAGGCGGCGGAGATTCCAGGCCGAGTCGGGCTGTCCTTTCTGCCCGCTCGCCTCGTGGAGTGCCGGGTGCAGGAAGTTCGAGCGCGCACGCAGGGCCTCGAGGCTCAAAGCAGCCGCGGCTTCCGCGTTGTCGAGCAGATCGAGCGCGCTCCGGGTCGACAGGGCGGCAGCCGCCAGCATGAACGTGGTGCCGTTCGTCAGGGACAGCCCTTCCTTGGCGCGAGGCACCAGCCTCGGAATCCCTGCCCGCTCCATGGCCTCGGCACCGCTGAGCAACTCGCCCTCGAACCAGGCCTTGCCGGTGTCTTCACCATCGCCCTCGGGGTCCCGAGTGATGACCAGGCCGATGTGCGCCAGCGGCGCCAGGTCGCCGCTCGCACCCAGGGAACCCTTCGACGGCACGTACGGGCATACCCCCTTGTTCAGCATGCGAATGAACGAGTCGGCCAGGTCCGGCCGCACGCCCGAGTTGCCGCGGGCGAGGGTGTTGGCCCGGATGACCATCATGGCGCGCACCACCTCCTCGGCGAGTGGCGGCCCGACGCCGGCGCAGCAGTTCAGGATGAGGTTGCGGGACAGACGACCAGCATCCTCGGGGCGTACGCGCTGCGATGCGAGGGGTCCGAACCCTGTGTTCACCCCGTAGATGGTCCGGTCTCCCGCGGCCACGGCGGCCTCGATCCACTCCCAGCTCCGATTCATCCGCTCACGGACCGGAGCGTCCAGAGGCGCCACCTTCTCGCCCTGCCGTGCCACGGCGGCGACTTCGTCCATCGAAAGGTCATTGCCCGTCAGTGTGATCATGGCTCAAGCCTCGATCGGACCGCGGTTCGTGGGTGAGATCCAGCGCGGCAACTTACCCCCGCCTTGCAGGCGTTGCCAGCCGGGGTTCAGTGAAACGGCGTGAGGCCGTATGTTTGTCTCCTCCAACGTGCCGGGCGGGACATCCGACGCCCGCCATCGGCCGGGGTCGGCCGGCGCACGACGGGAAGATCCAGGGGCTCACCAGACCAGGAAGGCGCGCGCGCATGCAACAGATCGGGCCGTACATCAGCAGCTACGGAGTCGAACATCACGGGATTCGGTCGGCGAACATCGTCCGCTGGAACTACACCGCTCCCGCCCTCTACGAACACGCGATTCGAAACAACGAAGCCATGCTGGCGGGCGGTCCCCTGGTGGTGCGCACGGGCGACCACACGGGCCGATCGGCCGGCGACAAGTTCGTCGTCCGCGAGCCTAGCAGCGAGGACAAGGTGTGGTGGGGTGACGTCAACCGGGAGTTCTCGCGAGAGAACTTCGAGGCGATTCACCGCCGGATGTCCGCGTACGTGCAGGGACGGGGGATCTTCGTCCAGGACTGCTACGCCGGAGCCGATGCCGAGTACCGGATGCCCATCCGGATCATCACCGAGCACGCGTGGCACAGCATGTTCGCCCGAAACATGTTCATCATGGCTCCCAACGAGGATCTTCTCGATTTCGTCCCCGAATTCACGGTGATCCAGATGCCTGGATTCCACGCCGCACCCGAGGTGGACGGCACGGACTCGACGGTGTTCATCCTGGTCGACCTGGGCCATCGGCTGGTCCTGATCGGAGGCACCAGCTACGCCGGCGAGATCAAGAAGTCGATCTTCACGATCATGAACTACCTCCTTCCGGCCCGCGAGGTGCTTCCCATGCACTGCTCGGCCAACGTGGGACCTGACGGGGACTCTGCGGTGTTCTTCGGTCTCTCCGGAACCGGAAAGACGACGCTGTCGGCCGACGCCACCCGCACCCTGATCGGTGATGACGAACACGGGTGGAGCGACCGCGGTGTGTTCAATTTCGAGGGCGGCTGCTACGCCAAGGTGATCCGGCTGTCGAAGGAAGCGGAGCCGGAGATCTACGACACGACGAGGCGCTTCGGGACCATTCTGGAGAATGTCGTGCTGGATCCGGATTCGAGAGCGCTCGATCTGGATGACGATGCCCTGACGGAGAACACACGGGCGGCTTATTCGATCGATCGAATCCCGAACGCCTCTGCCACCGGCACGGCGGGACATCCCAGGAATCTGATCATGCTCACCGCCGATGCTTTCGGCGTGCTGCCTCCGATCTCGAAGATGACGCCCGAGCAGGCCATGTACCACTTCCTCTCGGGCTACACGGCCAAGCTGGCCGGCACCGAGAAGGGTTTGGGCGACGAGCCCGTTGCCACGTTCAGCGCGTGTTTCGGGGCACCTTTCATGGCGCTGCACCCTTCCGTATACGCTGAGATGCTGGGCCAGAAGATCGCGGAGCACGAGGTGGACTGCTGGCTCGTGAACACCGGCTGGACCGGCGGACCGCATGGGGTCGGGAATCGTATGAAGATCGGGCACACCCGGGCGATGGTGCACGCGGCGTTGGATGGTTCGCTGCGTGACGTTCCTACCACGGTCGACCCCGTGTTCGGTCTGCACGTGCCGGACTCCTGCCCCAACGTCCCGCCCGAGGTTCTGAATCCCCGAAACACCTGGGATGACAAGGACGCCTACGATCGGGCGGCTGCCAACCTCGCGCGGATGTTCCGGGAGAACTTCGCGGATTACGAGGCGTACGTGGACGACGACGTGAAGGCGGTGAATCCGGGCGGCTGATATGCCGAATAGAGTGACAGTCACGCGGGCTATGCCGGCCCCCCCGACGGCCGGCAGCACGTTCGAGACGGAGTTGAGGGCGGTCATGTGGCGGCGGGCCCGGGCTGCGCTCGCGGTGGGCGTCGTGATCAGCGCCCTGATGAACGTTCTGGTACGCTATGTGCTTCAGCGACCGGAGCCGCTCGGCACGCCGTATTCGTTCCTCATCCCAAACGTCTACCTGGCATACATCGCCATCTTCGGACTCGGGCTGGCCCTGTTATGGCGGGACTGGTGGAGCGCTCGCACCGTGGCTCTCATCGTCCTCGCCGTCTGGATCGCGTCGGGCGCCCTCGATGTCTCCCTGACGGCTGTACTGTATCCGGACGAACAAGTGTTCTACGGTGCCGCCCTGTTCCTCTTCCTCGCGGCGGCTCTCTTGCCATGGCCGCTCGGGTTCCAGGTGACGCTCGGCCTCGTGTTCACACTGCTCTACCCGGTGGCCGCAGCCGTGGCGGCGTCGGTCGTCCCCGAGGTATCCGAATTCTGGGCGGCTCAGACCGAGACGTCCCTCGGCCAGGTGATCCTGGATCAGGCGATCGGAGTGGGCGTTCTCGCGGCAGTATCCGTATACATCACGCGCACCCTGTACACGATGCGTCGCCAACTGCACGCCGCGTCCCGCCTCGGCAACTACGTGATCGAAGGTGAGCTCGGGAAGGGTGGGATGGGCAAGGTGTACCGGGCCCAGCACGCGATGATCCGGCGGCCCACGGCCGTGAAGGTCATGGAGGCGCAGGCCGCCCGCAGCCCCGAAGCTCTGGCCCGTTTCGAACGCGAGGTGCAGCTCTCGGCCACGCTCAGCCATCCCAACACGATCACGATCTATGACTTCGGGCGGAGCGAGGACGCCACGTTCTACTACGTCATGGAGTACCTGGACGGAATGGACCTGCAGCGCATGGTCGAGCGGTTCGGGCCGATCGCGCCGGAGCGCATGACGTATATCCTCCGTCAGGTATGCGGCTCGCTGGCCGAGGCCCACTCGCGCGGCATCATCCACCGGGACC
>JBDGXI010000085.1:0-9251 GCA_039584685.1 Gemmatimonadota bacterium | reverse complement strand
TCTCGAATGCGATGTAGTCCCGGCACGCCAGGGCCGGGCAGCTCCGCCCCTCGCCGCGCGCCACGTACTCGTCGCGGAAGTAGCGGAGCGTCGTGCGCACCGGATTCGGCGCCGTCTGACCGAGCCCGCACAGCGACCCGCGGATGACGTTGTGGCTCAGTCCCTCGAGCAGCTCCAGGTCGGACTCGGTGCCCTTACCCTGGGTGATGTCCTCCAGGATGCGCAGCAGCTGCCGGGTGCCGAGCCGGCACGGACCGCACTCGCCGCACGACTCGTCCGCCGCGAAGTCGAGGAAGTAGCGGGCGAAGTCCACCATGCAGGTCCGCTCGTCCATCACGACGATGCCGCCGGACCCCATGATCGTCCCCGCCTCCTGCAGGCTCTCGTAGTCCACGGGGATGTCGAGCTTGTCCTCGGGAAGACAGCCTCCGGAGGGACCTCCGGTCTGAACCGCCTTGAACCGGTGGCCGCTCGCGATTCCGCCTCCGATATCGAAGATCATCTCGCGCAGCGTGGTGCCCAGCGGAACTTCGACGAGCCCGGGCCGCTTCACGTTGCCCACCAGGGCGAACGTCTTGGTGCCCTTGCTTGTCTCGGTTCCGTACTCGGCATACCAGGCGGCGCCGTGCTGGTAGATGAGAGCGACCGATGCGAGCGTCTCGACGTTGTTGATCACGGTGGGGCGGCCCCAGAGCCCGCTGACCGCGGGGAAGGGCGGGCGGGGGCGCGGCATGCCGCGGCGTCCCTCCAGGGAGGCGATCAGCGCCGTCTCCTCGCCACACACGAACGCGCCTGCACCCTCCATGACCTTGATCCGGAAGGGGCGGCCGGGGCCCAGCGCGTCGGGGCCGAGGAAGCCCTCGCGCTCCGCCTGCTCGATGGCGACCGCGAGACGCTCCAGGGCCAGCGGGTATTCGGCGCGGCAGTAGATGAATCCCTCCGCGGCCCCGACGGTGAGGCCGGCGATGATCATCCCCTCCAGCACCGCGTGCGGATCGCCTTCCAGGAGCGAACGGTTCATGAACGCGCCCGGATCGCCCTCGTCGGCGTTGCAGATGACGTACTTCGTGTCGCCGGGCGCGTCGATGCAGAACTTCCACTTACGAGACACCGGGAACCCCGCGCCGCCGCGGCCGCGCAGGCCCGACCGATCGAGCTCCTCGATGCGCCGTTCGCTCTCGAGCTCGAGCGCCCTCTGCAGCCCGCTGTAGGCACCGCGGGCTAGACTATGCTGGATATCGCCGGGATCGATGACGCCGCAGTTTCGGAGAACGCGGCGAACCTGGCCCTTCATCATGGGCATGTCCGTCAGGTCCGGAATGCCCGGGATCGAGCCTGGCCCGAGCGTGGCGAGTGCGAGCTCCTCGGGGAAGTCTCCGCCCGCGACGTACGCAGCGATCTTGCGCGCTCCCCTGAGATTCACCGATCCGAAGAGGACCGTCGCCGCCCCGGGCAGCGAGACGGTCACGAGCGGCTCCGCATGGCACGGGCCGAGGCAGCCTACCTCGACGAAGCGGCAGTCGAGCTCACGTCCGGCCAGCTCGCCGCGAAGCACGTCCAGTGTGTCGAGCGCGCCGGCGGAGCGGCCGCAGGTCGCGGTGCCGACCGTGATGACGGGGGTGTCGCCGGCAGTGAGACCGGCCCACTGCTCCTCCGCCGCCAGTCGAAGCTGCTCGAAGCCAGCCGTCATTTCGGCCCCTTCCCGGCCTTCTTGAACTTCTTGCGCACCTTCTTCGGCGTGAGCTTGGCGGAGACCTCATCGTTCACGGTCAAACACGGCGCGAGGCCGCAGCACCCGATGCAGGCCACCGTCTCCAGCGAGTACTCCATGTCCTCGGTGGTCCGCCCTTCCGGGATGCCGAGGGTGCGTTCCAGCTCCTCGAGGATGAACTTCGAGCCGCCGACGTGGCATGCGGTGCCTCGGCAAACCGCCACGCGCTGACGGCCGACGGGATTGAAGCGGAACTGCGAGTAGAAGGACGCGACGCCGTAGACCCGGCTGCGCGGTACGCGCGCATGGCGAGCGACCGTCCCCAGCGCGTCGGGCGGCAGATAGCCGAGCTGCTCCTGCACCGCCTGCAGCAGGGAGATGAGCGACTCCGGCCTTCGCTCGAAGGCGCTCAGAACAGGCTCCAGGTTCGTCGTCGCCATGCCGCGACTCCCCGCTCGCTAAGTGCCGGTGCAACCAGAATTGTAGCGAGTCGCGGGCGAGCCCACTAGGTAATGCGGTGCTTGAAGAGCAGGAGCGCCACCACGTTCCAGCTCTTCCCTCCGTGTTGACATGGCGCTGGTATGTGTGACAGTATACTTTGTAGTGCAAAGTATACTCGTATTGGGAGGCCATTCATGCCGCGTTGGCCAACCTGACGATCTTCCTGCTTCTGGGTAGCGGATCAGCCATGGCGGCCCTGGTGCTCGCCCGAGGAGCGGGGCCTGCGCTCGAGTCTGGCGACGAATCGCGCAGCCTGGCACGAGACGAAGCTGATGAAGTGACTCAGGGCCGACTGCCAGGCTGATCAGCGCACGGGGGATCCGGTCTCCGCGATCCTGGTGGTGGCGGCCACCAGTTCCCGGGTGATGCCCGGTTCATGGGACGAGTGGCCCGCATCCGGAACGATCACCGCATCCAGCTCGGGCCAGGCGTGACACAGGTCGTCGAGGTTCTTCACCGGGCAGACCAGGTCGTAGCGGCCGTGCACCGCGAAGGCCGGGATCGAGCGCAGGCGATCGACCCGGTCCAGCAGGAGAGTGTCCGGCTGGAAACGGACGTTGCGGAAGTAATGGGCCTCCAGGCGGGCCAGGTTCGAGGCCATCTCCGGCTCGCCGAAGACGTCGCTGAACTCCGGGTTAGGCAGGAGGGTGCAGCAGGAGCCCTCGTAGATCGACCAGGCCCTGGCCGCCGCCAGACCGGCCTCACGGTCTTCACCATCGAGTCGCCTCCAGAACGCCTCCAGCAGGTCGTCCCGCTCGGCTTCCGGGATCGGCTCGACGAACTGCCGCCACAGCTCGGGCTGGATCTTGCCCATCGCGTACAGCCACCAGTGGATCTCCTCGTCTCGTAGCATCCAGATGCCACGCAGAACCAGGCTGCGGACCCTGTCGGGGTGCCGCTGGGCGTAGTGCATTGCCAGCGAGCTGCCCCACGAGCCGCCGAACACGTGCCAGGTGTCGATCCCCAGCTCTGTCCGGAGCCGCTCCATGTCGGCCACAAGGTGGTCGGGGGAGTTGCCCTTCAGCTCGCCCGCTGGAGTGGAGCGACCGCAGCCGCGCTGGTCGAACAGCACCGTGCGGAATCGATCCGGGGCGAAGAAGCGACGGTCGGTCGTCGTGCAGCCGGCGCCCGGGCCACCATGGACGAACAGCATCGGCAAGCCGTCCGGCGTGCCGCACTCCTCGTAATAGAGAGTGTGCAGGTCATCGACCGGCAGTTGACCCGTCCGGTACGGCTCTACTTCCGGGTAGAAGTGTTCGTTGGCCAGGTCTACTCCCTCGTCTGTCCCTCTATCCGATTCCATTCGACGGTTCGGGCCCGAACGGTAGCCGGCGAATCGCCCGCTCGCCAGCGGCAATGAGTCAGCGTCGACGGGTCTCTATAACGGAACCGCCAGTGGCGATCGAAGGTTCCTGTCCTTGGATCGCCCTCACGACGAGGACGAGCCCGTGTCCGGCCAGACCGAACAGAAACAGGAAACCTGTCGCCAGGTGCAGGATCACGAGTCCCGTGACCCAACCGGTGGCCGTCACGACCTGTAGCAGGTAGCCGCTGACGGCCATGGGAATAACTGTCCACACCATGACCAGGCCCGAGCGGCGACCTTGCCGGACATTCTGCTTGATGTGGGGCACGATGTGACGGGTCACGATCAGGCCGACAGCGAACACGAAGACGGGCGCGAACACGATATGCGTCTTGAGGAACCAAACCTCGAGAGGGTGGTTCACCACGGCCCACGGTTCAGCCGGCTCGATCAGGTACTTCGTCCAGAAGAATGCGAGGCCCGTGAGAGCGGTCGCCGAGGCTGACGCCCACACCATCCAGCGTTCGAAGTTACTCACGGTCGAGGATCCGCATTCACGGCTGCCTGCGTCGGCGTTTCGAACGGCCGGATCACCGAGTGGAAAGCCAGGCTCAGCCGCACCGCGTCGGACACCGCATGCGACGTGAGCGTTGCGCCCGTGAGAACGGGAATGTCTCCACGACTGGACGTTCCCGGCGCCAGGTCTCGCCCGGTGAACAGGTCCAGCCATCCATCGGGCGCCATGTAGTCCGGAGGTTCGGCGAATCCCAGGATCTCGATTCGAGATACCCGTCCCCGGGGGTCCACCACGACCATGAGGACTTCCTGCAGCGTGCGAACTCGATGCGCGTCGAAGTACGCGGCTCCCAGCGGTCTCCCATCCAGCAGTCCCACGTAGTAGGTGACGACGGCGCGGTCCTTCGCCTTCGCGGGCTTCATCAGCTCGCCCACCTCGGCGATTTCCTCTTCATCCAGATAGGCCGTTCGTCGCTCGACCGTCGCGTGCGGCGGGAAGGCCAGACTCAGAGCCTCTTCCTGCGTCAGAAGCACCTGGGCGTCGGCTGCCGGTGGGCGAGCCCCCAGGGCGATCACGACGCCCGCATACGCGGCGGCCAGCAAGGTCCGGGACACGTCAGAACATGTAACTGAGTGAGACATTCAGCCCGTTCACGCCCGTATCCGAGCCGTTCGAGCGGATGGAATAGTCCACCTTGGCCGCGATGTTGGGGATCGGGAGCACCTGGGCGCCCAGGGTCACGAACTGCTGATCGTTCGCCGGATCTGCCGAGAAGCCACCGGGCACGGCGTCCTGCGTGTTGATGGCCTCATAGCGGACGTACGGCTTGAGCTGCACTTCGGTTCGCGCGGAGCGCAGGACGTCGTAGCCCCCCTGCACGTACCACCCGATGAGCCGTTCACCGATCGACTCGGCTCCGGTGAATCCGTTGACCGCATTGAGGGACGCCACGTCGCCCACCGTGGAGAGGGCGAACAGGCCGCGCAGATCGAAACCGCGGGCCCGGTATCCCACGTGCCCTTCCGCGATGAAGGTCGCCGCCCTGACCGTTCCATCCGGATCGAGCGGGTCCTCGATGCCCTGGCCCGAACCGCCGTAGTAGCCGGAGGCCCCTACGACCAGGCCCGGCGCCGCCAGCCAGTCCACGCGACCCACGGCCGCAAAGTCCTCGGCCAAAGCCTTGGATCCCTTCTGACGTCCTCCCCGCAGCCCGCTGTCATCGAATCCCGTGCCGTCGAGCCCCGTGACCGCGTACAAGCGCCAGTCGAAGTTCCCCGCAGCGCCAAACAGTCCGAGGCCGAGCTCCCGCCAGGTGGTGGGTATAATTCTCCGTTCCGTCTCGGGGCGCAGCGCGCCCAGGTACGTGGGCGGCTCGTGGATCTCGTTGATGAATCCCATGGGGTGGAGAAGGAGACCGCCTCGCAGTCCGGTGCTGCCCTCGAGTCCACGAAACCGCCAGTCGAGATAGGCGAACTCGAGAGAGACCGAGCCATCTTCCCCTGTGCTGGCGTGCTCGAACTCGATCTCGGAATTGAACAGGAAGGAATCGCTGAACTTGTATCCCACGTACACGACGCCGCGCAGCGCGTCGATGCTGGCCCGGGCGTCCGAGGGCGATCCATCCTGCCGGGTGGAAGCCGGGCTTACATACAGGAATTCGCCGTAGCCCCCGATCGAAACTCCCTCGCCGACGCGGTACACCTTCGAGGCCGCCGGACCGAGACCCCAGCCGATCGTATCTGCGCTCGCCGTGATCCCTTCTCCGAGACGGAGGGTCTCCAACTCCCGGGTGATAGCGTCGAGCTGGCGCCGGACTTCCTCCAGCTGAGCGCTGTCTGCCCCCGCGTCCAGCAGGCCGCGCAACTCGGCGACCTGTGCCTCGAGCCGCTCTACTCTCTGCTCCAGCGGCTCCTGGGGCTCCTGGCCTCGAAGCGGGTACGTCACCGCGAAGATGAAGGAAGTCGCAAGCAGGAACTGTCGGAATGGAAATGTCTCGAGGCGTGAGCGCACAGCGACCGCAGAACGGCGTTCCGTCCGTACACCAGGGGGGGTGGTGGACATGGCGACCTGAAGAATCTCTATGTGAATGAAACGACTACAGAGTTTGAAACTCAGTCTCAACTACGAAGAATACCGTTTCGGTTTGGGGGCGTCAAGAATCGGCCTTGCTCTCAGCGGCACGCATCCTGGCGTCGCTGGACGGAGGGCTCGGCGAGCCGCACATTGTTCCTACCCCCTCTCTGGAATTCGTCTCGGAATCACCGGAGGGTGAGCCATGAAGATTGCGGCGAGCCGTGTGGCCACGCTCGTGGTAACCTGCCTGTTCTCCTTTTCCGACGTAGCCGCCCAGGAGACGGACGGGGTCAGCCGACTGACCCACGATCCGGCCCAGGATGGATTCCCCTCCTGGTCCCCTGACGGGCGCCAGCTGGTCTTCTCACGCTATGGAGGAGACGAGGCGCCTGAGAAGACCGGCCTGTATCTCGTGTCTCCGGACGGAGGCGAACCGCAGCGCTTGACGGCCGTGATCGGTGAGCATCCCAACTGGTCGCCCGATGGCCACTACATCGCCTTCGATGGAGACTTCGGCAACAGCATTCAGCTGGTAGCCGCCTCTGGAGGAACTCCCATTCGCATCGTCCCGGAGTCGATTCCGGTGCTCCGAGGAGGCCAGCCCAAGTGGTCGCCGGACGCGTCCCGCATCGTCTTCAAAGAGGGAGAGAACCTCTGGTTGCTAGAAGTCGCGGCCGGATCGTTTGAAAAGGTCTTCAGTGAGGCGGGCAAGCTCCCCATCCCGGCCTGTTGGTCGCCGGATGGAGAGGAGATCTACGTTTTTCTGCGCGAGACCGAGACCCGGAGCTCGTCCATCTGGGCGATTTCCGCTGCTGGACACGGCAATCGCAGACTGACCCCCGACGATGGAGGCGTCTACCGGTACGCTGACCTGTCGCCGGACGGTTCTCTGCTGGCCGTGGTGCGCTGCGAGGGCCGCGAGTGCAATCTGGGCGTCATGTCGTCCGGTGGCGGCGGGCGGGTGCCGATCACTCCGCTCGCCGGCTATGATGACGGACCGGCCTGGTCGCCGGATGGGACGACGATCGCCTTCGTCAGCACGCGCTCCGGCAACTTCGACATCTGGACGGTGGACGTGGATATCGAGCAGCTGCGGCGGGAGCTGCAGGAACTCGAGCCCTAGTCGCACGTGAGGCGGCAGACGCCGGAGATGGATGATCCGAAGCCGGGATTCAGGTGGCCGGTTGCGGTCGCGGCACCCATCGGCGCGCCCGCACACGAGGTATGGCGGGCCATATCCATGCCCGGGAATCTCGAGCTGTGTCATCCGTTCTGCGCCGAGAATCCAGTGTTCGTTTGGCCGGGTGCCGACTCCCGCGATGAGATTCACTATCTGAGCGGATGGGTGTTCGAGCGCAGGTTCGTTCGGTGGATCGATGGCGTCGGCTACGACCTGGAAATCGGCAGGCCAGGCGGCGGGATGTCCTTCGTCTCGTGGAGAGTCCTCCCGCACGCGAACGGCGAATCCACGCTCCGGATTTCCGTGTATCCGCACGTGCTTCAGCGCTGGCCGGCGGCGATTCGGTGGCTCCCGCACAGGTTGCGGCTCCGTCCGATGCTCACCCAATACCTTTCGTCGGTCGTCGGAGGATTCGAGTGGTATGTGACACGCGGCGAAGCCGTGCCCCGAAACCACTTCGGATCGCATCCCTGGTTCTCGGGCCGTCCGTAAGGGGAAAGATGCGCATAGCCGATTTCTTCCACCGGACTGCGACCGGCCCCAGACGCCGACGGGCGCTCTTGACTCCGGTCGGGCTTCTGGTCTTCGGAAGTTCTTTGTTCCTGGTGATTTCCGGCGGCCTGGTGACGGATCGGACCCTGGGACTCGCGGAGCTGCTGCCAGGCTCGCCGGGCCTTGTTCTTGGAATCCCTCTCCTGGCGGCCGGGGCGCTCCTCAGCGGCTGGTGCGTCGTCCGCTTCTGGAAGGCGCAGGGAACGCCCGTTCCCGTTAATCCCCCTGAAGAGTTGGTCACGTCTGGTCCGTACGCCTACGTGCGTAACCCGATGGTGACCGGCGTCATCGCAATGCTGTTCGGGCTCGGGCTCGTGTTGCACTCAACCGGCATAGCGCTCATGTGGACGCCGGCTTACGTGCTGCTGCATTGGATCGAGCTCAAGACGGTCGAGGAGCCGGAGCTCGCGAGGCGATTCGGCTCCTCGTATTCGGCGTATAGAAGGCGGGTGCCGATGTTCATTCCGCGCCCGCGGCGGACAGCGGGCCCGCCCGAACGTCATTAGCACGGAACGGCAAGGAAGAGCCAGATGGGCGATACCCTCTACATCATCAATCCGGTCGGTCACGGTGGAGCGGGGATCAAGGCGTGGGACAGATTTCAAACGCTCTGGCCCGACACTGTCGATCCCGAAGACGCGATTGTCACTCAGCGGCCCGGACACGCCCGAGAGATCGCCTTCTCTGCCGAAGGCTATGATAAGCTCGCCGCCGTCGGTGGAGACGGCACGGTGGGAGACGTAGTGT
Organism: Gemmatimonadota bacterium; assembly: GCA_039584685.1. Classification (GTDB taxonomy): domain Bacteria; phylum Gemmatimonadota; class Gemmatimonadetes; order Palauibacterales; family Palauibacteraceae; genus Benthicola. The sequence goes on along the minus strand of JBDGXI010000085.1, from coordinate 664 downwards.
CGGGGATCATGGACCGTCAGGGACCCAAGCCCAGGCTCGCCATCGTCCCCGCTGGAACCGGGAACGACATTGCCCGAAACACGGGCATTCATTCGATCGAGCATGCGGTGAGCTCTCTTCGAGAAGGCCGGTTGCGGGCATTCGACATGATCCGGGTTGATTATGAGGAGGGCGGCCGACGGGCTCATCGGTACTCCTTTCTCATGGTGGCCGTCGGCTTCTCAGCGATCCCCATGGTCAAGCCGTGGATGAAGCGGCTACTGGGCCCCAAGGGTGCCTACTACCTGGGGACGTTCCTGCAAATCATCGCCTACCGGCCACCCGGAATGATGGTGAGCGCGGATGGCCGGGAACGAAGCCAGGGTCGCATCTGGATGGTCATCATCGCGAACGTCGAATCTTCGGCCGGTGGGAGCATGCGGGTCGCTCCGGGTGCAAGCACGGATGACGGGGAGTTGAACATCACGGTCTTTCCCACGAAGTCGAAGCTGAGAATGATCACCGGACTGCTGCCGAAGGTGGCGACCGGGGCGCACATCGAAGAGCCGGGCGTAGACTACTTTCCCGCGAAAAAGGTGGAGATCGAGGGCGACCCTCCATGCATTCTGGATCTCGATGGCGACGTGTTCGGCACGACCCCGGCGACGTTCACCGTGTGTCCGGG
>JBDGXI010000258.1:0-2280 GCA_039584685.1 Gemmatimonadota bacterium | reverse complement strand
CAAACCTTCTTAAATACTCGGTCTTGCTCATCGTAAAAATCCTCATAGCCATACCCTGATAAAGGTAGTCTATAAGGTCGATACTCATTGCGTGAATAGTGTGCCCAATTCTTAGATACCCATACGCCTGTTGGCTCAAGGTATTCGTCAACATCGGACGAGAAACGTACTTGACTTGCATCTAAGTGCATTGCAAAACTACGCTCCTTAATTGGTGTGTTGCCTGCGTACTCAATGTACCGGACTTCTTTTATAAAGCCCTCACCGTGTAGTTGTACGTCTAAAGCAACACGGTAGATAAGTTGTCGTAAGTCGTAGTGAGTCTTAGGACTCGTGAACTTATCAATCTTCTTTTGTAGACTCTCGTTCTCCGTCTTGAGATCCGAGGCTACCAGGTTGCTCTTCTGCGTTAGGACTGCTCTCAGCGTTTTGCTGTTCTGGTACGCTTCCGCTATCCTCTGAGGAAACAGACCTGCGTTTCCGTCCTCTCCCCACTTTATCCACTTTGTCCCTCGATACCCCACTATCTCCGACCCCATTGTCGGCTTTTCGTGACTTTCGTCCAGAAGGTTTAGAATCTGAAACGCATTCAAAGAATTTAGGGTATTTTTTGCAGGTTTCTTCATTATAGGGATTTGAGCCATTTATAGGAAATACAAGGGTAAGCCCACCTCCAACGAAGGAGATGGACTTGCCTCTGTATTGTGGTTTTACCTTGCAGTTGCAAGACATATTATTCAGTTGGAGTTAACAACTCTGCAACCATTAAGTCAGTATCGGTAATAGCACCTCCACTACCTGTTAGTGAAGTTACTACAAAAGGTGGTTGCTCTTGCTCTCCCATAAGGTTAAGCTCAAACGAGTTCGCATCTGTACGTGCAGACCCTGAACCACCATTTAAAGAATTAAACTCAATAGTTCCACTTTCAGATTGGTCTGCTCCTAAAAGTCTTAGGAGTGTGTTAGAACCAAACTCTTGTACTACTGCAACCATTTCACAAGTATCACGCAATTGCTCTAAAGCGTAAAGTTGTGCAGATGTTGGAGCAGGAACATTCATAAAGATGTTAGTGGTAGTAACGTCAACACCATTGTCTTGACGCTCTGTGTTAGACTCATAACGAGCCTCACCTTTTTTGAATATAAACTCAACAAAGCCTTCTCCTACACCTGTGGAAGTAAAGTCGATGTCAGTTACAGCGTGATTAGATGCTGTAACGTCAAACGTGATTGATGTAATTTTTGCAAGGTCACAAAGCAACAGGCGTTTTATACCACCTGCTGTTCTGTTACACTTGTCTACGGTTAAACTTGATAATGCCATTTTCTATGCTATTTTATAAAGTTAAAAAATTAGCTTAGAAGTGTGATGTTCTTACCATCAGAGATAGCAACATCAAAGGCAAAGTCTAAGCGATAACGGATAGTGCGACTTGCAGAAGTGCTTGACTGATCAACAATCAATACTTGGTTAAGGTCGCTGATAAGTGGAGTTGCAAAGTGCAATCCTGCGATACGAGAGCAAACGATCACGTTGTTACGGCACTCAGGCACTTCAAGTACTCGGTAGCCTAAGAAAGACAACTCATAGTCTTGAGAGTAAACGTTAGGAGAATACGCAGCCTCTGCTTGCTTTAATTTGTAAGCAGCAGCAACTCGTGAAGGAACGTAGAAAACCGTGTCAGGAGCAAGACGGATAGAGTCGCTCATATTTCGGTAAACTTCTTCAAATGCAGCAACAACGTTGTTCTTGTTGATACAAGTTAACGTACCTGCTGACCAAGTACCTAACGATTGGCTATCAAGGTTGATAGTGATGTCGTTAGTAGAGATAGACGTAATGCTGAAAGTCTTGCCGTCTTGAGTGTTCCAAGTACCACCTGCAAGTCCTTCAAAAGTTACTTTGTCTCCAACTGCGTAGTCAGAAGCATCTCCAACAGAGATAACAGCAGATGCAGCTTCAGTAGCGGCTGTGATAGTCTGCTTGTAAGTACCTCCAACAGCAATGTCAACAACTGAAGAATCAGCAAGCATTGTGTCGATAAGACCAGTAACAGCGTTAGAACCACCTTGAGAGATTCCTTGAGAAGAACCAAACTGAGAAACTGCTAATGCAGAACCACTCCAGATAGAAGCACCAACGAACAAACTTGCTTTTTGCGAAAAGTGTGCGTTAAGAGCATCCTCTAAAGAAGCAGGTGCAACATAGTCTCCTGCTGCTCCTCGTGGTTGCTGTGATGCTAACCAAAAGTTGTCAAGATTCTTGTAGTCAATCTCTGC
>JBDGXI010000084.1:0-9431 GCA_039584685.1 Gemmatimonadota bacterium | reverse complement strand
CCTTCTGGAGCGTGATCGGATCGACTCCGCCGTCAGGGCGGGCCGCGACTTCGTGCAACGCCCGGGCGTGCGAGAGGTGGATCGCCAGGCGGTTCTAACGCTGATGCCGCCGGAAGAGTCGTCCCCGGTAGCCGAACGGCCGCCGGAATCGCAGACGGAGCTAACGTCACCTCCCGGGGAAGCGCTCGCCGAGTTGGGTGACATCTACGCCGAACTGGAAGCCGTCACAGGAGAGGACCCCGATCCGAAGGTCAGTGGATCGCCTGGCGAGTCCCGTCCCGAGCCGGACTCGGCCGCGAGACCGTCGAGCGTGCCTTCCGGAGCCGCCGACCCGGTGGCCCTGACGGCCTCTGAGGATCCCGCCGCCCTGTTCGGCGAGGCGGAGGGTCTGCGCGCAGCCGGCCGGATGGATGAGGCCGCGTCGCACTACTACCGGGCTCTCGAGATGTTCGAGAGGGAACGCGATGCGATCAACGCCATCCGGACCGTGGATCGGTTGCTGGGTCTGCGGCCCGACGACGTCGTCCTGCATCACCAGAAGACCGAATTCGCGATCATGACGAATGATCGGCAGCTCCTGGTTTCGTCCTATCTCGATCTGGCAGCGTGTCTCCGAAGGCAGAACGGCTACCGCAGTGCCCGCACTGTCTACGGCCGAATCTTCGATCTGGATCCGCACAACGCGGAGGCGAGGGCCGGGGTCGCAGCGGTAGACGCGGATGAGCTGGCGCGTGAGAGACAGAGGCAGCAACAGCCGGACGAGAGAGCTTCTGGTGGATCGAGCTCTCTTCCGGCGGGCGGATCCGGCGGGAAAGCCGATCGACCGTCTGGCGAGATCGACGAGATGTTCGTGGATCTGCGGGAAGAGCGGGAAACGGCGGAGGAGTTGAACGAGGCCCCGCCCGACTACGAGTCTCACTACGAGCTCGGGGTCGCGTTCCGCCAGATGGAGATGTGGGACGAGGCCGCGCGTGAGTTCAAGCTTGCCGCGCAGGGCATGGCCGATTCCCTCTCGGCCTACGAACGTCTTGGCGAGTGCCTGGTCGCGCTCCGCCGCTACGACGAGGCTCGGAGGACGCTCGCGGTGGCGGCTACGCAGCCCGGGGAGGGTCAGGCCAAGGTCGGCGTCCTCTTCTACCTTGGTGTCGCCCACCTGAGGGCCGGAGACCGTACCTCGGCCCGCACGTGCCTCGAGAGAGTGCTCCAGATCGACCCATCACGGGACGATGCCGCACAACTGTTGTCCACACTTCCTGCGTGACGGTATAATCCGATCCGTCCCGCGTCTGCGGGGTGGACGCGCCACGGGTTTACCGGGGAGGCAGATGCTCGACGCCGCAGTACCGACCCTGGACGGGTTGCAGGAGCCCATAGCGGCCAGGCTCGCAGAGGTGCAGGGCGAACTCGCCGCAATGGTCGAGGCCGACTTCGGGCCGGTGAACGAGGTCAGCGACTACCTTCTGTCTGCGCGGGGCAAGTTGCTCCGCCCGACTCTCGTGCTCCTGTGCAACGCGGTGGGAGGCCGGCCGGCCCCGGAAGCGGTTCGCTTGGCAGCGGTCGTGGAGTTGATGCATGTCGCGACTCTGGTGCACGACGACGCGGTGGACCATTCTCCCGAGAGACGTGGTATGCCTACCGTGAATTCACGGTGGAGCCACCAGGTCGCCGTGATCATGGGGGATTACCTCTACTCCAGAGCCCTGGTGGAGATCACTGGGCTGGGCCGGATCGAGGCGGTCCACTTGCTGGCTGACGCCTCCAATAGAATGTCGATCGGGGAAATGCTTCAGTTGGCGGCCCACGACGCGCTCGGTGCGAGCGAGACCGATTACTACCTGCTATGCGACAGGAAGACCGCCTCCCTGATCAGCGCGGCCTGTGAACTGGGTGCGATGTACGGAGTTCCGGAGTACCGTGAGACGCTGGCGGCCTACGGGCGCGACCTCGGGATGACCTTCCAGATCACGGACGATCTTCTCGACTACACGCAGACCGCTGATGTGACGGGAAAACCGAGCGGGCTCGACCTCCGGGAGCACAAGGTAACACTCCCGCTGATCGCCGCTCTCCCGACGCTGGATGCGGCTGGCCGGTCGGTCGTCGAGGACGTGTTCGCCGATCCGGACCCGTCGGAAGACAAGATCGGTCAGGTCGTCAGGCTCGTCCGCGATGCGGGCGGACTGGAGTTCGCGAGGCGGAAGGCCCGCGACTACGCCGACGCGGCCAAGAGGCGCCTGGCCACGCTGCCTGACGAACCGGCTGTTCGTATACTGGATCACGCCGTGGACTTCGTAGTGGGACGAAGCAAATGACCGTGGACTTTGGAGGCAGGCGCAGGCCATCGGCCAAGAGGGTCACGATTATCGTGGCCGGAGGGATGATGCTGGGGGCATTGCTCACGGAGCTGATGGCGCTGGCCCTGCCGGCTAGCGCCGCGCGCGAGTTCTTCGTGACGACGGTGGCCGCGTCTCTCGGCCCTCTGACCGTCGACCTCCTCGTCGTGGCCATGACGGTGGGTCCGCTCGTGATTCGACTGAACATTCTCAGCGTAGTCGGCATACTACTACTCGCGTGGTTTGCCAAGTCGCTCCTGTAGGCCACTGACATCGGAAGGAAGAGCCATGTTCGGCAATCTCGGGATGTGGGAAGTGCTCATCATCCTCTTCATCGTGCTGCTGCTGTTCGGCGCCCGCCGGCTACCCGAGATCGGTGGCTCACTCGGCAAGGGAATCCGGGAGTTCAAGGGTTCCCTCAAGGAGGTCGAGGGTGAGCTGAAGGAGCTGGGCGGATCGGATACGGCGAACGGTACGGCGCAGCAAGAGGAAAATCAGAAGGAAGCCCAGCCGCGAGCGTGACTGGCGGGAGATAGGCGGCGGGGAGCTGTGGCCCCCGCCTCACCCGGAATCGACCGTAAGGAAGCGAGCCGGACCTGCCCGGCTCCCCCTGCCGACTACGACGCCGCGGCCGCGGCCTGCCGGTTCAGCCTGTCCCGACGATCCACGATCGTCGCCGTCTCTCGGAGACCCTCGATCCACCGCGTCACGTTCGTCTGTGCAGCCTGAAGCTGCATTTGCGACCTGAGCTGCTCCCGGACCGCGACGAATAGCTCGGGACTGGCCTGCGTGCGGTCGTCCACACGCAGGAAGACGACGGCGTCACCTGCGTCCAGGGGGCCGGCTATCTCTCCGGGCGGCGTCGCGAACGCTGCTCCCACGGCCTCGGTGTTCCGACCGAGGCCGGCCGCAAACTGTCGACGCGTGAAGGGCCCCGCCGTCCCGATCGTCCAGTTGAGCCGGGCGGCCGCATCTTCGAGTCCGATGCCGGCCTCCACGTCCGTCCACTGGTTCCGCGCCGCTTCCAGGCCTGCCTCGCGTCGCTTCTCGCGGGCCAGGGTCTCCCGGATCTGGTCGCGCACCTCATCAAAACCGAACGTCCCGCCGGGAACGCGTCCCGATACCTCGATCATGTGATAACCCGTGGCGTTCTGGAAGAACTCGCTGACCTCGTCGAGCGGGGACAGCGGATCGAGAGCCCAGTCCACCGCCACGCCCAACGCGCCGGCACCCGGAACGAAGTCGAAGCCCTCGGTCACCGTAACGTCCGCCGCTATCGGGACGCCCAGGGAATCGGCGGCTGCGGCCAGTCCATTGATGAGGGCCGCGCCCTCGAACTCGTCCATGAGATCGAAGGTCTCATCCTCTCCATCGGGGGATAGCTCGATGGAGAGCAGGATGTGCGACACCGCGACGGTGTCACCCGTACGCTCGGTGACGCTCAGAACGTGCAATCCCTGCGGGGACAGGACCGGCTCGGTCACGTCGCCTGCTTCCAGCCCGGCTATGGCTTCGTCGAAGGCCGGAAGGAGCTGTCCCGGGCCAAATCGCCCGAGCTGGCCGCCGGCCCCGCGGGTGGTGGCATCGGCGGATGACTGGGCCGCGGCCTCTTCGAAGGTCATCGTGCCATCCAGCACTGAGACACGGATCGAGTCTGCCAACGCACGGGCGTACGCGGTGTCGCGCGTCCCGGGAGTAGTCGAGAAGCTCACGATGCTGATGGTGGCCGTGGCCGGCCGCTCGTAGTCTTCGATATGGTCTCGGTAGTACGCGCGCATCTCCGACTCCGGGACCTCGACCTGGAGGTCTCCGCTTACCGGCACGGAGGCAAAGGTGACCGTGGCCGCCTCGTTCCGATCCCTGAACTCCTGCCACAGCTCGGCATCGCTGATGGCTCCACCCTGCTGAAGCATCTGGCTGAGCCTGGCCCGCGGGAGCGTCTGCCGGTAGTAGGACTCGATCTGAAGCAGGATCTGCTCGTCCACGCTCGGATCGGAGAAGAATTGCTGGTATTTGGCGTAGTCGAATACGCCGTCGGTCATGAACGCCGGATAGCGCATCAGATCCGGCGGGGGTGACAGCCGGAACGCCTGCTGAACCTCGGCATCCGTGACCGTGATCCCGAGCCGGTCGATTTCCTGCTGGATGAGGACTTCCTGGATCAGCTGATCCCAGGCCAGTCGCTCGACCTGGCGAGTCTCCTCGTCGGTCATCACGGCACCGCCGCTTGCCACCCGAGCGTTGTTCAGGGCCACTTCGAGAGTGTTGCTCCACTGCACGTACCGGATTTCCTGGCCATTCACGACAGCGATCACCGGGTTTGCCCCCGCGGACGCCTGCGTGTCCCGGCTCTGAACCCAGTCGAGCACCAGCCAGGCCGCGAAGGCCACTGCCAGGAAGACCATGATCCACTTCGTGTTCGCCCGAATCGAGCGCATCATCATACGACTACCGACTCCTTCTATGTCCTGAAATCAGGAACGCGATCCAACATCGTTCAATGCGGGGTCGAGAATGCCCCTGTCGCCCGCCTCATCGCGGAAGAGGGAAGCGGAAAAACCTATTCCGACATGCCGGGACAGGCAATACGAACTGCCTTCGCGCGCGTTGACACTGGAGAACGCGGGCCGGTAACTTCCTCGCGTTCCCGGGCCAGACCAGTGATTCCCCGATCCCGTTCAACGGACGCAGAAAACGCCATGGGCCCCGATTCTTCTGCCAGCGACGAAATCCAGCGCTTCGAGGAGCAGTATCGACGGCAGCCCGACACGCTGGTGTTCGCTCGCCTGGCGGACGCCTACAGGAAGGCCGGACAGCCCGACAGGGCGCTGGCCGTGCTGGAGGTTGGGCTCCTGCGGCATCCTGACTATCCGAGCGGGCATATCGTGAGGGCCCGAACGCTCCGCGACCTCGGCCGGATCGACGAGACGCTCGAGTCGTTTCGGCGCGTGCTCGAGCTGGACGGTGGGAATCTCGTGGCGATCATGGAGCTGGCCGGGCTGGCCGACGAGCGGGGGGATGCCGGTGAAGCCCTCCACTGGTACGGCCGGCTGGTGCAGATCGATCCCACGAACCTCGAGGCGCGGAGGCGACTGACAGAGCTGGAGTCCGATCCGGCCGATCCGGGACCGAATAGCCCGGACGGGGATGAGTCCAGGGCCTGGTGGGACGACTCTGCGGTGACCCTCGATGGAGGAGACGCCCCGGTCTGGTGGAGCGATTCGGCGGCTGGCATAGCGGATGTTGCGGGGGAGGAGTCCCCCGGCCAGGAGCCGGGCATGGACCGCGGCGCGGATGAGACTCCGCCTCATGATCAGCCCCCGGATGAGCTCCGGCCTGCGGACGAGGTCGTGGAGGCCATCCTGAACGGACACGTTCCTCAGACGGTCAAGGCCGAGGATACGTGGTGGTACGAAGACGAGCCTGAAGCCACGGAGCCCGCGCCGTCACAGGATGCGGATCTCCTGACGCGCACGATGGCCGACCTGTACGCGGAGCAGGGACTCGATCGAGAGGCCGCGGAGATCTACGAGGAACTGTTGAAGGATTCGCCCGGCGATCCCGAGCTTCTGGCACGGCTCGAGGCGCTTAGGGAAAAGGGCCGGCCGGTCCCAGGTGAGCCTGCCGACCCTGGTGGGGCGCCCGGAGAGGACGCCGGCGAAGGGCCGGCGGTTGCCGATGCAGAGGGCGTACCCGCCCCGCTTGGCCGCCCGAAGGGCTTCCCGGTTGCCGAGGAGCTGCGCCGCCTGCTGCGCATGGGCGAGGAACATGCCGGCGCGCTGCCCGATCCCGGTTCCGCCTCCGCCTCCGGTCTCGATCTCGACCCCGGTCCGGATCCCGATCTCGAGTCTGCGGAGCCCAGCGGCCTGGTTCTCGACTGGATCCAGAGGCTCAAGGCGGACTCGTGACGCTCCCGGACCTGGCCGTCGGGGTCCTGAACGGCCCGAACCTGGACCTGCTGGGCACCCGCGAACCGCAGCTGTATGGTGACGATGGACTGAGCGGCATACTCTCGGCGCTGGAGGCGCTGGGAGCGGAGCTCGGGGCTCGGATCACGACGAAGCAGTCCAACCACGAAGGCGAGTTGACCGACTGGGTGCGTGACGTCGGGTCCCGTCAGGACGGGATGCTGGTCAACGCGGCCGCTTACACACACACGAGCGTCGCCCTCCGGGATGCGCTTCTCGCCGCCGCCGTGCCTTTCGTGGAGGTTCATCTGACCAACATCTGGGCGCGGGAGCCGTTCCGCCATCACTCTCTTCTCTCGGACATCGCCGTTGGAATCGTGAGCGGATTCGGTAGGGACAGCTACCTGCTCGGACTGAGGGCTCTCGCCGCTCACCTTCGTCCTGACGCGTGAGCGCCGAGCCCGCCTGGGACGCGCGTGGCCTGAGGCTGCGAAACGTCCGCGATCGATTGCACGATTCGCACCTGGACGCCCTCCTCGTCAGCCACCTACCGAGCATCCGCTGGCTTTCCGGCTTCACGGGCTCCTCCGCGTTCCTGATCGTCGAGCCGGGATCCGCAACGCTGATCACGGACTTCAGGTACCGTACTCAGGCCTCCGAGGAGATATGGGACGGCGTCTCGATCGCCATCGCCGAGTCCGATCTGTTCCGGGAGGTGGCGCGCTGCCTGGATGAAGGGGAATCCGGTCCCAGGGTGGGCTTCGAGGACCACAGCCTCACCGTCCGCGACCGCCGCGCGCTGGGCGAGTGCTGCGGCGGCGTAATGTGGGAGCCGTCGGGCCCCCTGGTGGACGAACTGCGCTCAGCCAAGGATTCCGGGGAGATCGAGTCGATCACCCGGGCCGTGCGGCTTGCCGAGCAGGCACTGGAAGATCTCCTCGGGGTCGTTGCGGAGGGGGTGTCGGAGAGAGATCTGGCCGCGGAACTCGTCTATCGCCTCCGGCTGGCCGGTTCGGAGTCCAATCCATTCGATCCCATCGTCGCGTCGGGGCCGCGGAGCGCTCTGCCGCACGCGAAGCCGGGCGGGCGAAGATTGGAGGAGGGTGATCTGCTTCTCATCGATTTCGGGGCCACGGTCGAGGGTTACTGTTCGGACATGACGCGCACCGTCGTGCTGGGGTCTCCGGCTGCCTGGCAGCGCGAGATCCATGGGGTGGTCTCGGAAGCCGTGTGCGCGGGTGTGGCGGCCACCCGGGCGGGCGTCCCCGCCCGGGATGTGGATCGCGCTGCGCGGGATGTCATCGCGGACGCGGGATTCGGGGACCGTTTCGGGCACGGGACCGGCCACGGGGTCGGCCTCGAGGTTCACGAGAGGCCGAGCGTGAACTCACGCTCGCGGGAGACTCTACGCGCCGGAAGCGTGGTCACGATCGAGCCCGCGGTGTATCTTCCGGGCCGAGGCGGAGTCAGGCTGGAGGAAATGGTGGTGGCGGGCGAAGGCGGCCCTGAGGTGCTGACCGGCTTCCCCCTCGTCCTGAGAGAGATCTGAGAGAGCGGTCCGGAGGCGGGTCACCGGCAGGGCCGGCCGGAACACAGAAACGGATCACGGGACGGATAATGGCGGATACATCGAATTTCAGAAACGGAATGGTGATCGAGCTCGACGGGACGCTCTACCAGATCACCTACTTTCAACACGTGAAGCCCGGCAAGGGCGGAGCCTTCGTGCGCACCAAGATCAAGTCCGTGCTCACCGGGGGCGTGGTGGACAAGACGTTCAGGGCTGGAGAGAAGGTAACGGAAGTCCGCCTGGTGAGGCGGCCGATCCAGTACTCCTACACCGACGGCAGCCTGTACTACTTCATGGACATGGAGACGTACGAGATGACTCCTCTCTCAGCGGATATCGTGGGAGACGATCAGCTGCCGTACCTTGAGGAGAACATGGAGTGCGAGGGACTCACGCGGGACGGCAAGGTCCTCGCGGTTGAGCTTCCCCAGTTCGTCGAGCTCGAGGTCGTCGAGACCGAGCCCGGCGTGAAAGGCGACACGGCGCAGGGAGGCACGAAACCGGCACGGCTCGGGCCCGGGGCCGTCGTCCAGGTGCCCCTGTTCATCAATCAGGGCGATGTGATCAAGGTGGATCGAAACACGGACAAGTATCTCGAACGGGTGACCCGATGATCGACCTCGACTGGATTCGACGTCTGATCGACATGGTGGACGGGTCGGGGATCGACTCGCTGGAGATCTCCCGACTCGGCACGCGTGTCAGGATCGCTAAATCACCGCCGGTGACGGTATCGTCAGCTGGCGTACCGGGAGCCCCCTCGGCCGGGCCGGTCGCCGGCAATCCGCCGTCGGCTCCCGTCGCGCCTGCTGCGCCCGATTCGGAGGCACAGGAAGCCGAGGGCGACTCCGACACGGGCCTCGCGGAGGTCACGTCGCCGATGGTCGGCACGTTTTACAGGGCTCCGGCACCGGACGCGCCGCCTTACGTCGAGACCGGCGACCGGGTGGAAAAGGGCCAGACCGTGTGCATCCTCGAGGCCATGAAGCTCATGAACGAGCTCGAGGCGGAGGTGTCGGGCACGATTCGCGAGATCTGTGTGGATAACGCTGAACCGGTCGAATTCGGTCAGGTCCTGTTCCGAATCGATCCTACCTGAGTCTGTCCGAAGCGTGTTCAAGAAGATACTGATCGCCAACCGAGGCGAGATCGCGCTACGAGTGATCCGCGCATGCCGTGAGCTGGGCATCGGCACGGTAGCCGTGTACTCGGAGGCCGATCGAGACTCCCTGCACGTCCGGTTCTCGGACGAGGACATCTGTATCGGTCCCGCCGCGAGCCGCGAGAGCTATCTGAACATCCCGCGGATCGTGGCTGCAGCTGAGATCACCGGCGCCGAGGCCCGACCGCAGCGGGCTCGTGTTCATCGGCCCGACGGCCGAGCAGATCCGGCGTATGGGGGACAAGGCCGAGGCGCGGCGCACGATGATCGAGGCCGGTGTGCCGGTGGTTCCCGGGTCGAAGGGGGCCGTGGACGATGTCGTGACAGCGCGTGCCGAGGCCGACCGGATCGGTTTCCCGGTGATCATCAAGGCGGCAGCCGGTGGCGGCGGCAAAGGCATGCGCGTGGCCGAGTCGGCCGATGTGATCGAGAACACGTTTACGATGGCCCGGAACGAA
>JBDGXI010000083.1:0-9322 GCA_039584685.1 Gemmatimonadota bacterium | reverse complement strand
AATCTTGCGGATATTTTCACAAGCGGGTATAGTCGCGGCGGCCGTAACCGGGAGGCGAGCAGGTGCCGTGTCGTTGAACGACGGAGACCGCCCGGGCGGGACGCTTGCCGACGTCGGACGGTTCGGCGGATACGGGCTCTCGCTCGGCATCGCGACGGCGCTCTTCGCCTGGATAGGGTCGATCCTGGACGAGCGGTTCCACACGGGACCGCTTTTCGTACTACTCGGCACTTTCACCGGCTTCGGGGCGGGCTTCTACAGTATGTACAGGCACCTGGTCCTGGACCGGAGCGACGAGCTCGGCGGCGTCGACGAGAGCGATCCGAACGGACGGTCGAGTTGAATCGCGCCGGGTACCTGTGGCTCACACTGGCTGTGGCCGGCGCCGGCTCGGTGGCCGCGATCGCCGGGGGATACCCGGCCCTTCCGGTGGTGCTCGGCGCGGGAACGGCCTGGATCGTACAGACAGTTTCATTCTGGCTTCTGGCGGGCGGACTGGCGAGTGGCGATCCTGTCACGCGCATCTGGATCACCGGTATCGCCAGCCGTTTCGGGACTGGTATCCTGGTTTGGGCGCTGGCGGCGCTGGCCGGCGCGCCGACTCGGGTGCTGATGATCGCCTACGGAATGGCGCTGGTGGTCTTCCTCCTCCTGGAGGCCGGCTGGCTGGCCGTGATGACGGCGGACCCGGCGATTCGCGAGTAGCGGGGTTCTCGAGGAACCTGCACATAGATCGGGAACACGGATGATCGCAGGACTGGCAATCACGCTGTTCGGCCTCGCGCTCGGCGCTCCGCTGGAGCACGCCGCCCAGGAAGCGGACCACGCTCCCGCGGCGATCGAGCAGGCCGCCGATACGTCGCACGCCGCCGGGGCGCAGGACTCGGAAGGCGCGCACGAGGCGGGGACCGGCGCGGACGACCAGCATGCCGGGGAAGGCGAGCACGCCGAGGAGTGGGGCACCGAGACCATGATGCATCACATCGTGGACTCGGAGAACCTGGAGCTCGGACCGTTCACCGTCAGCCTCGAAGCCTTCAAGATCCCTCCGATCCGTATCGGCCGGGTCGAGATCGACCTGTCACCCACGAAGCACGTCTTCTTCCTCATGCTGGCCAGCCTCCTGACGATCCTCACGATCGGACTGGCGGCGCGAAGGGCCAGGCGGACGGATGCGGGCCGGGAGGCGCCTCGCGGGATCCTCAACTTCTTCGAGGCCTTCTACCTGTATCTCAGGGATGACGTCGCCCTGGCCAACATCGGCCACGGGGGGGAGCGGTTCGTGCCATACGTGGTGACGCTGTTCTTCTTCATCCTGTACGCGAACCTGCTCGGACTCATCCCGTTCGGAGCCTCGGCGACCGGCAACATCTCGGTGACCGCTGCCCTGGCCATCATCTCGCTCATCGTGGTCGAGGTGGCCGGATACAAGGCGCTGGGTCCCAAGGGGTACATGGGGACGATCTTCTACGTGCCGAAGGGAATCCCTAAGATCATGCAGGTCGTCATGCTGATCATCATGACTCCCGTGGAGCTCATCGGTAAGGTCGCGAAACCGTTCGCCCTCGCCGTCCGGCTGTTCGCCAACATGACGGCCGGCCACTTCGTGCTGCTGTCGCTCCTCGGGCTGATCATCGTCTATGGAGGACTGTCCGCGACCGGGGTGGCCGCCGTGACGGGCTCGCTGGGACTCGGACTGTTCGTGATGTTCCTGGAGATCTTCGTGGGATTTCTCCAGGCGTATATCTTCACCGCGCTGACCGCGGTGTTTATCGGCCTGATCCGGCATGCGCACTGAGCCGGCGGCCTGTGGTTGCTGACAACAGGGATCCGGAAGGCTAACCCGGAAACTCAAGGAGACCCTTGATGTTCAACATGCTCGCTCTTCTACAGGACACGGCCGGCGTAACCGGCGACGTGGGCGCCGGCCTGGCCATCATCGGGGCGGCCGGTGTGGTCATCGGCGCCGGGATCGGAATCGGTCGTATCGGCGGTCAGATGGCTGACGCCATGGCCCGGCAGCCCGAGGCGGCGGCCCAGATCCAGACGGGCTCGATCATCCTCGCGGCCCTGATCGAGGGCGCGGCGCTGTTCGCGCTCGTGATCGCCGGCTTCATCAAGTAAGACCTCCGCAACAAGTCGTCGGCACCTCGCCGGCGACAGGTCCGCGGGATCAAAGAAGCAGGACACGGATGAGAATCTGGCGAATGGCAGGGCCGATGGCGCTGCTTCTCGTGGCCCCGGCACCGCTGTGGGCTGCGGAAGGAGGCGTGCTTTCGATAAACGCCGGCCTCGCGATCTGGACGTGGGTGCTGTTTCTGCTCACGCTCGCGGTCCTCTCGTGGAAGGCATTTCCGGCCATCGCGAAAGGGCTCGAGACACGGCAGGCCGGCATCCAGGCGGCCATCGATTCGGCCCGGGAAGACAGGGACGAGGCGCGGCGGTTGCTCGACGAGCACCAGCGGCAGCTCGACCAGGCCCGGCGGGAGTCCAAGGACATCCTTCAGCAGGGCCGGGAGGCCGGCGAGCGTTTGCGCGAGGAAATCCTGGCGCAGGCCCGGAAGGACAACGAAGAGATGCTCGAGCGGGCCCGCAGGGATCTGGCCCGGGAGAAGGACGACCTTCTGGAGTCCGTTCGGCGTGAGGCCGTCGATCTGTCGCTCAAGGCTGCCGAGCGTCTGGTGCGCGAGAGCCTGGACGACGACGCGAACCGACGCCTGGTGCGCGAATACATCGCGGAGATGGAATGAGCCGGGTCGCGGTAGCCCGAAACTACGCGGACACGCTGCTGGCGCTGGCCGACCGCACGGACGACGCGGAGGCGTGGCTGTCGATGCTCGACGAGGTGGCGTCCCTGTATCGGGGCGTGCCCTCGTTCAGGGCGTTCCTGGAAACGCCGCGCGTGTCGCTGGACGACAAGCGGGACGTGATTCGGACCGTGTTCGGCGAGAGGTATCCGGAGACGTTCGTTCGATTCCTCCTCGTCCTGATGGGAAATCGTCGGCAGTCTCTGCTTCCGGAGATCGAGGTCGCCGCTCGTGAGCTGCTGAACGAGCGGACCGGGCGCGTGCACGCAGCCGTGACCATGACCATGGATCCGGATCCGGAGCTCAGGGCGGAGATAGAGACGGCTCTCGGCAGAGTGCTGGGCCGTGAGGTGACGGCCGAATTCAAGCGCGATCCGCGCCTGGTCGGAGGAATGATCGTACGAGTGAAGGACCGCGTCATGGACGGGTCGGTGCGGCGGCAGCTGCAACGGATGCGTCGGACGCTCATCGAAGAAGCCGGGTCGGCCAGGCCGACCGGCTGATCGGATAGACCCAAGGACGGGACTGATATGCCCACGTCAGACGCAACGCTCCGCGCGGGCGAGATGAAGAAGGCGCTGCTCGAGCAGATCGACCGCTACGAGGAAGATCTCAAGCTCGAGGAGGTCGGCGAGGTACTCGAGGTGAAGGACGGAGTGGCCCGGATCTGGGGCCTGTCTTCGGCCGTCGCGAACGAGATGCTCGAGATCGAGTCCTCGGAGACCGGTGAGCTGATCACCGCCCTGGCGCTCAATCTGGAAGAGGACAACATCGGCGCCGTGGTCATGGGCGACTACCTGCAGCTCAAGGAGGGCGACTCCGTGCGCTGCACGGGCCGCGTGCTCGAAGTGCCCGTGGGCCCGGACTTCCTGGGCCGCGTGGTCACGCCGCTCGGCGAGCCCCGCGACGGCAAGGGAGCCATCAAGTCAGTCGCGACGATGAAGGTGGACCGCAAGGCGCCGGGGATCGTCTATCGGCAGCCGGTGAAGGAGCCGCTGCAGACAGGCATCAAGGCCATCGATTCCATGATCCCGATCGGACGCGGGCAGCGGGAGCTGATCATCGGCGACCGGCGCACCGGCAAGACGGCCATCGCGATCGACACGATCATCAACCAGCGTGGCGGCGACGTGGTGTGCGTGTACGTGGCGATCGGACAGAAGGCTTCGACAGTGGCCTCCGTGGTGGACCGCCTCGAAGAGGAAGGCGCCATGGACTACACCATCGTGGTGGCCGCCAACGCCTCCGACCCCGCGACCCTGCAGTACATAGCGCCGTACGGCGGATGCGCGCTGGCCGAGTACTTCATGTACAAGGAAGGTCGGCACACGCTGGTGATCTACGACGACCTGTCCAAGCAGGCCGACGCATACCGCGAGGTGTCCCTGATTCTCCGCCGCCCCCCCGGCCGGGAGGCTTTTCCGGGCGACGTGTTCTATCTGCACAGCCGCCTGCTGGAGCGGGCGGCCAAGGTCAGCGAGGACGCGAAGGTCATCGAAGCGCACCCGGATATCGAGAAGCCGGGCGGGTCCCTGACCGCGCTGCCGATCATTCAGACGCAGGCCGGAGACGTGTCGGCCTACATCCCGACGAACGTGATCTCGATCACGGACGGCCAGATCTTCCTCGAGAGTGACCTGTTCTATTCGGGAGTTCGCCCTGCCGTGAACGCGGGCATCTCGGTGTCGCGCGTGGGCGGATCGGCGCAGATCAAGGCCATGAAGAAGGTCGCCGGAAGCCTGCGACTGGACCTGGCCCAGTACCGGGAGCTCGAGGCGTTCGCCCAGTTCGGCTCCGACCTGGATCCGGCGACGCAACGGCAGCTGGCGCGGGGTGAACGTACGGTCGAGGTGCTCAAGCAGGGCCAGTACAGGCCTCTGCCGGTCGAAGAGCAGGTGATGGCGATCTTCGCGGTCACCCAGGGCTACCTCGACGATCTGAAGGCGTCGGAAATCCGTGCGTGGGAGGCCAGCTTCTTCGAGTACATGCGCTCCGCTCATCCCGAGGTCGGCGGCGCGATCCGGGATGAGAAGGTGGTCAGCGACGAGACCGACAGGAAGCTCCGCGACGCGATCGAGGCGCACAAGCGCCTGTTCCGCACGACGGCCGCGGAAGAGCCGGCCGTCGAAGCGGCGAGCTGAGACTGAAAGGGCCGGGATCCAGGGAATGCAGCGGGCAAACGGATAGATGGCGAAGGCGAGAGATATCGGGCGGCGGATGCGTTCCGTCCAGAGTACGCGCAAGATCACGCGCACCATGGAAATGGTCGCGACATCGAAATTGCGGCGCGCTCAGTCACGGGTACGTGAGGCGAGACCTTTCGCGGAACGGCTGACCGCCGTCGTGGAGAACCTCGTCACGCCCGAGCTGGCTGACCTCGAGCCGCTGCTCCGGCAGCCGGATCGAATCCGCCGGGCCGCGGTCATCCTGGTCACCAGCAACCGCGGATTGTGCGGCGCGTTCAACGTCAACCTGATCCGCAAGGCCCGCGCCCTGCTGGCCGAGCTCGAGGCATCGGATGTCGATGCCGAGTTCCACGTCATCGGCAAGAAGGGCATCAGCTACTTCCGATTCCGAAACGTGGAGATGGCGACCAGGCGCACGGACATCGGTGACAGCCCCTCGCCGGATGAAGCCCGCTCCCTGATCGACCCGCTGGCCGAGCGCTTCGTGGGCGAAGATCTCGACGCGGTCTACGTGGTGCATGCGGAGTTCCGCAGCGTGATGAGCACGCCGCCCATCACCCGGCGGCTCTTGCCGGTCTACGTGCCGCAGGAGCGACCGACCCGGGAGCCGTACTACATCCTCGACCCGTCGGCCGAGGTGATCCTGGCCCGCCTGCTGCCCCTGCACCTGGTGAGCTCGACGTACCGGGCGCTGGTGGAGAACGCGGCGGCCGAGCAGGGAGCGCGGCGGACGGCAATGAAGAGCGCGACAGACAACGCGGACGACTTCCTCACGACTCTCCGCAGGCAGTTCAACCGTGCCCGGCAGCAGGAGATCACCAGCCAGCTGGCTGAGATCATCGGCGGGGCCGAGGCGCTGAAGGGATAACAATGGCAGACGCGACGCAGTCGATCGGCAGGGTGGTGCAGGTCATCGGTCCGGTGCTCGACGTGGAGTTCGATCCCGAGCACATGCCGGAGATCTACAACGCGGTCGAACTGGAGTGGACGGGAGACGAAGGCGAGCCGCACCGCCTGGTGTGCGAAGTGGCGCAGCACATCGGCCGGAACCAGGTGAAGGCCGTCGCGATGGACTCGACGGACGGGGTGCAGCGTGGCATGGACGTGCGCGACACGGGCCAGGCGATCTCGGTTCCGGTGGGCGACGCGGCCCTCGGTCGAATCCTGAACGTGCTCGGCGAGCCGGTGGACGAGGCGGGTCCCGTGGAGGCGGCGGAGCGCTGGCCGATCCACCGCGAGGCCCCGAAGTTCGTGGACCTCGAGCCGAAGACGGAGATCTTCGAGACCGGGATCAAGGTCATCGACCTGATGGCTCCCTACGTGAAGGGCGGAAAGACGGGCCTGTTCGGCGGGGCCGGGGTCGGCAAGACCGTCATCATCATGGAGCTCATCAACAACATCGCGCAGGAGCACGGCGGCAAGTCGGTGTTCTGCGGTGTGGGCGAGCGCACCCGTGAGGGGAACGACCTGTGGCTCGAAATGAAGGAGTCGGGGGTGCTGGCCTCCACGGCTCTGATCTACGGGCAGATGAACGAGCCCCCCGGCGCCCGTCTGCGCGTCGGCCTGTCCGGCCTCACGGTCGCGGAGTACTTCCGGGACGTGGCGAACCAGGACGTTCTGCTGTTCATCGACAATATCTTCAGGTTCAGCCAAGCGGGTTCCGAGGTCTCAGCCCTTCTCGGTCGCATGCCGAGCGCGGTCGGTTACCAGCCGACGCTGGCCAGCGAGATGGGCGAGCTGCAGGAGCGAATCACGTCCACCCGCACCGGCTCGATCACTTCGGTGCAGGCGATCTACGTGCCGGCCGACGACCTCACCGACCCGGCTCCTGCAGCCGCGTTCACGCATCTCGATTCGACGACCGTGCTGTCGCGCCAGATCGCGGAGCTGGGGATCTATCCGGCCGTGGACCCGCTCGAATCGAGCAGCCGCATCCTGGATGCCCAGTTCCTCGGTGACCGTCACTACAGCGCGGCCACTCGCGTGCAGGAGATCCTGCAGCGATACAAGGATCTGCAGGACATCATCGCGATTCTCGGCATGGATGAGCTGAGCGAGGAGGACAAGGTCATCGTGGGGCGGGCGCGGCGGATCCAGCGGTTCCTGTCACAGCCATTCTTCGTGGCCGAACAGTTCACGGGCTTCCCGGGCAAGTACGTGCCACTCGAGAAGACCATCGAGTCGTTCGAGGCCGTAGTGGCGGGCGATTTCGACCATCTTCCCGAGCAGGCCTTCTACATGGTCGGTGACATCGAAGAGGCCGAGGCGAAGGCGAGAGATCTCGAAGGCTGAGCCCGGGGGGCATCGAACCATGGACGACACGCCGCGCAAGCTCAAGGTTGCCGTAATTTCGCCCACTCAGGTGGGTTTCGAGGGTACGGGAGACAGTATCGTCGTGCCCGCGTACGACGGTCTCATGGGAATCCTGTACGGACATGCCCCCATGATGACCCTGCTCGGCACCGGAGATGTCACGGTTAAGGACGGCGCAAAGGTACACCGTATCGCAGTTTCCGGTGGATTCTTGCAGGTTGTGGGCAACGAGGTGTCGGTGCTGGCCGAAGAAGTGGGCGAGCCGTCGTCTCAGGGCGGTGGCACGGAGGATGCAGACTGAACCTGCCGTGATGCGTCTGAACGCGTTCGAACGAAGCAGCTCAGGAGGGCTCAGATGAAGCGCTTGGCTCTGAATGGAATCCGTGCGGGGGTGGTCGCCACGATCGCGATCGTCTCCCAGGTCGGGGGCGCCGCGGCGCAGACCTACGACATGCCTCAGTTCATTACTCCTTACGATGAGACCGGCGTCGGTTTGTACATGGTCTTCGTCAACGGGATCGAAGACATCGGCGGCATGGCGACGTTCCGCAAGGCCGGAGACGTGAATCTCGGCCTCCGGGGCTCGGTCAACGATATCAGCGGGGGAGACATTGCCTTCAACGGCGGTCTGGACGTCTACAAGCAGTTCGTAGAGGTTTCCGAGTCGTTTCCGCTGGATGTGGCGTGGGTGACCGGGTTCGGATTTGGCTGGGTGACCGGCACCGGGGAAGGCGGCTTCGGCATCCTGCGGATTCCAGGAGGCGTGTCGCTGGCCCGCCAGTTCGCGTCCGAGGACGGAAAGTGGGTCCTGACGCCATATGCCTCGCCCCGCCTGGCGCTCGACATCGGGCTCAGCGGACCGGACACGAAGCTGCATTTCGACGTCGACTTCGGCCTCGAGATGCAGTTTTCGCAGAGCTGGCTGCTGCGGTTCGGCGTCACCGTCGGACACGACGAGGCACTGGGCTTCGGAATCGTGTTCTGACGCCGCGAAAGCCGTTGACGAACAGCGGGACGACAGGCTAAGTTATCTGGCCCGCCTCGAAAGGGGCGGGCTGCTTTTTGACAAATTGGGGTGAGAGGTTGTTGTGGAGTGCCGAGAGGGCGTAGTGAGGCGAGTCTTTTCTGCTATTTAGTAGAAGGGATCAAGCATTAAGGGCGCGGGGTGGATGCCTGGGCACAGGACGGCGAAGAAGGACGTGGCAAGCTGCGAAAAGCCACGGGGAGCTGCAAGCGAGCGTTGATCCGTGGGTGTCCGAATGGGGGAACCCGGCTGGGGTGATGCCCAGTCATCGCGTAGCTGAATACATAGGCTATGCGAGGCGAACCCGGGGAACTGAAACATCTAAGTACCCGGAGGAAGAGAAAAC
Organism: Gemmatimonadota bacterium; assembly: GCA_039584685.1. Classification (GTDB taxonomy): domain Bacteria; phylum Gemmatimonadota; class Gemmatimonadetes; order Palauibacterales; family Palauibacteraceae; genus Benthicola. The sequence goes on along the minus strand of JBDGXI010000083.1, from coordinate 646 downwards.
AAACGAGTGATTCCCTGAGTAGCGGCGAGCGAACGGGGAAGAGCCCAAACTGCGTAGGCGTGACAGGCTGCAGCCGTTGTCTACGCGGGGTTGTAGGGCAGGGTCGGAGGGACCTGCAGGTTCTTCGGAGGGGAGATTTGAGTGAGTCGAAGCGCGTTGGAAAGCGCCGCCATAGAGGGTGAGAGCCCCGTAGGCGAAATTCAGTCTTCCGTCTGGGCTTTGTTCCTGAGTAGGCCGGGACACGAGGAATCCCGGTTGAAGCTGGCAGGACCATCTGCCAAGGCTAAATACGTTCCTGTGACCGATAGTGGACGAGTACCGTGAGGGAAAGGTGAAAAGCACGCCGGGAGGCGGGTGAAATAGAACCTGAAACCTCGTGCCTACAAGCGGTGGGAGGGTCCTGATCTTCTTCGGAGGAGAAGGCCTGACCGCGTGCCTTTTGCATTATGATCCGGCGAGTTGGACCTGGCGGGCGAGGTTAAGCCGTTCAGCGGCGGAGCCGAAGCGAAAGCGAGTCTTAACTGGGCGATATAGTCCGTCGGGCCAGACCCGAAACCAGAGTGATCTATCCATGGCCAGGTTGAAGCGGGGGTAATGCCTCGTGGAGGACCGAACCGTTGTGGGTTGAAAACCGCTCGGATGAGCT
>JBDGXI010000082.1:0-9359 GCA_039584685.1 Gemmatimonadota bacterium | reverse complement strand
GTGGATCTGGGCGCGCTGCGCAGGAATAGCCGGGTCATCTCGGATCGTGTGGGCGACGGCTGTCGCCTCCTCCCCATGGTCAAGGCCGATGCCTACGGCGTGGGGATGGAGCGCGTCGTGCGTGCCCTGCGACCGCTGGATCCGTGGGGCTTCGGCGTGGCCACGACCGCCGAAGGTCGAGAGTTGCGCCGGATGGGCTGGGACGGCCGGATCGTCGTGTTCGAGCCGGCGCTTCCGTCCGATCTCGCCAGCCTGGTGAAGGAGCGCCTCGAGCCGGTGATCTCCGGTATCGAGGCGCTCGTCGCTTGCGCGCGACCGCGGGACGGCGAGCCGCTGTCCGTGCACCTCGAGGTGGACACGGGTATGGGTCGCCTGGGCGTGCGCTGGGAGTCATTGGCTACGTGGGTGCCGAAGATCGCGGAGACCCTGAGCCGAGGTGGAGTGAAGCTGGTGGGAACCATGACCCACTTCCATTCAGCGGATCGGCCGGGCGACGCCACGCGCACACAGTGGTCTCGCCTGCAGGACGCTCTGGAGGCGATGCGTTCGTCCGGAGTGGACCCGGGCCTCGTGCACGCCGCGAACAGCGCTGGAGCCCTGCTGCACGCTGGCATGGAGGCCGATCTGGTGCGGCCGGGTATCTACCTGTACGGTGGGGGAGACTGGGAGCCGGAGGCCGCGCCGGTGGTGAGCGTGCGTGCGCGGGTGCTGGCCGTCCGGGATGTACCCGCGGGAGCGACGGTGAGCTACGGCGCGACCTGGACCGCTCCGCACGACGCCCGGCTGGCTACACTGGGCATCGGTTACGGAGATGGGTTGCGCAGAGAGCTGTCGAACCGGGGCCACGCCTTGCTCCGCGGCGTGAGTGCACCGATTCGAGGAGTCGTGTGTATGGACACCGTCGTGGTGGACGTGACCGGACGGGACGACGTCAGGCCGGGGGACGTAGCCACGCTTCTCGGCTCCGACGGAGGCGCGAGTATACGGCTGGCCGATCTGGCCACGCAGTGCGACACGATAGACTACGAGATCCTGACGGGTCTTGGCGACCGACTGCCGAGGCTGGAACTCGACCACGACAAGACGGGCCCGGACGAGCAGCTCGTTCTCGAGGCTCTTGAAACGATTCGAGATGGAATCTGACACGAAGCTGGCCGAGCTCAGGGACACGGCGCGCCGCGCGATGGAGAGGGCGTATTCGCCCTACTCCGGATTCTGCGTGGGTGCTGCCGTCGAGACCCTGGAAGGCAGCGTTCACGGTGGGTGCAACGTCGAGAACGCGTCGTTCTCCGTCACGATTTGCGCCGAACGCGTGGCGATAGGGGCTGCGGTGACCTCCGGGGGGCGGAAGTTGAAGCGCGTCTACGTGTGCTCCACTTCGGCCGAGCCCGTGCCCCCGTGCGGGGTCTGCCGCCAGGCTCTGTCCGAGTTCGGCCCGGACCTCGAGGTGATCAGCGAAGGAATGGACGGGAGGGTCCGCACGTGGACGCTGGCCGACCTGTTGCCGGAGCAGTTCCGGCTCGAAGACCACGTTGCCGGGCCACGGAGTGAGCCGGGTGCGCGTGCGGAGGGGCACTCTTGATCCGCAGGGGATGCGTCGTTTCCCTTCTGGTCGCCATGGCCCCGGCCCTGGCATCCTGCACCGAGGACCCGATCCTGGCGACGAATTCCGAAACGGCGCCCGGATTCGCGACTCCGACGATCGAAGTCGTGCTGGAGGCGGGCGAGCTACCAGCGTGGCGTGACACCACCTACTGGGGTTTCGTCCTGCCGAGCACGGCCGCGTACAGCCTGTCCTCGGATAGCGAGACTCTGCGGTCCAGGCCACTGGGCCGGTTCAGCACGATTCCGGACAGCCTGTTCGTGGACACAGCGCGAGTGGCGATCGACAGCTTCACGTCCGCCGCGATTCGCCTGACGATCGATACCTTGGCGTCGGAGATTCCGGCCGGGGGCGTGGAGCTCGCGGCGTGGTCGCTTTCGCGGAGCTTCGATGCGAACGAGGCGACGTGGCTGAATGCCCGCGAGGGAGAGCCGTGGTCCACTCCCGGAGGCGACCTGCTCGACATCCTCGGGACCGACTCCCTGAGCTTCGAGGTGGATTCGCTGACTGCGCTTCCCGACACGGTCTTCCTGCCGATCGACGTGGATCCCGATTCGCTTCTCAAGGCCTGGCGGGAGACGGATGGGGAACCGGGCTTCGCGATCGTTCTCTCGGGAGTGGGAGCCGAAATCCGCGTCAATACGATAGTCCTGGTGGCCGACGCGGTCGCGGAAGGACTCGACACGGTACTCAATATCAGCCGTGTCGCGTCACCGACCACGTTCATCTTCGATCCACCGACCCCGGACCCGACGACCCGCCTGCGGCTCGGCGGTCTGCCCGGGGCCCGTTACTACCTGGACTTCGAGCTGCCGGACAGTCTCGGTTTCATCGAGCTTCGTGGTGCGACGATCAACCGGGCGACGCTGGAATTCCGTCCGACAAGAGCTCCCGACGACCCGTTCGAGCTGCGCGGCGCCCTGGCGGCTCAGGCCGTGAGGCTGCTCGCGGACCCGTTCGTTTACGGAGAGAAGACTCCCATCGGCTCCACTCTCGGAGACCTGGAGTCCCTGGATCCGGACTCGCTGGCCTCGGGCGTCACGATGCAGTACGACATCACGTCGCTCATCCGGGTGTGGACGCAGATACCGTCGGACTCAGCCTTCTTCCCGCTGCGGGTGGGCATCGTCCCCGTGCCGGAGAATCGGCAGTTCGGATTCTGGGAGTTCTTCTCACGGGAGGACGGTCCCGGGCTGCGGCCCGTGGTGCACCTGCTGTTCACGCCCAACCCGTCGTTCCTGCTACCGTGATCGCGCGCGGCGGCCGTCGGACTCCGTCCGGGCGGTCCATCCCGGGGGCGGCAGTCTTGCTCGGGCTCGCGCTGATGCCGGGAGTCCTCTCAGCGCAGACACCGGTCACCGCCCTCGGATTGGGCTACCCTGTGCCGCCGCTGGACGCACGATCAGCGGCCCTTGGAGGCACGGGCCTGGGCCTGTTCGGCGGGTCGTTCTCGTCCCGCAATCCGGCGGACCTGACGATGTTCTCGAGTCCGGCGATCGGCGGAACGCTGGCCCCGGAGTCGGTCGGCCTGAAGACGGTCGATGGAGAGCAGGCCACCGGGCGGAGCCGATTCGTGCAGATGCAGGGAGTGCTTCCCTACCGACAGTGGCGCTTCGGCCTCAGCGTCAACTCCGAGCTCGACCAGGACTGGGATGTGCTCCTCTCGGACACTCTCGAAACAGGATTCGGCGACTACCCGTATCTTGAGAGTCGACAACATGATGGTGGTATCAGTTCCGTCGGAGTGAGCGTGAGCTATCGACTGGGTCCCGTGGGTTTCGGCGTCGAGGGTAGCGCCATGACGGGGAACCTGCGACAGGTCTTCCGACGGACTTTCGACCCCGCGATCGGCGACCCGACGAACCAGATCGGCGGCGCGTTCGGCGACTCCAGGTGGGCGTTCAGCGGCTGGCGGTTCCGGGCCGGCGTAACGGGGGAGATCGGTCGTCGAGCGGTCCTGTCGGCCGCGGTCACCACGTATACCCAGCTCGAGGCGGAGAAGGACACGTTCGGCATCGCGCTGGAACCACAGACTTTCGAGATGCCTGTCGAGGTAGCCGCGGGAGGCAGCGTCGTGCTGACGCAGAAGCTCATGCTGGCGGCAGGCGGTGGCTGGAAAGGCTGGTCGAAGACCGACTTCAGAGTTCTGGACGCCGAATCGGCCGACGTGATGTGGCTCGGCGGTGGTCTCGAGTTCGTCGGGGTGAAGCTGCTGAGCATTCCGGTGCCGCTACGCCTCGGCTATCGGTACACCGATCTGCCGTTCTACGGTGGCGCTTTCGAGCAGTTGTCGGAGCAGGCGGTGACGTTCGGATTCGGAATACGGCTGGCCGGCGGAAAGGCCGCGCTGGACCTCGGCGTGGAGATCGGAAGCCGCGGTCAGCTCCCGGAGACCGGGACGGAGGAGAGCTTCCAGCGCTTCTCCTTGTCGATGGGAATCAACTCGATGTAGCCACTCCGGGCTGCAAGCGCATGGCGTCCTTCTTCAGGCGGCGTGTGGCCCTTACCGCCTCCAGTACCTCGGCTTCCAACAGATGCGGGTGCGTGACCGGCCACCCATGACCGCGGGGCACGCGGCGGACGGTCAACTCATCCCGTCTCGACTGCGCCAGAAAGGCCTCGCATTCTCCCGGCAAGTACAGCCGATCGAAGTCGGCGAGAACGATGTGGGCCCGCGGAGCCGTGGGGCGGAAGGAGTGCGCGATACAGTGGAGCGTCTCCGAGACGGTCGGGAAGAGACTGGCCGGCCGTCGCACGGCCGCTCCGACGTAGTCCCGCAGGATGTTCCAGGCCCACCCGGCACCCCGGCGACCCTCGAGACCCAGGTACTCCCGGAGCTGCAGGCGCACCGCCCTCCCAAACTTGTTCGTCCAGCCGACCGTCAACGGGATGAGGGGCGACAGGGCAATCGCCGGTACCGAGCCGAGCAGGGCCAGAAAGCCCCCGTACGAATGGCCTGCCCGGAACGCGTGTGGCGCATATCGCCCGGCGAGGGCCTCAGCGAACTCCCGATACCCCTCGATCCTGGCCGGAAGATCGGAATGGGTGCGAAACGACAGATCCGGCACGAACACGGTGAAGTGCCGTCCGAGGCGGGTCATGCCTTCCCGGTAGTATCGCGGGTGGACCCCGAGGCCCGGAAGGAAGATGACGGGCTCCCCCGCGCCGTGGATTTCCACCGGCACCCGGAGACCGTCGAACTTGAACGCCTCTCGCCTCACTTCCATGCCAGATCCTACGAGGCGCCCGTACGGCGGGCAATCAGCCCCTGCCATAGCCCTTGTGCGTCCGCGGGCCGATGTAGCCGGTACCGCCGCCTTCCGGTAGGTTCAGGCCGTTGAATATCGGTTGAACCAGGATTCCACTTTCCGGGTGAGCGATACTCCGTGACTGAGTCGACGGGTCTGATCCCACTGCGGCGGAAGGGCGTCGCCCGCGCCGCCGGCACGTCACCCGTGCCGGTGACGCGGCGCGCGTTCATCGAGACCTATGGCTGCCAGATGAACATCGGGGACTCCGAACTGATGGCCGGAGCCCTGGCCCGCCGCGGTTACGTCACGGTGGACGATCCGGAGCGCGCCGATGTGATCGTGATCAACACCTGTGCGATCCGCGAGCATGCGGAAACGAGGGTCCTGGGGAGAATCGGGCAGCTGCAGGTGCACCGGCGCAGCAACCCCGAGCTCGTTCTCGCCGTCACCGGCTGCATGGCGCAGCGCCTCGGCGAGACCCTGCTCGACAAGGCTGCAGGAGTGGACGTCGTGGCCGGCCCCGACTCGTATCGAAAGCTCGGCGAGGTGGTGGACGAGCTGCGGCTGGGGTCCGTTCCGCGCGGCCAGCTCCTGCTCGCCCTGGACGAGACCGAGGACTACGAGGGAGTGGAGGCGATCCGGCGGGGAGGAGTGACCGCCTGGGTGACCATACAGCGAGGATGCGATCACCGGTGCACGTTCTGCATAGTTCCCTACGTCCGGGGAGGAGAGAAGAACCGGGAACCCGCGGCCGTGCTCCGCGAGGTGCGGAACGCGGTGACGGCGGGGTACTCGGAGGTGACCCTCCTGGGCCAGACCGTGAATTCTTACCGTCACGGGGACTGGGACTTCGCGCGGCTGCTGCGGGCCGTGGCCCGCCTCGAAGGCGTGAGACGCGTGCGATTCACGTCGCCCCACCCCAACGATGTGACCGACGACATGCTGCGCGTGATGGCGGAGGAGTCCGCAGTGTGCCCACAACTGCACCTCCCCGTCCAGTCCGGGTCCGACCGGGTGCTGAAGCGCATGGTCCGCCGGTACACGGCCCGGGAGTTCCTGGAGACCGTGGACCGTGTCCGGGCACGAGTTTCCGGCATCGCGCTCAGCACGGACGTGATCGTGGGATTCCCTGGCGAGACGGAAGAGGACTTCGATGCGACGCTGGCGCTCCTCGGCAGGGTTCGGTTCGACGACGCGTTCCTGTACCGGTATTCGCCGCGGGACGGAACTCCAGCGACCCGGCTGCCGACTGGCGAGTTCGTGGACGAGAGCACGTCGGGGCGGCGGCTGGACGAGGTGATCTCCCTGCACCGGACGATCCAGCGCGAGATCAACGAGGCCGAAGTGGGCTCCGAGCAGGAGGTCCTGGTGGAGCGCCCGGCCCGCTCGGAAGGCGACATCCTGGGTCGCACCGCTACCGGGAAGGTCGTGGCGTTCGCCGGACCCGTGGAGTGGCGCAACTCCTACCGGACGGTCCGGATGACTTCGACGAGCGGGCCGACTTTCGGCGGGGAGGCCGTACTATGAGCTCTCTGGGCTGGCGAATGGTGCTCGTCGCCGTCTTTTCCGCGGTCGCCGCCCTGTTCGCGGTGCAGAACGGAGGCATACGCGTACCGATCCACCTCGGGATCGTGACCGTCCGCTCGGTTTCGCTGCCGGTGGTGGTGTTCACCTCGGTGATCGTCGGTATGCTGATGGTGTTATTGGCCGGGCTCAGGGCGGACCTCAAGACCCGGCGCATGCTGCGGCGGTATCGTGACGCGCTGGGCGGCGCGTCAGAGGAGCCCTGAGCCGGGCGTCCGACGCCAGCCCCCGCCGCGTCCCGCCTCTCCTCCTCCTCGCCTCGACCACCTGTGCCGGGGTGGCCATGGGCCTCCGCTTCCCGGCTTCGCGCGCACAGGTCGCCGGGGCCCTGGCCTGGCCGGTCTTCCTGGCTCTCGCCGCCGTTCCGTTCTTCGTTCGACCGCCGCGGCACACCGGACCCCGCCGTCCCGGACTACTCGCATGTGCGGCCCTGGCCGCCGGTCTCATCGCCGGAGCCTCGCTCGGTTCCCGGACCTCAGCGCGTGCCTCAGCGTCCTGCGTGCAGGATCTCGCGACCGGAGATGCCGTCGTGGTCCGGGGAACGACACGCGAGAGCTCTCGCCCGGGGCCGTCCGTCCGGCTGACCCTCTTCGATGCCACCGTCAGCGCCATGGACGCGAACACGAAGTGTCCCGTTGGAAGGCTGGTGGTGCGCGTGAACCGGACGTCGCGCTCCATTTCCGCCGGGACCCCGGTCCACCTCCGTGGTGAGTGGGTGCGTCTCGGTCGTTCCTCCTCGTGGCCTCGCCGGCCGGGTCGGGTGGGAATCGCGGTAGGAAAGCTGGCGGAGCCGAACGGGGATACACGACAACCCGGGTCCTCGACCGCTGCCTCCATCACCCGAATCCTGCCCGCCGTGCGGGCACAAGCCTCGGAGCGCCTCCGGCGCCTGCTTCCGCCAGACGTCAGTCCCGTCGCCCGCGCACTCCTCCTGGCCGAGCGTGACGATCTGCCGGGGGCCGTCCGAACCCGCTTCGCCGAGGCGGGTCTGGCGCACCTCCTGGCCATCTCCGGCCTGCACGTCGGGATGATCGGAGGGGCGGTCGTCCTGCTGCTCGGCACGTTCATGGGACCCGCCCGCGCCTCCGTCTGGTCGGCCGCGATCGTCGCGGTCTACGTGGCGGCCATCGGCGCACCGCCTTCAGCGGTTAGAGCCTCGCTGCTGCTGGCCGGATGGGCGACTGCCCGTGCCCGCGGCCTTCCGGCTCGCCCGTGGGACCTGCTGGGGGGTGCAGCGCTGATCGCCCTCGTGGCTGATCCTCTCGTCCTCGTAGAACCGGGTTTCCAGCTCTCTTTCGCCGGATTCGCGGGCCTCGGCGCCGGCGTATCGGTATGGCGGAGCCTCCGTTTCCGTCCTGTCGGCCGGATTGCGGCCACGGTCGGGCGGTTTCGCCCCCTGCCGCGCAGGGTCCGCCGGCGCCTTCGGTTGCTCGGACTGGCGATGGCCGGGGGGACCGGGGCCTTTCTCGCGACGGCCCCGATCGCCGCGGTGCACTTTCAGCACGTGGCGCCCGCCGCCCTGGTGTCGCATTTGGCCGGCGCGCCCCTCGCCGGAGCGGCTATTGGAGCTCTGGCGATGGCCCTGTTCCTGCCGCCCCCCCTCGACGCGCTGAGCGCGGATGGGGCCGCTACCGTACTCCGCCTGATGATGGCTCTCGCCGGTTGGATCTCGGAGCTCCCGGGCGCTCACTTCGCCGCCCGGGTGCCGGGCCGCCTTACGTGGATGGCGATTCTCCTTTCGCTGGCGGGATTGTGGCGCTTCCTCCGCTGGGGTCGGGCCCGCTCGGCAGTCCTCCCCGTGGCCGCCTCGGTGGCGCTGATCCTGGCGGCTCCGGTCTTCACGACCCGGATGTCCGGCGGGCGCAGCCTGATCTGTACCCTCGACGTGGGGCAGGGGGATGCGGCGGTCCTTCGCACGGCCCGCGGAAGGTGGATCCTGTTCGACGCCGGACCCCGCTTCGGCAGCCGCGACGCGGGCCGGGACGTGGTGCTTCCCCTGCTCCGACGCTACGGCGCCAGTCGAATCGACCTCTTCGTGCTGTCTCACCCCGATCTCGATCACGTGGGCGGATTCGGCTCCGTCCACGAGGCCGTTCCGGTCTTCCGCATCCTGGATTCGGGTCACCCGATTCCGAAGCCGTCGTACGCCCGGTTCCTGACTCGAACCGAAGAGGACCGCATCCGGTGGCTGCCGGCGGGGAAGGGCGACGTCGTCTACCTGGACAACGTCACGATACGGGTGCTCGGGCCGCCCGCCGTGAGTGCCGCGGCCAGCGGAGCGGCAAGGGCCAACGAGACGAGCCTCCTGTTGCGCGTGTCCATCGGTCGGGCGCTGGTCTACCTCAACACCGGTGACGCGACCATGGAAGACGAGCGCGCCCTTCTGGCCGCCTGGGGCCCGGACTCGGCACGCGCCGACCTGCTGAAGGTGGGACATCACGGAAGCCGAACTGCGACCGCGAGCGACTTCGTGTCCGCCGTGAGTCCGGCCATCGCCGTGATCTCCGCAGGGCGCGGAAACGCGTACGGACACCCGCACGAAGCGGTGCTGGGGCGCCTCTCCAGGGCCGCCGTCCCGCGAGTGTGGCGGACGGACCGGGAGGGAACGCTGTGCATCGAAATCGACGAGGAGAAGGGTTGGCGAGTGCAGGGAGAGACCGATTGGCACGCGTCCAGGCGCGTGGCACGCGTCTTGACGTCACAAAGGAGTGATGAATAGCGTATCATACGCTCATCTCCTGGAGGCAGGCATGGACCGATACGTCGTCACTCTGGGCCGCTTCATCATCGAGTCGGAGCGCCAGCACCCCGGTGCGACGGGCGCCCTGTCCAACATCCTGTACGATCTCACGCTGGCGGCCAAGTTGATCCACCGCGAAGTCAGCAAGGCCGGGCTGGTGGACATCCTCGGGATGGCGGGT
>JBDGXI010000257.1:0-2315 GCA_039584685.1 Gemmatimonadota bacterium | reverse complement strand
AGTACCGGGTGGGCCCGGGCGACAGCCACCCGGGCCTCCCACAGAACCGGACGTGCCCGATTCGAGCATCCGGTTCCTCGAGTCACGGCCTCGCTACGCGATAGATGGAGTGGACGATCCGCGGCTTGGGAAGTGGAAAACTTCGTACCGCGTTGAGAAACCACCCCCAGTTCTTTCGCTGGTTAGCCCGGGAGCGACGGCACAACCATCGCTTCCACGCCCGCCCAGCTTGACAGTAAAACTGTTCGAGCGACCGGTTGTTGCCGGTCACGCCGTAGTAGGCGTAGTGCCCGTTCAGCTTCGACCGTAAGACCTTGTGCTGGTACTCGATCGGCTCATGGCAATGGCGTTTGCACCACACGTGAATCCGACGGATTGCACGCGCGAGGCGACGTTTCTCCGTCTTCCGTTTAATCACCCAGAAGCCCTTCTTGGACCGGCCCCAGTAGTGGGTGAAGCCCAGGAGGTAGAAACTCCCCGGCCGTTTGTCCCGCGGTGGCTTATCGCGATGCCGAGGACGAACGAAACGGACGAGACTCGTTTTCTCCGGATGAATCGTCAGACCATACTTGCCGAAACGCTTCGGCAAGACCGCCAAGACCCGCTCTGCATCATCCTTCCGCTCGAAGCAGATGACGAAGTCATCGGCGTAGCGGACGAGGAATGCCGACCCGTGGAGCACGGGTTTCACCGTGTGCTCAAACCAGGTGTCCAGCACCTCATGCAGGTAGATGTTCGCGAGCAGCGGTGAGATCACACCGCCTTGCGGAGTCCCGGCCTCGGGGCGCCACAGCTGACCCTTCTCCAGGACTCCCGCTTTCAGCCACTTGTCGATCGTGCGTCGCAGCACTCCATCGCGCACCCGCTGATCCAGGATTCGCCGTAGGCATCCATGATCAAGTGTGTCGAAGTAACTCTTGATGTCCACCTCGAGGACCCAACCACCCTCCATCCTCATCAGGCCATCCCACACTCGTTCCAAGGCGTCGTGCGCCGACCGACCTGGCCGAAAGCCGTACGAGCAATCCAAGAAGTCCTGCTCGTACACTGCCTCCAGCACCATCGCCACGGCCTTCTGCAGCACCTTGTCTTCAAGCGTCGGGATACCGATGGGACGCTTCGTCTTACCATCGGCCTTGGAGATGTAGACCCGCCTCACGGGAGGTGCCCGGTAGGTGCCGGTCTTCAGGCGCGTGAGAAGTGACTCGAGGTTCGCCTGAAGGTTCACCTCGTACTCCTCCGCCGTCTGACCGTCCACTCCGGTCGCACCGTCTTTCCGCACCAGGCGGTACGCTTCCTGCAACCATTCAGCGTCGATGTGGTGGGCCAACGTGGTGAGGATGCGTTTCGGATCCTCCCTCGCCAGTGCCGCTATCCGCTGGATTTTCGTTGAGATGCTCTCGGGACTCGATCTTCCCGTCATCTTTCCTTCCTCACGGTTCCATGACCCGGTGCAAGCCTTCCCTCCACGGGGTCGCCCGGGGAGACTTCCCCCGCTTCGTCGGTACTATGCCTGCACTATGACGCCTGCCCCCCGTCACAGACGGAATGACAGGCTCTCCCAGGTTCCTGGGCTACCCCAATGTGCGTGCGCCCTGCTCTCAGACCCCGGTGGGACCTCCGCGCTTGGCCAAAACAGCGCCTCGGTGTTGCCGTCGAGATTACAGACGTCGCCGGCTCCCACGATGACTGCATTTCGGGGCTCCATCACACGGCCCGCGCACTCGCTGTCTACGCTTCGCCTGGCGGGTCGCCCCCGTTGCCCATGAGTGGGACCAGACGCAAGACTCGCTTCCGGCCGGTGGCCAACCGTTACCGGGCGGGGTTGGGTACCCGCTGGGTAGCGCTAAGAGGTTTCAAGGTGGCACTCTCTCCTCCTCTCCCAGGCTTCGCCTGGCGCAACTGCAGATGCAGACTCCAGCCTCGAATATGTAATTGATGTGGAAACACCTGGAAACCCGCTCTCATTCTTCTCGCCTCCGCGGCCCTCGCCTGCGGTGCTTGCCAGGACTCTGATTGACGGCTCCTCCCGATCGTGGGCGAGACTCCCGGTTTGTGCTCCCCTGCTCCCTGATTGTCGTCGAGGCTCCCGGCCGGTAGCTCGACTGGCGACGCACAACATTTCGTCATCATCAAGCGTTTTCCCGCTCTCCAGCATCTAAGATAGCGAAGCTACGCGAGTAATGAGGGGGGGCGACGACATTGCACAAGACAATACTGCTCGTTCTTGGGTTCCTGGCCACGGGCCAGCTTCTGCACGCCGAGGAACGCACCGACCCGAGCCTTGCACTGCCTTTTCAGAGCACGGCGCTGCA
>JBDGXI010000081.1:0-9489 GCA_039584685.1 Gemmatimonadota bacterium | reverse complement strand
TGCTCGGTCTTCGTCGGAAGCCCGGTCGAAGGACCTCCGCGCTGCGAGTTCACGATGATCAGCGGTAGCTCGGTAGCCACGGCGAGCCCGATCGCCTCCGTCTTGAGGGCTATTCCGGGCCCGGAGCTCGACGTCACGCCGAGGGATCCGGCGTACGACGCGCCAATCGCGGCGCAAGCGGCGGCGATCTCGTCTTCAGCCTGGAAAGTGACGACCCCCAGTTCCTTCATGCGCGCCAGCATGTGCAGCAGGGGTGAGGCGGGAGTGATCGGATACGAGGCGAACACCATGCGAGCCAGCCCGGACGACTTGAGGCCCGACACGAGGCCCCACGCCAGGGCATCCGTGCCGCTGACCGTGCGGTAGAGGCCGGGCTCCAGCTCTGCCCGGGACACCGTGTAGCCGGGGATCTTGGTCGGCATCTCCACCGTCTCGCCGAACGCGTGCCCGGCGCTCAGGGTGGCGACGGCGGCGTCTGCAGCGCTCGCGGCGTCCTTGAACTTGTTTCGCAGCCATTCGACCGTGGCCAGCTTGTCCCGGTCGAACATCCACAGCAGGAGTCCGAGCGCCCACATGTTGCGGCTGCGCAGTGCGTCGCGGGACGAGAGTCCGAGGTGCTCGACGGCGTTCCGCGTGAGCTGTCCAATGTCGAGCTGGATGACCTGGTACGGAGCGAGAGTGTCGTCTTCGAGCGGACTGCCGTCGTATCCCGCCTTGCCCAGGTTGCGATCCGTAAACGATCCAGTGTCCACCACGACCGTCCCGCCGATCCGCAGGTCGCCCAGATTCACCTTGAGCGCCGCCGGATTGAGGGCAACGAGCACGTCCAGCTCGTCGCCGGCCGTCTTCACGTCCACTGCTCCGAAGTGAATCTGGAAAGAAGAGACACCGTACGTGGTCCCGACCGGCGCCCGGATCTCCGCCGGATAATCCGGGAACGTGGCCAGGTCGCTGCCGGCCAGTGCGTTCTCCATGGTGAACTGGGTCCCGGCCAATTGCATTCCGTCGCCGGAGTCGCCCGCGAAGCGGACAACCACTGAATCGCGTACCTCACGACCCGGTCGGCCGGCGAACGTCGCAGTACTCTGCTCAGTCATCGTTTCCCACTCAAGCGTTCAGGTACCAGATCGAGCCGTTGAGAAGTGTCGCGAAACCGACCCACAGCCAGTACGGAACGAGCAGGGCCGCCGCTGCCCTCGACACCGGCCGGAACCACACGATCGTGATGGTGATTGCCGACCACAGCAAGACGATTTCCACGAAGGCGACTCCCGGAGCCCGCAGGCCGAAGAACAGGATCGACCAGGCTCCGTTGAGCAGTAGCTGCAAGGCGAACGCCGCAAGTGCGCGTGGCGCCTGCGGATTCTCACCGAGCCGACGCCAGACGAGCCACAAGGCCACGCCCATCAACAGGTAGAGGAACGTCCAGGCAGGCCCGAAGACCCAGGAAGGAGGATTGAACCCCGGCTTGGCCAGCTCCGGATACCAACTCCTCACTCCGCCCATGGTGGCGAAGGCCGAAGAAACTCCGACGGCTTGTGGCACCACGATGCTGACAGGGAGCCGCCAGTCGAAACTCGGCCAGCGCTCGCTCACCTCGGCGACTCAGCCGTCGTGGAATCGGGGGGCCCGGCCGAGTCCACTGGCGCCGCGGGTTCCTCCATCGCCTCTCGTGAAAGTGCCGTGTCCGGCTGAGTCGCTTCGTCGGTGGCCGGTGTGGGAGAAGGTGACGACGGCCCTCTTGGCGCTTTCTGTACCTGGCGAATCGTCGGATCGTTCACGAATGGCTCCACGAGGTGAACGGCCAGGGTGACGCTGTCGCCCTCATCGACGAGAAGGGAGATCTCGGCCACCTTCTTCGAGAAGGTCGCCAGCACCGCGCCGCCTGGACTGTCGACCGTCAGGAGCAGCTTGTCGTCCTGTCGTTCCTTGGCCGTGACCAGCCCGGCCACTGCTTCCTCGGAACCCCGCAGCGACTGTGGAAGGTATGGGGCAAGTAGATCCGGGAGGAAGATCGTCCCGGCCACCCCGAGCGCCACTCCGATCAGGAAAACGAGAAAGCCGCGCCCACGAGTCTTGCCGGCTACACCGGTCGAATCTGCCATGCCTGGTCCGCTCTTTTCGGTGCCCTTGATTTGAGTGAGCCGCGGCTCACCCGATCACCCTCGAAAGATACGACTTCAGTCGTGCCCACGCGTCGGCCGCCGGACCGGTGGCCGTCTCCGGGTCCCGGTCCACCCACAGCCAGAAGCCGTGGTTGACATCGTCGTAGATGTGGATGTCGTTCTCGACGCCCGCCTCACGCAGGGCCGCTGCGAAACGGTTCACCTGGTCCGGGGGAATGCCGCCGTCCAGCTCGGCGAACGTCCCGTATACCGGGTGATCGATCGAGGCCAGCACATCCGGGTCCTCGATGAGGCGGCCGTAGAAGATGGCCGTCCCCTCATGGCTTTCCCCGCCGAGCGCGAAGCTGAGCGCCACGCCGCCTCCGAAGCACCAGCCCATGGCCGCTACCTTGCCGGTCACGTCCGCCCGGGACCTCAGGTAGGCCGCCGCCGCGTCGAGATTGGCGATCACGCGGTCGGGGTCGGCCTGCGCCTCCTGCATCAGGGCCATGTTCTCGTCGCGGCCGTTTCCGATGCGGCCACTGTACATGTCCGCCGCCAGTGCCACGTAGCCCTCGTCCGCCAGCGCATCGGCGACCTGCCGAACGCGGTCCACCAGGCCGTTCCATTCGTGGATCAGGATCACGGACGGAAACGGACCTTCTCCTTCCGGGACAACGATGTAGCCGAGCGTCGAGGTGTCCGCATCGAAGTAGGCCAGATCCTCGCCCCTGGGCGGAGCGCCCTTGCCGAGGATCGCGTCCGGGATCTCCGACTCCTGGACTTTGGCGTCTGCCATCGCGTCTACCTCGTTCTCGCCCGCTCTCGCGTCCTCGCCGCCACACGCGGACGCCCCGAGGATGACCAGCCCGACCGCGATCAACGTCCCTGCCCTGCTCAGCTTCGTGCTCACGAACGTCCTCCCGAAGGGGTCTTCGACGGCAGCACACGCTCGGTCGGCGCTGCGTGCCCGAACGCCCCACCATAATCGAGCCCTGTTGTTCACGTAAGCGCGCGACCACGGGGCACGCTACTTGGCATTCGCACCGGAGGGGGGCAGCTTGTACGCTCCTCCGGCCCGGCGGACGCGGTCGACAAGCGGAACGGACACAGGCTATGACGAACGGCGAAGACAGAAAGCCCCAGGACTTCATTCGCGCCATGGTCGCGCGAGACATGGAATCCGGGAAGTACGGTGGACGCGTCGCCACGCGGTTTCCCCCGGAGCCGAACGGCTACCTGCACATCGGCCATACGAAGGCGATCTGGATCAGCTACGGGATCGCGCAGGAGTACGGCGGCACCTTCAATCTGAGGTTCGACGACACGAACCCGACGGGCGAGGACCAGCGGTACGTCGAGGCCATGATCGAGGACATCCGCTGGCTCGGAGTCGACTGGGAGGACCGACTCTACTACGCCTCGGATTACTTCGAGCGGCTGTATGAGTGGGGTGAACAGCTGATCCGCGACGGGAAGGCGTACATCGACAGCTCGAGCGAGGCAGAGATACGGGAGCTCCGGGGCACGGTCACCGAGCCGGGCCGCAACAGCCCGTACCGGGAGCGGCCGAGAGACGAGAGCCTGGACCTCTTTCGCCGCATGCGGGCAGGCGAATTCGAGGACGGCGCGCACGTGCTCCGGGCGAAGATCGACATGGCGCACCCGAACATGACCATGCGGGATCCCCTGCTCTACCGGATCCGGCACGAACACCACTACCGGCAGGACGACGACTGGTGCATCTACCCGATGTACGACTACGCGCACTGCCTCGAAGACGCGATCGAAGACATCACGCACTCGCTGTGCTCACTCGAGTTCAGGGTGAACCGGGAGATCTACGACTGGATCCTGGACGCGGTGGGCATCGAGCGTCCGCGCACGGAGCAGACGGAGTTCGCACGGCTCAACATCGACTACACGATCATGAGCAAGCGGAAGCTCATCCAGCTCGTGGAGGGCGGCTACGTGACCGGGTGGGACGATCCCCGCATGCCGACGGTGGCCGGGCTGAGGCGCCGCGGAGTGACGCCGGAGGCCATCCGTAGCTTCAACGAGATGATCGGCGTGGCGGACGTGGACAGCAGGATCGAATACTCGCGGCTGGAGTTCGCCATCCGGGACGATCTCAACTGGCGGTCGCCCCGTCGCCTGGCCGTCATGGATCCGCTCAAGGTCGTGATCACGGACTACCCCGAGGACGGGGTCGAGTGGATCGAGGCCCCCGAATTCCCGCGCGACGTGGATAAGGAAGGTTCCCGTCGAATGCCGTTCACCGGGGAGATCTGGATCGAGCGCTCGGATTTCATGGAGGAACCATTCCGGAAGTACTACCGGTTGGCCCCGGGGCGGGAAGTCCGCCTTCGGAACTCATACGTGATCCGTTGCGACGAGGTAATCAAGGACCCGGATACCGGAGAAGTCATCGAGCTCCGGTGCTCGCACGATCCGGACACGATGGGGGCGAACCCGGCCGACGGCCGCAAGGTGAGAGGCACGATTCACTGGGTCTCCGCCGAGCATGCCCTTCCGGCCGAAGTGCGCCTGTACGACCGCCTGTTCTCGGTTCCGGACCCGGAAGCCGATCTGCAGGAAGGCCAGGACTTCACGGTGAACCTGAACCCGGAATCACTGGTCGTGGTTGAGAATGCGTGGGTCGAGCCGGCGCTCGCCGACGATCCGCCGGGCACCCGCTATCAGTTCGAGAGGCACGGCTACTTCATGAGCGACCCGGCGGACTCGGGGCCCGACCGCTTGGTGTTCAACCGCACGGTCACACTGAGAGATAGCTGGGCGAAGATCGCCGCGAAGGGGAAGTAACCTGACGCCTGACGCGGGCCGGCCCGTCGGGCGACGTGGCCGGCTCCAGAGCCGTCAGATCGTCAGATATCCCACCCCAGGGCGATGCTGGTTCCGTAGTCGATGTCGGATGCCGTGGGTGGCGGCTCGCTGTCGTACTGGTGGTAGAATGACAACCTGAAGTACAGGTCACCGAACAGGTCCTGCCGGTAGCTCACGTCGAAGTCGGTTCGCACGCGGCCCGATTCCGTCAGGCTCGGATAGACGAGCAGGCTCGAACTGAGGTCGTTCTCGAAGTCGCCGAACGTGAACCAGTTGAAGCGCGTACCCAGCAGGGCTTCAGCCGAGGTCGTGCCCTCCAGGCCCGTGTATTCTTCCCGGTTGCTCAGGATTCCCACCAGCCAGTTCCATTCGACCCGGTTCGATTGCAGGAAGTCGCGCCCGCCGATGGCGCCGAGGAGGAACCGGAGGTCCAGGTCCAGCTGCTGGTTCTGCTCGAGCTGGGTGAAGGCGCCCACGTACCATGTCTTGGGCAGCAGGTAGTTGGCGTACAGGGACGCCTGGTTCCGCCTGAAGCTGTCCGCGTCGTCCTGGTCCTGGAACCGGGAATCCAGGGTGAAGCCGAACAGCCATTTCGGGGCCCGGTAGTCGACCTTCGTCGCGAAGTTGAAGTTGGTGGCGTTGTTGGCCTTCGCGTAGTTGAACCCGAGTTCCACGTATCCGTCGAAGCGCGACCACAGGGTCCTGTTGACGTTCGTCATATTGACGATTTCGGAGATCGTCACGTCCACCGTGTCGCTCACCGTGACGACCCGCACGAAGCCCGGCTCGGTCCCGGGCAGGATCGAGCCGAACAGCGCCCGCTGCTCGGTCAGCTCGATGTCCCAATCTTCCGTGCTTCCGATCGTCGCCACGTTCTGGAACTCCAGGCTGGCGGTGCTCGAGCCCGGGATCTCGTAGCTGAGCTTCCCCCGGCTGAAGCCCTTGATCTCGGCGTTGATCGAGTCGCCGTTGGCATGGATCAGGAACTCCTGCGCCTTGACGGGACTCGCGACGACGAGCACGGCCAAAAGCGGCACTCCCAGGGACCGGAGCCTCATGTTGCGCATAACGGTCGAACTCCTTGTCTTCAAGTCGAGCTTCGAATCGGTGATTTGCGGGCCGTCAAGCTATCGCCTGGCATGTGTAGTTTCCAGAGGACCTGACGCCAGTCGCTTGCCGAAAGAGCAACCCGACCGCAGTTTTTGCGGATCGACTGAGGAATGCGGCCACCGCGGGAACTCCTTCCTACCCGTGTTGTCCTGTCAGGCGTACTTCACAACTGGAGGCTCATATGAAGAAGCTGGCGGTCGGGATCTCCTTCTTGCTGCTCGCGGCCGCGTTCGCGCTGCCGCTGGGGGCGCAGGAGGTGACGTGTGCCGACATCGAATTCGATGCGAGGGCTGTCGAAGCCTATCCGCAGGTCCAGGAGGCATGCCTCGAGGTAATCGAGCACGAGGGCGCCCTGTACGCTCACCTGCGGGCACGCGTCATCCAGAACTGGACCACTTCTGTCATCGTCCAGTACTGGCATGCCGATGGGATGTGGGGAGCCCTGACCAGGGCGACCCCCCCGGAGGGCTTCACGGTCATGGTCAACGGCGCGCCCACGACGATAGAGCAGCTCCGCCCGAACCAGGAGATCCACCTGTTCGTACCGGAAGGTCGATGGGAAGTCGCCATCGCCGACGTTCCGGAGCCGGAGATCCTCGAGCTGGAGTTCGCAGCCATAGATCTGGCGATCCCGGAAGAGAGCGCTGAGCTGACGGAGGCCGTGGAGGTGGCCAACGCGCGCGCAATTCAGGATGCCATCGCGGAGGAAGAGACCGCCGCCGCGGACGCTGTGGAAGAAGCGTACGAGGCTGTGGATGCGGAGCAAGCGGCCGATCAGACACAGTACAATTGGACCTGGATTCTCGTTGCCGCAGCGGCCGTTGTCATCGTCTGGATGCTGATACGTAAGCGCAGGGCACGACTCGAAGCGTAAGGACCAGGACGGACCAGAGCAGGTGCAAGACGGGGGCTGCCAATCGGCAGCCCCCGTTCGCATGTCAGGGCCGATGAGGCGGACGACAACGTCACTCGCCCATTCCACCGCCTTCGTCACCCGAAGGACCGTACGTCATCGGGAGCGGCACGTCCAGCAGGCGCAGGAACACGCCCAGCTGCGCACGGTGATGCACCATGTGATTCAAGACCTGGCGGCGGAACACCATGTACTTCTTATCCTGCATCGCCACCTGATCGCCAGCCTTCATCGTCCAGATCCGCTCGAAATCCTCGTCGCTGGTCGCTTCGAGGTGCCCTCGACAGGTCTCCGCGGCTGATTCGAGCTCGGCCAGGATCTCCTCCTTCGACTGCATCTCGCGCGGGACCCACGCCTGCATTTCCGGTGACATGAAGTCGATCTCGTCGGCCATGAGGATCGATTTCGACCAGCTCGGAATCTCGGCCACGTGCGTGGCCAGCCGGCTCAGGTTCATGGATTTCTCATGCGGCTTCCAGTCCCAGCTACCGTCGGGGAGACGTGCCAGCAGGTCGCGATTGGCCTGGATCTCGAGGTCCAGTTCGGCACGAAGAAGTCGGTTGATGCTCATGGACAAACTCCCCTCTATGGCGGAGGCTGCGCCTTGTAGTTGATCACCGGGATCGTCCGCCGTGGGAACGCGAACCCCGATCCGAAGGCGAACACCCACCGGTCGCCTGTTACATTGTCGCCAATCTTGTAGACGATGTCAGCCCGACCGGTCATGGCGACGGTGGACAACGCCGAGCCCAGACGCAGACCGGCCCCGACGCTCCCGCCGGTGCGGGATGACTGATCGTCATACCAGGCCCCGCCGTAGTCGAAGAAGGCTCCGAAGCCGATGCCCACCAGGTTGAGGAACTTGTCTACGGCGAAGAACCGCTGCTCGATCTGCGCCCACCACGCCTTGTCACCGACAAAGGAGTGAGCCGCCCACCCCCGGGGAGCGTTCTCGAACCCGAGGTCGAACTCGTCCCCGGGCTTCGGATTCCACATGCGGCCCAACTGTACCTGCACCGCCGTGGAATGCCTCGGCGCCGGCTTGAATCCCGCGGCCAGGTTGACGATGACGCGTCCCGAATCCTGGACTGCCGCGTTCCACAGATAATTGGCATCGATCGACGCCCAAACCCATCCGCGGCCCGCGATCACGCGGTTCAGGCCGGTAGCCGCGTTGAGCCCAAGACCGACCCCGGTCCCCTGCCAGCCGAACGACTCGGGGGCGAGAGTGGCGGTCAGCTTGACCGTTGAACTCAAGTCGATGTCCTCGGTCCCGAAGCCGTTGAAGCGCCGGTACTGTACGAACCTGGTCTTGCTGATTTCCCCCCATGCCGACACGGTTCCGTACACGGAGTCCGGTACGACGCCCTTGGCGCTCGGATCCAGGTAGAACTCCTCCTGCCGTATGCCGACGTCCGCGCCGAATCGTAAGTAGTTGCCGGTAACGTGCCTCGTGGCTAACCCGGCCTTGAGGGTGTTAATGAGGGCATCGCGCCGGTACGTGGTCGTGTCCGTGGCGACCGAGTCAGGAAGGTCCGTGACCCGGTACTGAATGATGTCCTGGTCCGCCCACAGGCCATCCCACTGGTAGTTCTTCGAACTCTCCGTGTTGCGGAACGGAAGCCCTACCAGCCAGTTGCCGTTCCTGCCGTCCGAGAGTCCGGCGTAGTTGCCGCCGGCGTCGAAATCCCACCCGAAAATCCGTGTGAACAGTGCCGACGCGTTCAGGCCGTCGCGGTCGAGCTCCTTCACATACGCCGCGTACACCTGGTTGCCGGTCCCGAGCAGGTTGATTTCGTTAATCCCGAACGTCCCGGTCCAGTCGCCGGTCGAAGCGACCGAGAACTTGAACTTCGGTTTCAGGCTCCACCCGTCCTGGCTGTGGACCATCACCGCGAGTCGGCCATCCTCGAGTCTCACGCTGTCCACGGTGAGTTCTCTGAACAGCCGCTTGAGACGCAGCTGGCGCTCTGACTCGGCCACGGAAGCTGAATCGAAAGGCTCGCCGGCCTCGAACTGCAGGTAGTCCCGTATTACGAACTCCTGGGTCGTGATGTGGATCTTGTTCATGAAACGGAAGATGCCGCTCGAGGCAGCCTCCTCCTCGCTGAACACGTTGTCCCGTTCGATGATGATCGTGTCGATGGTCGCCGACTCCGGAGCGACCTCCTGGGCGGACACGCCAGGTGCGACGAGGGCGAGGAAGAGTGTCGCAACGGCCCAACCGGCAAACAGACGGGCAAGGCGTCTCATTCTAGAAGCAGCCTGATTCGGGCGAATCCGAGTACTGCGGGACGTGCTTAAGCTATGGGACGCGCCCTCTCTCCGCATGGGGCTCGTGCCTGTGCAGAGCCCGGACCGTGTCCACCTGGCCCGGGCTCCGAGCAGAGAGAGACCTCAGTTGTCGAGTGCCCCTTCGTCGATCCAGTCCTTGAGGTCCTGAACGATCGTGGTGCCATGCGGCGCACCCTGGTGGCCTGATTCCAGCTTCGGCACCAGGAGCCCCTGGTTCGAGTC
>JBDGXI010000080.1:0-9511 GCA_039584685.1 Gemmatimonadota bacterium | reverse complement strand
AATGACCGGGGTGGGGATCGAACCCACGACCTACGGATTAAAAGTTAGCTTGCGGCGTTTCGCTCAAGCTAGTCCTGTCTCGTTTGAGTAGCCGGATCGGGGCCGTCCGCTCACAACCGTTTCCGTCGGTCTTGTTCCGTTTCTTTCTGTTTCGGGTTGTTTGTGCCCATCGGTGTGCCCGCCTGAACGGTCAACTACGCACGGTCAGTCACTCACCAACCTGCAGTTTCGGCACACTGTCTTCGAGCACTGAGGCGTTCAACGCGTGGCCTTCTCCAAAAAGCGGAGCAGCGGCGCGGAGACGGGAGCCGATGACCGATTCGCCATCTCTGGCCATCCTCGACGCCGCGCCAGGCGATTTCGCTTCCACGCACGGCGCCCTGCTCTTTGGCTTCGATTCATGGTTCGATACGCGCGAGCCGCGGCCAGGCCCAGCGATCCCGTCCGAGGGTAAAGACCGCGAGGGCCGCGCCCAGAAACGCGATCTCCCGCTTCACGGAGTCGAGTCCGGGGAATAGCCCTTTCGCGGCGAGGTTGGCTCCTATCAGGTAGAGCATCCACACGGCTACGAGGCCGGCGAGCGACCGGGGATAGACTCCGACTGCCAGCAGGAGCCCCAGAATCAGGACGAGGATCCTCGGGAGCGTGGCGTTCAGGTGGTTGTCAAACACACCGCCGGCGAAGAGGGCCGACGTCACCAGGGTGAAAGCGAGACTGAGGCGAATCAGAAGAACGACCGAATCCTTCCGCCCCTCGAGCCTTGCTCGCCGGCCGAGTAGACGTGAGTCCAGGCTCCACCCGCCGGCGCCGGCCAGCGCGATGGCGAAGCAGATGCCCATGAGAGCCAGGTCCCGGCTCAGTCGGATCTCGCCTACCACCGGGTTGGCCACCGTGAACGCCCAGTACATGAGCCCCATCACGATCGCCACGACCGGCGTGAACAGCCCTACAATCAGTGCTGCCCCGAGGAGGATCTCAATCAGGCCCTGCAGCTGAAGGAACCGGCTGACTTCGAGTCCGAGCTGCGCGGTGATGAGATCCGCGAAGTAGGGGGAGATCCAACCGGCGGACGGATCGACGTAGGCTGCGGCCAGGGCCGCCGGATTCGACGGAAACGCAAGCTTGATCCCGCCGATGATGAACACGATTCCGACACAGACCCTGAGAACGAGAGCCAGCGAGTCGGTCGACAGCCGCGGCACCTTCATGCGCGAGACGGTCATTCCGGGAGCTCGTCGCCGATCCACGTGAACGCGGCCACGGCGGCCGGGAGGCCGACCGTTCCGGCGGCCAGGGCCACCACCTGCTCCAGGGCCTCTGGCGATATCCCCATGGCCAGGGCCTTCCGGACGCTGGCGTGAACGGCCCCCTCCCGCATCGCGCCGATAGCCACGCCCAGCTTCACGAGGCGGGCCGTGCTCTCCCCGATCGGTCCGTCGCGGCCGGCCTTGCCGATCAGCTCCCAGGCGTCGAGCAAGCCTGGATACCGATCGCCGAACTCTGTGAATGTCTCCGGTGGCGGCGGCAGGTCGGCCATGAGCGTCCTCCTTCGAGAAAACGGTGCAAGTGCGATGAGCGGCGCTCTCACCTGCTCACGCGATAGGTGTCTCCGCATTGCGTCTGTCAGCAGGCGGCCCGGCTCCCAGCGCACTGCCTTCGCAGGCGCAGACGGCCGCGATAGTCTCCGCCAGTGTTCGATAGAACGGATGGCCGGCCTTTTCCGCCAGAGCCTCGGCAAGAGCAGGTAGCCAGCGTCCCAGGTGCTCCTGCCAGAAGCGGGTCTGACGCCCACGCCACCCGGACTCGTCCGACGTGGCTTCGTTGAACGCCAGGTAGTACATGAACTCCAGCTCATGGGTCACGTGGTCCGGCGCATCCTTCAGCCTTTCCCCGGGCGCCAGGCCCGCTTCCGCATAGGCGAGCGCGGCGTAGTGGCTCGAGGGCCCCATCAACCTGGGTTCGGCCTCCAGGTAGAACGACGCCCACGGAGCCACGAGGATCTCGAACGGACCCAGGAATAGCCTGGCGTGGTCGATCGCCGCCGGCTCCCGATCCGCGAGGATCTCGGTGGCCTGGCCCGACAGTTGCGCACCCAACTCGGGCAGCGGTGGTGTCAAGGGCTCCAGGGCGCTGCAGAGAAGATCCGCGAGGTCGTCCCCCCAGTTTCCCGGCGGCTCCAACGCCCTGGCCAGCGCGTAGAAGACGTTGGCGCGGATCGCCGCCCCGGCGTCGATCGATGGGTTGGTCTGTACGGGCATTTCGCAGCCTCTCAGAAATTCCGGATATAGAAGACCTGCGGCTGGGTCCCCTGCTCCGGCTTCAGCACCCGGCGATCATGCCGGGCAAGCGCCCGACTGGGCGGACTGTCGGGGTCATTCAGGTCGCCGAAGATCCTGGCGTCCGCCGGGCAGGCGACCACACAGGCCGGAAGCTGCCCCTCCTTCAGACGATGATCGCAGAACGTGCACTTCTCCACCACGCCCCGATCCCTGACTCCAGCATACGTTTCTGCCCGACTCGGGTTGTAGTAGGGAATGGGTGCTCCCACGCGCTCGGCCACCTGCCGACCACTGGCAGTGGCGTCCGGGATGATGGCCTCGTCGTCCTTCGTGAACCGCGCGTGCGGCGCTTCCTTGTTGAAGAAGATTACCCCATAGGGGCACGCCACCTGACACGCCCGGCAGCCGATGCATTTGTCGGCGTCGTGCAGGACGAGGCCGTCTTCCGCCTTGTGCATCGCGGTGGTCGGACAATTGGCCACGCATGGAGCTTTGACACAGTGGTTGCACAGGGTAGGAAAGTACCGATACCGCACGTCCGGAAAGACCCCGCTCGTCTCCGTCACGTGGTTCGACCACGAGAATTCGTCCGTAACGTTATTCTCGCTCTTGCAGGCAATGTCGCACCCCGCGCAACCGACGCAGCGGTGGAGATCAATCACCATCGCGTATCGCTTGGCCATCTGATTCTTCTCCTTGATCCGTTACGCCCGCACGACTTTGACTCGCGCGACGCCGCCGTGCCGGGCGGTCGAGCCGCTCAGTCGATCGTACTCCGGCGGGAGGATGACATTGTTGTTGCCGCCACGGGGCAGCCGGCGGTGGAAGTCGACAGCAGCCACGCGGCCGTAGGCCCAGTGTCCCTGTCCAAAGCACTTGGCCACCGTGCCGGGCCGAACCCCTTCCCACAGCTTGAGGCGCACCTCGATCTCACCCGTCGAGGATATCACCTTCACCATCTCGCGATCCTCGAGGTTGAGGCGGATAGCGTCCGCCGGGTTCATCTTGAGCACGTCATCCCAGTTCTCGTCCCCGGGGTCCACGTTCTTGTGTGCCTGATACCAGGTGCAGTTGGCTGAACGACCCTCCCGGTTCAGCCTGCTGCGGTGCTCGAAGAAGATCAGGGGATATTCGGACTCGTCTCCCCACCGGAGGGCCGGCTCGAAGTGCGGCACGAACGCGAGCTCGCCGGTGGCCGTGTAGTTGGTCGCGGCCAGCACCTCGTCGACGGTGACGCCGTGCTTGTCCGCGTGGCCCTGTAGCGCCTTCTTCAGCGTCTCGCTGTAGAACTCGAACTTGCCGGTCTCCGTTCCGAAATTGCCCCACTTCTTCCCGTACTCGAAGCGGTGGGAGTTCCACACTCCCTTGGCGGTGAAATCGTCCCAGCCGTTCAGCGCATCGCCGTACTTGCCGTAGTCCGTGTGACCCGAATCCCAGCAAGGACGGGTGAGCATCTTGGTGGCGAACAGCGCGAACTCCTTGCTGTCGCGTGGGTGCTGGCCCGTCTCCGGATCGGCGAACGTCTCGCTGAAATAGCGCTGCATGTTGTCGAAGCCTCGCGCGGCCAGGGCTTCTGCCAGGAGCCACGGGACCTCCGTCTCGTCCTGTCGGACGTCCCACACGGGCTCGACCACCGGCTGCGTGAGGCTCGAGTAACCGTGGAGATTCTGCTTCGACTTGAGGAAGCTCCACTTCTCGAACAGCTGGTGCGCGGCAGGAAGAACCACGTCCGCGTAATGGCTCATCTCCGACGGGTTCGTGGTGACATGCACGAAGAACGGCAGCTTCTCCAGGGCCCGCTCCCAGCGATCGGTACCCGAGCACGAGAAGGTGAAGTTCGCCCAGTAGGCGATGGCCACCTTCAGATCGTACGGTTCCTCCGCCAGCATGGCGTCCGCGACGTTGTTCGTCACGACGCCGCCTCCACTCTTGCCCTTGTTGAGAGCGGGGAACGGAAGCGTGCCACGCTGGTCGATCTTGGACTGTTTGGAGAGCTTCTTGGCCAGATCGTCCTGGTAGGCCGAGAAGTCAGGAATGTTGTCCTGCGGTACCTTGGTCTTCTGCACGGTCCCGCCCTTGTGATCGGCCGAGCCCACGAGGCCGTTCAGGGCGTGAGCCGCCAGCGCGGCGTATCCGCCGCGGGCCTGCATCGCCGTCCCGGGCGATACCCAGCTGATGGCAGCGGGCGCCGCTTCCGCGAACCCGATCGCGACCCGGCGTATCTGCTCCGCCGGGATCGAGCACTGGGCTTCTGCCCACTCGGGTGTCCGGTCCTTCAGCTCCAGGTTCCACCAGCGGACGACCCCGTTCGAGTGGATCTCGTCGAACGTGGACTCGTCGACGATTTCACCCGGGACGAACCGATTGGTCCCGTCCTGGAAGTCCCCTACGAACTCCCGACTCCACAGTCCCTCGGCGAGAATGGCATGCGCCATCGCCACGGCGAGGGCAGCGTCCTCACCCGGCAAGACCGGGAGCCACTCGTTCGCCTTGGCGGCGGTGGCGGACAGGCGGGGGTCCACCACAGCGATCTGCGCGCGATCCCGAACGTGACCCCAGATGTTGATCGCGTGAGGGACCTGCCGGTTCGACGAGAGTGGATCCGCTCCCCAGCACAGCACGTAGCGCGTGTGCTCGAGATCGTAGTCTCGGTAGTCCCAGAAACCCTCGGTGAAGTAGGCCCCGAACTTCTCGGCCTCGGCGCAGATGGCCGAGTGGCTGATCCCGTTCGGCGAGCCGAAGACCTTGGGCACCGCGCTGTAGATGATGTCCCTCAGGTAGCTGTAGCGTCCGCGGAAGACCGCGAACTTGTGCGTCTCCTCGTTCTCCCGCAGCTCCATCATCTTGTCGGCGATGAGCCCCATCGCCTCGTCCCAGCTGACCGGGACGAAACCCGGGTCCTCGTCACGGCCCTTCCGGGGGTTGGTCCGCCGCATGGGCACCTTGATCCGGTCCGGGTCGTAGAGCTGCTGAAGCGCGATATTGGGACGCGGACACATCTGCCCGTGGGTCGCCCGCGAAGCGTGGTTCCCGGCCAGGTGCACGGCGCGACCGTCCACCACGCGCACGACGACGGGACACCACGCGGTGCACCCCTGGCAGGTCGAGGCGATCCACCGGCTCACGAGCTCCGAGGACTGCGCCTCGGCTTCAAGAGTGAAGAACTCCAGCAGAGCTGTTCCGCCTACCGCTGCAACGATTCCGACCGTGCCGGTGCCCTTCAGGAAGGACCGCCGGGACATCCCGTTCCGGTAGGCAGACGCCCCTTCGTTAGGCCTGATTTCGGTCAACATGTATGCTCCCCTACGGTAGCGTTACGAAGACGGGGTTCAGCTGGCCTGCCAGCACCACGGCCAGACGGAAGAACAGACCTCCGGCGAGGATCAGGCAGCTGGTGAGCACCACGATCCGGACGTTGTGCCGGACGTCCTCGATGCGTCCCCTCCACACGGCATAGGCTCCGATGGCGAGCGGAAACACGAGGCCGACTCCGATCCCCAGGATCCAGAACATCAGGCTGTAACTGGCGCTCGCCGCCGCCAGTGCCTCACGGTCGGCGAGGTCCCCGAACCGGAGGCTTATCCACCACAGGAAGAAGGTGCCCACCTGAAACAGAAGGGCTCCGGCCAGGATGTATCGGACCGGACTCAGGTCGCTCAGGAAGGTGCCGACATGCCCTTCGTCACCGAGCCGTCCTCCCCGTCTCATCCGCAGCAGGTGCACGATCATCACCGCGGCGATGCCAGTCGTCAGCAAGCCAGCCAGGGCCGCCAGCACCGTCGGCCCCGTGTTCCACAGCGGCCGCGAAGGCAGAACGGCCAGCAGCATGCCGTGATAGGCTCCAACCACGATGGCGATCGGCGTAAGCGCCCAGCCAAGACGCCGTCGCACCGGACTCGGCTCTTCTCCGCGCCACAGATAGGCGTACCAGATCGCACCCACGAGGAATACGGTCTGGAACACGCCGCCCCACCAGAGTGGGGCCGTGGGCGCGAAACTGGTGAAGGTCTGAAAAATGTAGTGCGGCCTCCCGAGCTTCAGCATGAGCAGGAGGAGGCCCGCCCCCACCAGGACGGGGGCCAGGAAGGCTGCGGTTTGCGGGATTCTCCGGTATCGCCGGCCCCACAGCTCATACAGGACGACTCCGAAGATGAAGGCGCCCACGCCGGCCCCACCGAGGAAGAGATCGAGTGCGACCTTCCAGTCCCAGTAGTATCCGTGCTGAACGTTGTATACGATGCTCGGATCCATGCCAGGTCTCCTCAGAATTTCAGCGAGAAGGTGATCCTCGGAATGATGTCGGTCTTGGGCGCCTCACCGCCGTCCACGGCATCGTAGAACACGGTCTCGACGTTCGGGATCACGTGGAAGCGCTTGATGATGTTGATGTCCACGCCGGCGAGCAGGAAGTTGATCTTCCCCTCGTCCGACAGCCGGAGGTAGTCGATCCGGGGCGCGCTGGGGTTGGGATCGAAGAGCTTGTCGAACCGTGCCAGCAAGGCGACCCGCTCGCTCACGTCCCATACGCCGTACACGGAGACGAGGTCGATCTTGAGGTTGTCCTCGTCCGTCCGCTCCTGCTCCAGGTGGGCGTACTGAACGCCGATGCGCACGTTGTCGTTTCTCCACGTGCCGAACACCTGGCCCGTGTACAGGTCGGTGGTCGACTCCTGGTCGTTGTACGCGCCGTAGACCTCGAACAGGAACCCGGAGCCGGGCTCAACGCCCAGAGCGAGCAGGAAGCCCTTGCCCGGATTGGCCTCGTTCCGGGTGCTCGACCCGTTTCCGATCATCGCATGGTAGAAGAACTTCTTGCCCGATCCGATCGGCCCCTTTGCGGCCACGCCGAAGTCGCGAGACGCACCCAGACGCATGAGGTCGAGCGGCGTCTTCTCGACGTCCCGGTATCCCCACTCTTTCTCGATCACGCCCCAGGTGGGGGTGCCCGTGATGCCGAGGTAGAAGCTCTGGTCGCTCGGCTTCCACCGGACCCACGCGTCCTTCACGAACGGCGTGATCTTCGCTGACGGTGCCAGCGGACCGCCCAGCGAGTTCCCTTCCAGCCGGAGCCGGAAGTCCCAGTTCTGCTCGAGGTTGAAGTCGAGCGTGAGGTAGATGCGGCGGAACCAGAAACCGTTCTGGCCCTCGAGATCTTCGTTGTGGTGCTGCGCGAACGAGTAGTAATCGCCAAACGCCAGTCCGCTCAGCTTCACCCGGTGCACCCAGTCGGGTACCTCTTGGGCCGACGCCGGGGTCGCAACACAGGCCGCGAAGACCAGCATCGCGGCATAGATGATGAGCCTCTTCAATTCTGCCTCCAGTCAGGAGGTTAACGGTCTATACGTCCACCAACTCCAGCATCGTGTCGTAGAAGGCGACCCTGTTCCGGAAGGGTCTCTTTGGTTGAGAGGCTGTTGTCATCCAGGACGGTCGTCATCGAACAGCTCCTTCGTGTTCACTGGACGTCCGGGTGGCTCTACGTGTCGTCCTCCGGTCCACCCCCGTCCCTGCTCGACTCCGGGGGGCAAGGGAGGAACCCGCACTTGTTCTGGGGAAGCGAGTGCTCGAAGTCCGCTATCTGCTGCAGCGTTACCTGTTCCAGCCTCCCGCGAATCCGCTCCCGCTCGACCCCCCAGAAGGCGTGCGTCGGACAGGACCGGTCGTCCGAGCATCCTTCCAGGCCGAGGAGGCAGCGCTCTGACCAGTCTTCTCCCTCCACCGCAGCAACGACGTGCGCCAGCGTGATCTCCGAGGCGGGCCGGGCGAGCCGGAACCCCCCATGATAGCCGCGCTTGGCCTCCAGGAGACCGGCCCCGGTGAGCGAATGCAGGACCTTGGATAGATATGCGGGCGGAATATAGGTGCAGGCAGCGATCTGTCTGGTGAGCAGCCAATCGGCCTGATCGTATGCCAGGCAGCTGAGAGCCAGAGCGGCGTAACCCGTCGTTTGCGACAGAGCAAGCATATGTTAGTGGGTGCTGGTTGAACGACGCTATACAGCCTCGATAGAACGGTAGATACACTTTGTGGATCTGATTGTCAAGATAATAATGGATCTCTGTATCCAAAAAGAACTGAGCAGCGGCCACCTTGCAGGTAGGCGAGCCACCGGATCCGTCGACCGGGTGGGCAGAGGCGGGCCCGCTGTTCGCCCTCAAGGCCGATGGGACGTGGAAGCAGATCAGCTGGTGGTTCACCCGCTACCCTTAGCGGTCAGTTGAGCGGCCCTCGGGCACAGCACGTCCTTTCCGTTTCGGACCTGTTTCATCCGATCCGCAGCGGTGTGCCCGTCTGAAACGTCAACTACACGAGGAAGCGACCGCACCCGCCTGCAGTGACAGCTCATTGACTCCGGGCATCGTGGTCTTCAGCGCCTAGAGTGCCCTAGTCAGAACCTCGTATTCCGCCACTTTTCTCCGGTATTACGCATCCCACATGGAGAAGCGGCTGTGATAGTCACCGACCGCCCAGACGATCTGGCCCTCACGACGCCGTCCCGTGTCTATCACGAGGCCCTGAAGAACCAACTCTCGCACCGCCACGATCGTGGCCTCTCTGTGGGAACTGGGATCACCGAACTCCTGGTCGAGTTTTTCCACTTGGATTGCGGTCTGCAATGCTGCAACCCACGCCTTCATGAGATTGCCAGCCGAATTGACCACGGCAGTGCGCGTGCTCGTCGAATCGGTCTCCTGCCACCGCAGGAGACTGCTCAGGAAGGCACGGGCGGCAGGGGAGACGGGCCACCAACACACCGCGAGGGAAGCTTCTTCTGGCCGCCAGTCGAGTTCCGGCTCGGGCACGACCACGTTCCGATTGGGACAGTGCAACCGGGCGACCGAGTCCATGGCCGCGCGGACTCTCATCACGATCAAGTCAGAGTTTAGGGAACGCGGCTCCACCAGGAGATCCTGAAAGCTCGGTTCGCACATGCTATTCGCCGACATGCTTACCGGACCCTTTCTCTGGTTCGACCGGGTCCGTTTGGTTCAAAGACAAGATGTCTCTGGCGATCTCACTTCTGATTTCCCGGCGCATCGTTGCGTCCTGCACGTGTCTGTCAAGAACTCCAATGACAACGGCCGAGACCCTGGCTCCGAAAGCGGCGTACTCTTCGATCCGGTTGGCCTCGAGCCGTCCAACCCGTACTTCAATGCTCCGGCGCTTAGCGGGGATTCGGGATCTCCGAGTCTTCCCGTGTTGGCCCCCTTGGAGGCCCTCACCATGGGCGT
>JBDGXI010000013.1:0-52437 GCA_039584685.1 Gemmatimonadota bacterium | reverse complement strand
TCAATGTCGCGCAGGGAGGCGCGCGCTGCTTCCACGTCGAACGCACTACGGATCGAGTCCATCTCGTAGAGCTCGAAGTTGTTCACGGTCGTCTGCGGAAGGAAGCGTCCGGACCCGGCCACGAAGACCTGTGCCGCGTTCGTCGTCAAAACTCTCTCCAGCCTCTCGAAGGACCACGTCGCCGGCGAACGGTGACGCACGGGATTTCGGTTGCCGAAGATACGGGATGAGAGGACTGACCTCAATTCGGGGTCAGCCGAATCCGGTCTCAGCCTCCGTCGCGCTGGCCGCGCGGCGGCTCGCTTCCGGGAGGAACGGGCGCGTTGCCGACCGGACGGCGGCTGGCATCATCACGGGGCCTGACAGCGTCCGTTGTCGGCTGTCGGTCGCGCTGCCGGGCCCGTCTCTCCGCACGTCGACGCACCTCATCCACCGCGGTGCGCCAGTCGGCCCCCTGTCGCATCCGTCGCCGGATCGCCGATGAGAGTCCCAGCATCTGCTCCCCCCGTGCCCCCCGGTCCATCGCCGAGCTGACCATCTCCAGGGCGTTCTCGGTCGGCACTCCGGCTTCCGTGAGATCGCCGAGAACGATGAGCGGAACTGCCAGGTCCCGGCCCTGCCTCTCCCGGTCCGCAATCGACCGGATCGCGTCGGGAGGCACACCACGACGCAGCGCTTCCGCGGCCGCGGCCACACTGCCCGGCCGGCGATCCCGACCGAGGAGGGTGGTGGCCTCTCCCAACCTGCCTGCATAGGCGTCCAGGGCAGACACGATCCGCTCGGGAGGGTAGCCCTTCGCCACTCCTTCGAAGGCCTTTCGCGCGATGAGTCCAGGCGGCACGCCCGCCTCACGGGCCGCGCGCGCTATCGCCCTGACCTGCGCCGCGTATTCCGCCGGCATGGCTTCCTCGAGCCGCCGGGAACCAGCCTCCTGTCCCGAGACCGGAGAGAAGGACCCCATCACCATACCGACGGCGACGAGGGCGGTGACCGCCCAACGCGTCTCCGTCGGCCTTTGGGGCAATATTCCGATCGTCCTTGTCGTTCTTGCTTTCATATCACACATCCCGTGGGGCGGACGCGGAGCGCGTCCCGTCCACTCGCGCTTAAGACGATTCCGGTTCGCCAGGCGTCACATCAGGCGTCGGCACAGGCCCGTCCACGACGATCGTCGCCTGGGTCATCCCCCAGTCGTCCTCCATCAGCCCGGGGGCCTCCCCCGGAACATACCAGCGGCCGTCCACCAGGAATCCGAAGTGGTGGACGCCCGGGGTAACGGGAATCGTCGTTCGCCATACGTCCCCATCACGCAACATGGGAACTTCCTCCCAGTTCGTGAAGTCTCCCGTACACTCGACCCGCCCCGCCTCGGGGACCCTCAGGGAGAGGGCGAGCACCTGCCCGGCTTCGCCAAGCTCCCAGGTCAGCTCGGGCGCCGGACCAAGCCGAGCGAGATCGAGGGACACGCCAGCCCCGACACCGCCAGCCGTCGGTGAGTCGAGGAGGGGATCCGGACCGTACCTCCCTCCCGACGCGAGGAAACTCGACTTTCGGCCGGTAGAGACCCGCAGAGCCGCGATCACCGATATTTCGGTTCCGTCGGGCGTGTCCCACACCGATCCCTCGATGTAGAGATTCCCTCCAGCCGGTCGAACTTCGAGACCCAGCCGACCGACCGCGTATGCCCCCTGCGGGCTGTCGTAGAACTCCGCGGACAGCCGGGGCGCCAGGGCCCCGAACTGCTGCCCTACCTCCGCACCGCCTCCCCAGGCCCACAGGTCCGACGTCATGACGCTACGCGCTTCGAAAACGCGTGGACCTGATCGGGTGTCACGAATGAACGTCTCGGTCGTGGTTACTTCGGAGATTCCCAGCCCGCCATACGCGCTCAGGCGCACGCTGGTGCCGCCCGACGCGAACCACACCTCGGGCTCCGCCTGGGCGTACGCCGCGCGGTAGGGAACCGGCTCGCCGACGGTAAACGCCTCGCCGGTGGCCCTGATTCCAACCGAAACCGTTCGCGATATCGGCTGCACCCAACCGCCGCCCGCCAGGAAGGAACCCCAGCTCGCTCCACCATCGCTGAGCGCGAGTCCGCCGAATCCTCCGACGTCGAAATAGCCACCAGAGCCTAAGAGTCCGGCGAGTCGCAGGCCGCCATTCAAGTACGTACTCGCGATGCCGGTCCCGCCGGCAGGGGGCAGGGAGTAGGAACCACCGAGGTCCAGGGAGAGCGTCGTTTCCTGCGCACGGATCTGCCCACTCGACAGCAGACACGCCGCTGTCGCGGCCGCACCGGTCGACGTCCGGAGCAGACGCACCCGGCCGAGAGGCGCCAAGCGCTTCCGCTGGCTGCCCGGCGAAATGCTCAGGTCCCGTCGAGCGCGGATACCGCCACGATCGCGTTTCGTTGTCCGAAACCGTCGTCCTGGTAGCCCGCGGCATTCGGGTCCGTAACCCAATCCGCTCCATCGATCACGAACATGTATTCGTGCACCCCGGGCCGAAGTGGGACCCGACCCGACCATACCCCGTCGCCGTCCTCGTCCTCGAGCGCGACGTTGGGTCGCCATTCCGTGAAGTCCCCAACCAGGTGAACCGTTTCGGCGGCGGGCGCATCCACTACGAATTGAACGTATACCAGGGAATCGGCGGTCGCGCCGTCTTCGCGCAGACCGAGGAAACCGAGAACGACGATGGCCACCGCCGCTGCGGCCACGGCGGCGGCTGGACGGACCGTAACGAGGCGAGGTCGAAAGAGCCATTCGATCCCCCGCTTCCAGGCGGACTGATGTTCAGCCTCGAGCGCCGACAGTACTCGGGCGTCAAAGCCCAGCGGCGCCCCCGCCGGCGACGTGTTACGAACCTCTTCCAACAGGCCGTCCCACGCTTCCGCCTTCGCTCTGAGCTCCGCCGGAAGCTGAGCGAGCGTCAAATCACCGTCCAGATAGGCTTGCAGCCGGGTGTCCATTGTCAGCTCCCGTACGACTGGAGTAACACCTGGAGCTCCTCGCGGGCCCGGTGTACTCGCATCTTGAGCGCCGGAACCGATACGTCCAGCGTCTCGGACATCTCGTCGTATGACCATCCTTCCACGTGCTTCATCAGAAAGGCCTCTCTCTGTTCGACCGGGAGACTCTGCAACGCTCGCTCGATCTCGCCCCTTACCCTTCCCATCTCGGCGTCACGCTCCGGGTCTCCGTCGTTGGAGAGCAGGCCTGGCATCTGATCGAAAGGGATCGTCACGCGCTTCGACTTGAGAAAGTCCTTGCATGCGTTCGCTCCGATTCTGAACAGCCATGCCCCTACCCTCTCGGGGTCTCGACACTTCCGAAGGTTGCGGTGCGCCTTGATGAACGCGGACTGCACGACATCCTCGGCGTCATCCTGGCGGCCCGTCATCCTCACGGCGTGGCGGTACAGGAGATCCTGATACCGGCGAACGATCTCGCCGAACGCCCGATCTGATCCGTCCAGTGCCTGACGAACCAGCTCGGTATCGGTAGCGTTTCTTATATCGGACCTCGCGTCGCGTGTCACCAATATGACGATCGGCAGCGTCCACAGGTCACATCGTGCCGCAGGCACTGGACGATCGGGCGGTTCTCGGCCTCCGGAACCTCAAAATTCGGACCGGCCGTCTCGTGCGATCGAGTCGACAGCAGGGTGTGTGGCCGCGGAGGGGGCATCGCTGTAAAATCCGACCATGCCCACGATCCACGACCTCAAGACCCCGGCGCTCCTTCTGGACATCGATGCACTCGAGGGGAACCTTCGGCGGATGTCAGAGCGATGCAAGGAGCTGCAGGTTCGGCTGCGGCCCCACGTCAAGACCCACAAGTGTCGCGAAGTAGCACTGGCCCAGCAGGCGCTCGGCGCCCGGGGGATCACAGTGTCCACGCTGGCCGAGGGCCTGGCGTTCGCCGGATTCGGGTTCGATGACATCACGTGGGCGTTTCCGGTGATCCCTGGCAGGTTGATCGAGACGGCTGAATTGGCGACTCGCGTAAGGCTCGGGGTCGTAGTCGATTCGGCTGCGGCCGTGGACGGACTCATCGGCGCCGGAGCCCCCTTCCGGGTGTGGCTGAAGATCGACTGCGGCAATGGACGGGCGGGGTTGGACCCGGGCTCGTCGGCTCCGCGGGAGCTGGCCGAGCGCGTCATCGATGGGGGGCTGGAGCTGGCGGGGATTCTCTCTCACTCCGGCGACGCGTATCGGGCAGCATCCCGGGACCAGATCGCCCGGATTGCGGACTCGGAGCGTCGCACGATGGCCGGGCTGGCAGAAGAACTAGCTGCCCGCGGCGTCTCCGTGTCCGACGTGAGCGTGGGATCTACTCCTTCGATGTCCGCGTACCGGACGCTGGATGGCGTCACGGAAGTGCGACCCGGCAACTACGCGTTGCACGACTACACGCAGGTGCTGCTCGGGTCCTGCGCGCCGGACCAGTGCGCCGCCACGGTTCTGACCACGGTCGTGTCCTCCAGCCGCGAGCGCGGCACCTCCGTGGTGGACGCAGGAGCGCTCGCCATGTCCCTGGATCCAGGCCCGGCGCACCTGGGTCGACCCAGCTTCGGCGAAATCATCGACGAGCACGACCCCGGATCATTCCTGCGAAATGCCCGACTGACCTCGCTCAGTCAGGAACATGGCCTGGTATCCAGGCCCCTCGAGCTCGGAGCCCGCGTGCGGGTGCTTCCGAACCACTCGTGTCTCACGGTGGCCTGTTTTGACGCCTTTTCGGTGGTCCGAGGCGACGACATCGTAGACACCTGGCCCATTCTCCGACGACGCTGATCCTTTCTGGCACGCGAGATGCGATCATCTGGCGCCGGAAGCGTCAGGCTCGCCCGCGCGAACCGGACTCACGGGGAACCCCGAGTAGCTGCGCCCCGGCCGCTCGGGGCAAGATGGAGGCGCCTGGATGGCCAGAATCGGCAAGGCCGATCGAGAGCACAGTGGGCACTATCTTGCTGCCGTGGCTGCGGTCACGGTGGTGATCGCCGGATTGGCGTGGTACGGCCAGAATCGGATGCTCGCCGCGGCCGCAGCGGCTCTCGGGCTGTACGCTCTTCATCTCCTGAGTATTCGCTCTCTCCTCGAGAACCAGAAGCGGCAGAGCAAGGTCCTGGACGCCCAGTGGGAGGTTCTTCAACGCTTCATCAGCGCTGCAGACGCCGAGACCGGTGATATGGAGGATCTAGTACCCGCGATGCCTGCGGACAGGGAAGCTCCCGAGTGTCTCGAATCGACCCTGGTCGTACAGACCATGTCCCGGGCTGATCCGGCCTCGGTGGAGACCCGGCCGGATCCCGTGACCGGACCGCTTCCGGAGTCCGAAACGCCCGAGGTCGCAGCAGAGCACGAAGGACCGGCCGCAGAACCAGTGGTGCTGGGCAACCTGGTACCTCCGATCGAGTCGCTCGGCGCGACCGAGGCCGGGTTTGCGCTCGTCGCTGATGAGGACTCGGTCGAGTCTCTGTCGGAGATTCCTGTGCCCGAGGTTGCAGACGAAGTTTCTGACGCGACTGATACGTTGGAGTTTGAGGACAACAGTCGGCCGGTGGGCGCCGAAGTGCCCGTCCCCCGTCACTTCGCCCTGGGCACGGTCGCCCTCGTACGCGACCTGCTGACTCCTGCCGAGGTCGCCCGTGTGTTGCTCGAGCAGCGCAGACAGCCGGGCAAGAAGTTCGGGGTCCTGGCCGTCGAAATGGGCCTGCTCAGTGATAGTCAGCGGGAGGAACTGCTCCTGGCCCAGCAGGAAGGCCTGTTTACGGACGCCGAGATGCGTGACGCCCGGCAGCGATTGCGCGAGTTCCGGGAGACTGCCGCTCACTCGCTGGTGGGGCTCGAGTAGCCCGACTCACACGGGCTGATCAGCCGTCGAGGCGGTCGAAACGCCGTACTGCGGCTTGGTAGGAGACCCCGCCTGCGACAGCGCAGCACACTAGGGTCACCGCCAGCGCCAGGGCGATCTCCGACAGCAGCGGACTTCGTGGCTCCCTTCCCGGCAGCCCGGACATCAGAAATCCTCTCAGAATCCAGATCTGCAGGGCCAGAACTGTCCCCAGATTGATCACCGCTCCGAGCATGAACAGCAGTCCGCCGATCGATGTGGGAATCTGCGCGGCGTTCTCGGACTCGAACTCCGGGTAGTAGACCCCCCATGCCAGGGCCTGCGCCGTGAACGCCAGGCTCAGCGCCACCGTCGAGACGAGCGACAGGACAGCGAGTCCTGTGGGCACGCCGAGCAGGAAGTTCGTCACGCCGGTGAGGAGCACTGCGAGGGCCGTGAGCGGGACCGCCCCCACCCAGTACTTTGCCCCGAGGATGGTATGGGCCTCGAGCGGCGCCGATTTCAACATCCACAGGGTCCGACCCTCGAGGCTCAAGGCGGGGAACACGAACCGCGCCGCGATCGCCGCCAGAACGAATCCCGACAGAGCGAGGTTTAGGAACACCACGAGAGTGATGAGATAGCGAGTGATCATCTCGCCCGAGCTGAGCGGAAGAACCCTCATGTTGTAGACATAGACGACGACCAGTACTCCGAGAATGATGAGCTGCGACCACTGGGTCGTATCCCTGAAGAATATCCTCACGTCCTTGAGCACCAGCTGCTGCTGCTGAAGTGACGCGCCGCTGACAGTGCGTCCGAACCAGGTCCAGCCGGAATGGTGCCGGATCCGGTTCTCGGTCCCTTCCTGTGCGCGGGTAAAGCACACGGGGTACAGGCTCCGGTGAAGCATGGCACCGACGGTGACCGTGCCGGCAGCGGTGGTCCACAGCAGGATGAGAAGAAACGGGTCGAAACCGCCCTGAAGAAAACCGGCGAGGGCATCCGCGCCCCACTGAGAGGGAAGCCACGGAGACGAGGGCCCGCGCAGGGCGGCCATGAAATCGACCAGGTTCCGGTAAGACTCCGGATTCACCAGCCGCTCAGGACGAAGCACGCGGAGCAGGAGGATAACCAGACCCGCGGACGCGACGGCGACGATGCCGAGGATGTCCTTCGAGCGACGGGCAGGAAACAGGCGGACGAGCAGCAGCGTGATGGCGCTTCCGACCGCCGCCGGTATTACCAGGAAGGGAACCACGGCCGCGACGGACAAAGCGACGAACTGCCACCCGCCGTCGTACACCGTCCAGTAGGCGGCCAGCATCGGCACGAGCATCAGCACCACCATCCAGGACGAGCTGACGAGCGTTTCGGTGAGTCGTGTCAGGTAGACGGATAGCCAATCGACGGGCGCCGCGCGAATCCACGGGAGGTCGCGAGACAGAAAGAAGCTCGAAAGCGCAGCGATCAGATTCGACAGCAGGAGGATCCCCAGGAACATGAGGAGTCCGAGAGCCAGTAATTTCGAGGCGAGGAGAGGCCCTACCTCCTCGACACCCCTGAGCGTACGCAGCAGCCGGGTCAACGCCACATAGATGAACGGCCACGCGGCCGCTCCGACTCCGAGCACCATCGCCGCACGGCCCCAACGACCCGGACCCGTCAGGCCGCGTCGTCGCGCGGACAGGAACTTCGGTGTGAGCAGGAGAGCGTACTCGCGCCCCACGGACATCATCACTCCCCGATCACCCGGACGATCTCGGAGTTTGTGGCCCCGCGCGTGATCCTCAGGAAGATCTCTTCCAGGCCGGCGGCCTCCGATCGAGCCTCTCGACGCAGATCATCTATCGAACCCGCGGCTACGACGCTGCCCCGATCGATTACGGCCAACCGGTCACAGAGGCTCTCGGCCAGCTCCAGCGTGTGGGTCGACACGAGCGCGGTGCCTCCATTGTCAGCGAACTTTCGCAAGACGTCCTTGAGCAACCACGCCGATCGAGGATCGAGCCCCACCATAGGCTCGTCCACGACCAGCACTCCGGGGCGGTGGATCAGCGCGGAGGAGATGATCAGCTTCTGTCGCATGCCATGCGAGTACGACTCTACGAGCTGATCCTTCCATGGAGCCAGGTCCCACAACTCGAGCAACTCGTCGATCCGGGTCTCCACTTGCGGGCCCTCGAGGCCGTACAACCCGGCCGAGAAACGGAGGAGCTCGGCTCCCGTAAGCTTGTCGTACACGAACGGTCGATCCGGAACGAAACCGAGGATCTTTCTAGCCTCGATCGGCTCGACGACATTGTCGTGCCCCGCGACGATCACTCGACCCGAGTCCGGTCTGAGGATTCCGGCTATCATCCTGAGCGTCGTCGTCTTCCCCGCCCCATTGGGGCCCAGGAGGCCGAATATCTGACCCGCCTCGATGTCGAGGTCGATCCCGGCTACCGCAATGAAGTCGCCGTAGCGTTTCGTCAGGCTCTCGAGACGGATCATTCCGGCTCCCCCCGCTGGTGGCGTTCAATGGGCTGCGCAGGTGGTGCGGCCCCCGGGCGTGTGAAGAACGCCAGCTCAAAAGCCGTTCGCTCCACCCTGAGTCCTCCGAAGATGTCTCCGTCCACCAGTCTTCCGTCCTCGTCGATCCACGCCTCCCTGGCCTCTCCCCCGGAGCCGGTTCGGACCCGCCACGCACGCACCGTATCCTCCCTGACCGGAATCCAGGCTCCGGAAATGGAGTCCGTGTCCGCACTGTCAGGGAACGCCAGCGAGCCGGCCTCCAGGATCTCGATCTCCTGCAGGCGGACGCCTGCCACCAGCGGATCGAACACCGTCACACCGTATCTTCGTCCAGGCTCCGTCTGTCCGGCAGCGGCGAGTCGGAGGCGCCAGCCGGCGGGGGTCGTGACAGACCCCGAGACGGACACACGGCCGGTCTGCCGGCCCGTCGAGTCGTACAGTCGAATCGCCGAGTCGCCGTCGAATACGACCCTGATTTCGGCGGTGTCGTCTCCAACGACGGAGGTGTGGATCAGGCTGTCCAGATTCAGGCGCGAGTCCAGGTACTCTTCGGCAGAGCGCTCGGACCGCCCCGCCACCCCGAGGGATGGCAGATCCAGGAGCACTCGATCTCGCACACGGAACCCGGCGGCCGCTGGCAGCGTGTCGATCTCGACCTGTCCCCAGCCGGCGCGCACATCGCCGCGGAAGACCGCGTAGTAGGCGACTCCCGGTGGAAGCGTCGTCACGCCGAGAGCGAGGCGCTGAGCCGCAGCCGGAAAGAAGACTCGCTTCGCTTGCCATCCCAATGCCGCGATCCAGGCGGCCAGCACGACTACCGCGAGGCCCACACGACCCATTGATCCCTGCCTGTCTAGCTTCTCCGTGTCAATTCCATCCCGAGCCGTGGCGCAGACCCTGCTGACGCTGATTCGGCCGGCGGCTACGAGGCAGATGCCATTGCGTCAGGGTGTCGCGCAAGGCCGGCGGACGCGATCAGGTGGTCGACCCTCGGTCGATCGCTCTAGCCAGATCGACTCGCGTGTCCACATCGATGGGCGATGGAACGTCTATCGGCACGAGCGAAAACGGCACCCCGGAACGGAGGATGAGGCTCCACAGGCTCGTCTCCGGCTCGAGACCGCTGCCGAGATCCGGTATGCGCCGTAGCACTGATTCCGGCACGAGGACCGGGTGTCCCGGGCGGTCTCTGTACGCCGCCCGCAAGACAGTGTGCCGGCCACCGGCTGCTGCGTCCCGCACTATCCGGACATGCTCGACGCCAAGACCGGGCTCGTCTCCAAGCAGGATCACGGCGCCGGCCACCGGATCATCCGCCAGCGCCTCGACACCGGCGATCACTGAGGCGAGGCGTCCGCGAGGCTCCTCCGGCACCCTCGCGTAGCGGACCGGCAGACCGGAGATAGCAGACGGAACGGCTCGCTCGTCGCGGCCAACGACTACGACGACCGGTTCGAGGCCCGCTGCCAGTGCGGTCGACACGACCTTGCGAATCACCGTGGTCCCCTCGAACTGGCAGAGGAGCTTCGAACCTCCCCTCATCCGTGTCGAGCTGCCGGCGGCCAGGATCAGGCCAGCGAACCCTGGCCGCGAGTCGTCCCCGTCGGCCGGCCGCGTCATGTCGCCCGGCCCACCGCCTGAGGTCCGAGACGCCGAACCGCCAGCATCTCAGCCAGTATCGAAACCGCTATCTCGTGCGGGGTCACCGCGCCGATGTCGAGGCCGATCGGACCGCGGATCCGGTCCAGGCTGGGCGACGATACGCCTCTTGCCAGCAGGGCCTCTCTCCGGAGCCGCTGCGTTCGCCTCCCACCGAGCAGGCCCGTGTACCGGCATCCGGAGGTGAGCGCAGCCTGGAGACCCTGAAGATCCAGCCTGTCGTCGTGGGCGAGGATCGCAACATCCGTCCACTCGTCCAGGTCAGTTGCGTCCAACGCCTGGTCGGGCCATTCGACGATGACGTTCGCGTCCGGGAACAGATCCGGGCGGGCGAGCCCGGGCCGGGGATCCACGACGGTGACCTGGTATCCCACACACGACGCCAGTGCCGCGAGTGCTATCGCCACTGGGGTCGCTCCGACGATCAGAAGTCTGCGCGGAGGGAGGACCCGGTCCACGAAGGCCGTGTGCCCCCCCGAGGCGAACTCGACGGTCTCGCCACCCTCGCGGGCGAACAGCCGATCAGCGCTTGCGGCCACCTCTTCGTCCAGATCCGAGTCTCCCAGACTTCCGACGGTCGAGCCATCCCGCCGGACCAGGATCTGCCGGCCGAGGATCCCGGCCGACAGCCCCGTGACAAGCGCCCCGTGCCCGCCTGCGGGGGCCCCCGATGACTCCACCAGCATCGCGACCAGCTCCTCCCACACTGCATCATCGGGTTCGTGGAGGCGGATCAGGACATCGATCTCGCCGCCGCATGCCAGACCCACGCTGACCGCCATTTCGTCGCTGATGCCGTAGGATACGACCTTCGGCTCGCCGTCGGGACGGTCGGCGAGCAGGCCGAGGATGTGCTCCCGCAGGTCTGCCTCGACGCACCCGGCCGAGATCGTCCCGCTGAACGAGCCGTCGCTTCCCGCGGCGTACCGGGCGCCGGGCGGCCTGGGAGCAGACCGTCTGACGCCGATCAGAACTGCTTCACCCCACGGCTGGCCGCGCCTCGTCCAATCGAGGACGGCGTCTCGAATCTCTGGAAGGCTCATCTTCCTCGTCTCCCCCGGGTTCCGCGGCTCTCTTCAATGTAGGAGATCCCGGCACGCCGCGGGACCGTGTGCTTGACGCCCGGAGACGCTTCGGGTCACGTTGGCGCCCGTCCGGGCGAACCGTATCGATTCCGCCAGGAGCGCACGTTGTCGATTAGCCTTCACAGAGCATTTCAGGTTCGGCGACCGGTCGACGAGGTGTGGCGGTTTCTGACCGATCCCCGGTGCATCGCAGGCTGCATGCCGGGCGCACACCTTCTCGACATCGTGGACGACACCTTCGTCGGGGAGGTCGACCTGAGATTCGGCCCGGTTGGAACGACACTCGCGGGAGAAGCCGGATTCCGCGAACTCGACGCGGCCGAGCACTCGGTGCTGATGGCTGCGACTGCCACCGAACTGACAGGCGATGGGGCCGCGGACCTGAGGATGCGCAGCCGGCTGTCGGAACTCGAGCGAGCGGTCACTAGCGTCGATGTCCGGCTGGGTGTGCGCCTGGCAGGCCGCCTCGACGGACCCGTAGTGAGCAAGGTCCTGGCCGGTGCAGCTGAGATCCTCCTTCGTCGGTTTGCGGCCTGCGTGCGCCACCGACTGGAAGCGACGGAGACTCCGAATGGGAACTGACGGCCAGGTCCCTGTCAGACGGAGTCGCGGATCTCCCGGACCTTTCCGTCCGGGTCCACCACCGTCATACCAGACGTGACCAACGTCTCCCCGGTCGTTCCATTCGCGACGACGACTCTCTCACCACCCATCCGACGAGCCATATCCAGCGCCTGCCGCGCCCGCGCGAGGAGAGCGGCCGCGTTCGGCATCGCGGTCTCGAATCCCGCCACGCCAGCGCTCAGGGTGATCCGGCCGCTCCACGGAGCCGGCAGCGACGCGACCTCCTCGAGGACGCGAATGGAAAAACCGTACGCCCCCGAGAGTGTCTCGCCACTCAGGAACACGACGAGCCTGCGCTCGTCCAGCCGGCCGTACATGTTCGAAGCGCGGGTCTGCGACTTGAGCGCCTGAGCCGCGACGTCGAGGGCCGCGTTCGCCTTCTTCTCGCCGTACATGGACTCATACTCCTCGAAACGATCGACCTCAAACAAGACGATCGTCAGCGGAGGCCGTCTTCTGGCAGCCTCGAACAGCTTCTCCAGGAAGTACAGCAGAACCTCCCCCTGCGGCAAATCGCCCACGTTGGG
This sequence comes from Gemmatimonadota bacterium, assembly GCA_039584685.1. Lineage (GTDB taxonomy): Bacteria > Gemmatimonadota > Gemmatimonadetes > Palauibacterales > Palauibacteraceae > Benthicola. The sequence goes on along the minus strand of JBDGXI010000013.1, from coordinate 40,188 downwards.
CCTTGAGTCCGCGGGCTCCGGCCCCTGGTCGCGCCTGGCGACCCACCACTGGCGCTCCAACCCGGCCCCTAGCGCGACGGACGCCGTCACCGCCACTACCAGTCCGATGAGCGACCAATCGGTGGTCTGACCACCCAGCAGCGCCGCGAACAGATCAGCCGTCACCGCCATGGCTGCCGTCCACGCCAATCCCAGCAGAGCTCCCTTCCACCCCAGGTAGCGCGTCAGCAGGAAGACGGGGATCAGACCCAGAAGCCAGACCAGGTTTGCCCACACTCCGATCTCGCTATGGAGCGCGAGCCTGGCCACCGCCGCGAGCGCCGGCACGAAGGCGGAGAGCAGGAAGGCGTGAGAAGGCATCAGCGGATCTCCGGAAGATCCTGCCAGGTTCCCTCCGCTCATTCTATCCGTCCGATCCCCTGGTAGCTCGAATCTCCTCCGTCAGTCGCGGCAGGATCTCGAACAGGTCCCCCACCACCCCGTAGTTCGCCACCCCGAAGATTGGCGCCTCCGCATCCTTATTGACGGCCACGATGACGCCCGCGGTACGCATACCGGCCAGGTGTTGGATCGCTCCGCTGATGCCGACCGCGAAGTAGAGATTCGGCGACACGACCTTTCCGGTCTGCCCTACCTGCTCGGAGTGGGGCCGCCAGCCCGCGTCCACGACCGCTCGACTGGCGCCCAGGGTGGCATCGTCTCCCAGAGCCTCCACCAGGTCCTCGAGCAATCGCCAGTTGGTCGCGTCCTGCAGTCCACGCCCGCCGGCGACCACGACCGGCGCTTCCCGCACGTCCAGGGCGGTACGCTCGGCGGACTCGATCGCGACCACCCGGGTGCGAGGGACGACATCGACGGGCGGAAAGTTCTCGATCTTGCCTTCGCGCGGATCGATGGTCGCCGGGAACACGTTCGGGCGAATGCTGATCAGCGCCGGCAACTGCAGGAACCTGAAACGGCCGTATGCCTTCCCTCCGTACATGGGCCGAGTGATGACCGGCGCCTGGTCTTCAACCGCGATCTCGGTCACTTCCGATCCGAGCGCCACGCCGAGACGTGCCGCGACGCGCGCCGACAGATCCTTCCCCTGCGCCGACGCCGGGAAGAGGATGGCGTCGGGAGCAAACTTGTCGGCCACAGAACCGAGAATCTCGACCGTCGCATCGGGCTGATACAGATCCAGGGAATCTGCTTCCGTGACCAGGATCCGGTCGGCCCCGAAGCGAGCCAGGTCCGCCGCTGCGTCGGCACATCCAGGGCCGCCCACAACGACCGCGATCGCCTGACCACTCAGTTGGTCGGCAAGCTTCCGAGCCGCCGCCACCACCTCTCCGGCCACCGGCCTCAGGGATCCGTCACGCGTCTCTGCGTATGCGAGGATGTCGGCCATCAGAGCACCTTCGCTTCCTCTCGGAGTCGCCGCACCAGCTCTGGCACCGCCTCGGGGCCTTCTCCCACGATCTGTGGTTCGGGGCGCGGCGGCGGCGGTGTGAGGCTGAGCAGCTCGATCGTCGGCTCGGCCAGGGCGACGTCTTTCTCCTCCATCGGCTTCCGCTTCGCGGCCATTATCCCCTTGAGGCTCGGATACCGCGGGTCGTTCAGTCCCTTCTGAGCGGCGATTATACCTGGAAGATCGAATTCGACGATCTCGTGCCCGCCCTCGATCTCTCGTTTGGCCCTGGCGACACCGCCTTCAATGTCGAGACCCACGACCACAGTGGCGCAGGGCAAGGCCAGCATCTGTGCCACCATCGCCGGGACCTGCATGTTGTCGTCGTCGATGGCCTGCTTCCCGAACAGCACCAGGTCGTAGTCACGGGCCGCGATCTCGTCGGCAAGCACCCGAGCTACAGCCACGCCGTCCATAGAACCGTTCGACCGGAGCAGCACTCCGTCATCAGCTCCCATCGCGAGCGCGGACCGCAGTGTCTCTCTTGCCTCCTCCGGCCCGACCGTAATGGCCGTGACCGTCCCTTCCCCCGATTCCTCCTTGAGTCGCAAGGCTTCTTCCAGAGCGAACTCGTCGTATGGATTCATGACGTATTTCACACCGGAATCGTCGATCGTCTTGCCGTCGGCCGAGACCCGGACCCGCGCTTCGGAGTCGGGAACTCGCTTGATGCATACGATGGATCTCACGATTTTACCTTCAGTTAGCCAGTTTTTCGATCTCGCCGTCGGAAATGCAGTACAGCCTGAACGAGACCAGGTCGATGAGCTCGTCCGTCACCTGGATCTCCCTCTGAATCGTGGCCCGGTCGGCCCCATCCTCCGGCCGCCGCACCCGCAGCTCAACGAGGCGAGACGCGAGCCACAGGAGAAAATCGTGAGCCACGTCGCGGCGCTCCCGATCCCGGTCGGGCTCCCCGTTCTCGGATCGGGGAAGCCAGGCGTCCACCAGGGCCAGCAACCCCGGGAATACCATCTCGGTAAGCTCACCCTCGCCGACGATCTCCTCGTGCGTGAGCTGCTCCCAGTTGAGCTCGTTCCAGTACAGCTCGCACGCCTCCTCGAACAGATGACGCCTGGCAGCCGGAGCCGTGGGCCTCAAGATCAGGTCATCCGGGTCCAATTCCCGGTTCACCTGACGACGCAACGAACGCACCCGCTCCTCCACCAGCGTCCGGGCCGCAAGATCCAATCCGCGGTTGTCCTGTACCTCCGTCACTTTGCTCCCGCTCTGTTCAGGTTGGGCGTTGCCCGCCGTGGTTCATGCCGCGGAGAAAGATGCGCCGGCCGTTAGCAGCGAGCAAGCAATCCGGGGCATCGAGGACGCGGTGGCGCTTGCCCATTCCCGTGTGCCGCACCTAGCATCCGGCCGGAATCCGGTGCAACGCCTGACGAGAGAGACGTGTTAACAGTGTTGCGAGGGCGGCGGCCAGGGACTCGACACCGATCTCGACCAGCCGGTCGAGAGTCGTCCGAATTCGGGGCGATGTGAGAACGTCTGCGAGTCTGGCGGAAGAGCAGACCCTCGTGCGGGCCGTACAGGAGGGAGACGGGACCGCGTTCGGAGTGCTCGTCGATCGGTATCTGGACTCCGCGTACGCGACGGCGCTGTCCGTGCTGCGCAACGCGCACGATGCAGAGGATGCAGTACAGAGCGCCTTCATAAGGGCTCTCGAGCGCATCGATCAGTTGAAGCCTGGAAGTCCCTTTGGGCCATGGTTTTACAGGGTACTTCGATCTACGTGCCTGAACCTGCGCCGCCGCGAGGCGCTCAGGAGCCATGATGACATTCCGGCGTCGGCGGCGGGCGGCCGCAACCCGGAAAAGGACCTCGAACGAGAGCGGACCAGGGAAAAGGTCATCGGCGCGCTTGGTGAGTTGCCGGAGATGCAACGCCTGGCGGTGACGCTGTACGACCTGGAGGGATACAGTCACCAGGAAATCGCCGAAATCCTGGGAATCGCCGTTGGGACGTCGAGGGCGCACGTGCACCACGCTCGGCGCACGCTGCGACGGCTGATCGGATCGGATGCCGGACCGGAGAGTGGTGAGCACGAGTCAATGGAGTAGGTAATGAGCAACGACAGGTGGCCGATGTGGCTGCGCACGCTGGGACCAGACGAACTTACCCGACGCCGAATGCGGAGGGCAATTCTGGATGAGGCGCAGCCGCTCCTGGGCGCGCGGCGGAACAGTTGGCCCGATATGGTGGCGGAATGGGCCACGATTCTGAGCCCCGTTGCCGCAGCCGTGACCCTGATCTTCGCGGGCCTCGCCCTGCGGCAGGCCGGGAGCGCAGCCGCTGCAGAGGACATGGCGAGCGCTCCGGCAGTCGAAGAGCTGGTGCGCCCGGGCGATGTACTGCCGTCGGCCTTCGGTCGAGACAGCGCGCCGGACCTGGATGTTGTCATGACCGTCATCTACGAGTCGGAAGGGCGATGATCAGGGCCAGTCGAGGACGGGCTGCCGTCCTCTTGCTGCTCATGTTCGCCTCTGGGTTGGCGGTAGGCCTCGCAGCAGAGCGGTACGCGCTTCATCGCGGAAGCGGACGCGAGATCTCCTCGCCCACCCGACAGGGACGAAGCACGATCGAGCGCTTCGCCGACGAGCTCGGCATCACACCGGAGCAGCAGGCCCGGATCGACCCGATCCTGGTAGAGACGCGTGAACAGATGTCGGCCGTCTTCGATCGTGTGCGGCCGGAGTGGGACGCCGTCGTCGACTCCGCCCGCGCGCGCATCGAATCGGTCCTCACCCCCGATCAGGCGCGGAGGTACGGGGCTTTGCTGGACGAGCAGGAACGGGAACGGGAGGCCGAATCCGAACACGGGAAGGAAGGGACGTCAGGCGGGGGCTCCGACTGAACGCAGGAAACCGGACCTCGGCAAGGGCGACTCCCGGGCGTGACTCCCGTACGCTCCACGGAACGGGGCTCCAGGGATTAGACGTCGTACGAGCTTGGTCTAACTTCAGGTCGATACAATGTGTGAACTGCGGGCGGACAGACAGATAATGAGGCGTTCGATGCGAGACTTCATTCGCGTGGCGATGGCGGTGCTCCCGGTCTTCCTCGCGGTCCCGGAGGTGGGGGCACAGGAGTTGGTGCGGAAGGTCACGCTGGAGGAAGCGCTGGGGCTGGCGGAGCGGATGGGGCTGGCGGAGCGGAACAATCCGAACCTGGAGCAGTCGGCGTCGTCGGTGGAGATCGCGGGTTACCAGGAGTTGTCGGCGTGGGGGCAGTTTCTGCCGAACCTGAGCCTGAGCTACCAGTATTCGGACGCGTCGAGCGGGCGGCTGGACCCGACGGGCCAGGCGATCACGACGACGAGCTACAGTGCACAGCTGCGGGGGAGCGTGGACCTGTTCCGGGGATTTCGGCGGTTCACGGACCTGAAGGGAGCGCGACTGGGGGTGGCGGCGTCGGAGGCGCGGTTCCGCGAGGCGGAGTACACGACGAGTGAGGGAGTGAAGATCTCGTACTACAATGCGGTGGCGAACCGTGAGCTGGTGCGGGTGGAGGAGGACCGGGTGCAGCGCCAGGAGGATCAGCTGGCGTTCGTGGAGCAGCAGCTGGAGCTGGGGCGAGCGACGCGATCGGACGTACTGCGCTCGCAGGTGGACCTGAACAACGCGCGGGTGGCGTTGTTGAACACGGAGAACAGTGCGCGGAACAGCCGGTATGCGTTGGCGGAGGCGGTGGGGGTGACGGAGCCACTGGAGCCGGTGGAGACGGCGGAGCTGGCGGCGGAGCGTCTGCCGTTCGAGCGGCAGGAGATCCTGTCGATGGCGCTGTCGGGTGCGCCCTCGCTGGTGAGCGCCCGGTCGCAGGCGGCGGCGGACGAGGCGGCGGTAGCGAGCGCGAAGTCGGCCTACCTTCCGACGCTGACGTTTGGCGGGGGCTGGGCGTGGTCGAACATCGAGTACCCGCCGCAGAGCCGGAGCTGGTCGCTGTCGCTGTCGGGCTCGATGCCGCTGTTCAACGGGTTCACGCGCGAGAGCCAGCTGTACACGGCCCGGGCGCGGGCGGACCAGTCACGCTCGGCCGAGCGGGCGGTGGAGCTGAAGCTCCGCAAGGACATGGACCAGGCGCTGGGGACGATCGAGGCGGCGGTGGCCTCGATCGATCTCGCCGCACAGACGGTGGAGCTGGCCCGCGAGGACCTCAGGGTCAGCCAGGAGCGCTACCGCCTCGGACTGGCCACCATCCTGGACCTGCAGGCCGCCCAGATTACCCTGCTGCAGGCGGAAGTCGACCTCATCCGCCGACGCTTCGACTACCAGCTCGGCCTCGCACGCCTCGAAGCCCTGCTCGGCACCAACCTGAGATAATCCAGATCGGCCGGAGATAGATGAGAGACATGAAGAGGAATACGAGACTCGGTGCGGTCCTCACCGCGATCATGGTTGGCGGTGTGGCCGCGGGCGCCTGCGGGACGAGTGAGGCGGACGAACCGGCGATGGGTCTGACCACGACCACGGCGGAGGTGAAGGACATCACGTCGGCGGTGGCCGCCACGGGCACGGTCGAGCCGATCAGGGTCATTGACGTGAAGTCACAGGCGTCCGGCGAGGTGCGGGAAGTGGCGGTCGAGCTCGGCGAGAACGTCGAGCGGGGCGCCTTGCTGGTTCGAATCGATCCGCGCGACGTGCGCAACGCATACGATCAGGCCGTGGCCGATCTCGACGTGGCCAACGCCCGGTACACCGTAGCCCAGCGCAAGCTGGAGCGCACGGGTGATCTGAGGGAATCTCAGGTCGTCACGGAGGAGGAGTACGAAAACGCCCTGCTGGAAGACGCCAACGCGAAGGCGGCGCTCGTGAAGGCAGAGGTGAACCTGGAGCTGGCCGAGGATCGTCTCAACGACGTCTCGGTGGGAGCTCCGATTACCGGCATGGTCGTCGAGAAGACCGTCGAGGAGGGACAGATCATCACGTCCGCCAAGGAAGTCACCGGCGGGACGATCCTCCTCCGCATGGCCGACCTCAACGAGGTTCAGGTCCGCACGCTGGTGGACGAGACCGATATCGGCGCGATCCGGGCCGGCCTCGAAGCCTCGATCAAGGTCGAGGCCTATCCCGATCGGGAGTTCACGGGACGGGTGCTGCAGATCGAGCCCCAGGCAGTGGTGGAGCAGAACGTGACCCTGTTCGCGGTCCTGACTCGAATCAAGAATCAGGAAGGCCTTCTGAAGCCAGGCATGAATGCCGACGTGGAGATCGAGGTCGGCGCCCGCGATGGGGTGCTGGCGCTCCCGAACGGCGGCATCAAGACGGTGGACGAGGCCCGGGCCCTGGTGGATGCCCTCGGACTCGACCCGGCGCTGCTGCAGCAGCAGGTCGAGACGGCGGCCGATGCCCGGACGGCCGATACGGAGGGTCCCGCGGCCGGAGACGAGTCCGAGCAGGCAGACGATTCGGGCCTGCCGACGATGCAGCAGGTCCAGGCCATGTCGCAGGAAGAGCGGCGCCAGTTCATCCAGAGCCTGAGCCCGGGCGACCGCCAGCGCATGTTCTCGATGTTCCAGGAGCAGCGTGAGGCCCGGCAGCGAGCTGAGCGCGCGGACCCGGCCAGCCCCAAGCCGGCCTTCGTGTTCGTGGAGACCGCCGAGGGTCAACTCACCCTCAAGCCGATCACGATCGGTCTCTCGGATTGGGACTACACGGAGGTGGTGGCCGGGCTCGAGGAGGGCGACGTGGTGTTCCAGGTGCCGCAGGGCCTCGTTCAGCAGAGTGAAATGCTGGAGTTCATGCGCCGCCGGACATCCATGCCCGGCATGGGCCGTTGAGGAGCCGCCCATGCTAGTCTTAGAGATCATTCGAGTGGCTCTTCAGGCCATCGGGGCCAACAAGATGCGGAGCCTGCTCACGATGCTGGGCATCGTAATCGGTGTGGCGGCCGTGATCACGATGGTCGCGCTGGGAACGGGTGCCCAGAGGTCCGTGGAGAACCAGCTGCAGGCACTCGGCACGAACGTCCTCACCGTGCGCCCGGGCCAGGGTTGGCACCGTGGCGTCAGGTCGTCGAGCGCCCGCATGTACCTGGCGGACGCCTACGCGGTCCAGAGCGGCGCCGACGCGGTCACGCTCGCGGCTCCCGAAATGGTGTCGAACGCGCAGGTCGAGTTCGCACGGTCAAACGCCAACCTGAGGATAACGGGAACGACGGCGAACTTCTCAGAGCTGAACAACTTCGCGCCCGAGTACGGGCGCTTCTTCACGGCCGAGGAGGACGCCGGGCGACGCAGGGTGGCGGTGCTCGGGGGTGCGGTGCCGGAGTTGTTCTCGAGCACTCCTCTCGAGATGCTGGGTCAGCGCATCTCGATCCGGAACGTCACGTTCGAGGTGGTCGGAATCCTGGAGGCGAAGGGCGGCTCCGGGTGGTTCAACCAGGACGAGAGGATCTTCATCCCGGTGCAGACGGCGCAGTTCCGCATCATGGGCACGGACCGGATAGGGTCTTTCAACGTCAAGGTCGCGGATGGCTACTCACAGACTGCGGCGATGGCGCAGATCGAACAGGTCTTGCGACGCGAGCACAAGCTCCGGGTCGGAACCGACAACGACTTCTACGTGCAGGATCGGGCCGAACTGATGGGCACGATGCAGGAGGCCACTCAAACCTTCACGTTCCTGCTGGCGGGCATCGCCGCGGTGAGCCTGCTGGTCGGCGGCATCGGTATCATGAACATCATGCTCGTGTCGGTGACCGAGAGAACTCGCGAGATCGGCATCCGCATGGCCATGGGGGCTACGCGTCGGCAGGTTCTGACTCAGTTCCTCCTCGAGGCTCTGGTCCTCTGCCTGGTGGGCGGTTTCGTGGGCATCGGTCTGGGCTTCGGCGCTTCCAGGGCTCTGGCCAACCTGGCGAACTGGAGCACGGCCGTGTCACCCGAAGCCGTGGGTATGGCCGTCGCTTTCTCGGCTATAGTCGGCCTGTTTTTCGGCGCGTGGCCCGCCCGCCGCGCCGCCAGCCTGGATCCCATCGAGGCGCTTCGCTACGAGTGACGGCGCGGGCCGGCCCCGCGACACTTGCGCCCGGGGCCCGGCGGGACCAGCGTAGCCGCATGAGCCTCGTATCATTCGAATCCCTGCCCGACCAAGCGCGCTTGTGGTGTTTCGGCGCGTCGCAACGGCTGGACGACCACCAGACGCAGCGCCTGCAAGATTCGATGGCGGACTTCGTGTCCGAGTGGACCGCGCACCGACGTGACCTTCGAGCGGGATTCACCCTTCTGCACGGACACTTCCTTCTCGTGGCCGTGGACGAATCCGCGGCCGGGGCGTCGGGGTGTTCGATCGACGCTCTCATGGGCCGTCTCCGGTCCCTGGGCACGGCGCTGGACCTGGACTTCCTCGACTCGATGCCGGTCTGGTATCGGGACCCTTCGGGCCGCATCGGTACGACCTCAAGGGCCGGGTTCACGGATCTGGGCCGGAGTCGCAAGGTCTCGGCGAGCACTCCCGTGTTCGACCTCACGCTCACCAAGTTGGCTGACCTTCGCGCCGGAGGTCTGGAGGCGACCGCGGGTGACACCTGGCACCGCGGTCTGCTGACTCCGGGTTGACCATGTCCCCCTGCACACCCGCCCTGGTACTGTCGGGTGGCGGCGCGCGCGGCGCCTACCAGGTGGGCGTACTCAGGCAGATCGCTCGGCAACATCCCGAGTTCCGCTTTCCCATCATTACGGGTGTGTCGGCGGGCGCGATCAACGCGGCCTTCATAGCCAGCCAGCGCGGCGACCTCGCCGAAGTGACGCAGCTTCTAGCAGACCGCTGGTCCACGCTGTCCACATCACAGGTCATGCGCAGCGACCTCCCCGCCCTGTTCGCCAACGCCGTCCGGGTTGCTGGCAACGTGGCCGCAGGCGGAGCGCGCATCGCACCGCCGACGCGTGGGCTCGTGGACACGAAGCCGTTGCGGCGGTTTCTGGAGACCTTGATCCAGCCGGCGAACATCGAGGCGAATATCAGAGACGGCCGCCTGCGCGCTCTGGCCGTATCGGCGACTTCGTACCGGACCGGCAGCAGCATCACGTTCGTGCAGGGACCGCCTGAGACCGAGATGTGGCGGCGCTTTCGGCGCCGGTCGCGGGCCGACCGGATCGAGGTGGATCATGTCATGGCATCGGCGGCCATTCCGCTGTTCTTTCCGGCCTGCCCGGTCAATGGCGAGTACTTCGGCGATGGTAGCCTGCGCCAGGCCTATCCTCTGGCGCCCGCCGTGCATCTCGGTGCGGACCGGTTGCTGGCAGTCTCCTCACGATTCGTCAGCACGCCCGGAGCGGAAGACAGGGAGCCGGTTTCATACCCGAGCACCGCGCGGATCCTCGGTCTGATACTGAACTCCATATTCCTGGACCATCTGGACGCCGACGCGGAGCGACTCGAGCGCGTGAACCAGCTTCTGGGACGGGTGGACCCCAGGCAGCGCTGGCTCATACCGGAGCGTGAAGTCGAGCTCCTGGTGCTGCGGCCGTCGCGCGACATCGGACGAATGGCGGCGCTATACGAGCGCAAACTCCCGCGGGCGCTCAGGTACCTGATCCGCGGTCTCGGCACTCGTGGGAGCTCCGGCTCGGACCTGCTGTCCTACCTTCTGTTCGTGCCCGAATTCCTTTCGGACCTCATCCAGCTCGGAGAACGGGACGCCGAGCTGCACCGCATGCGCATCAGCCGTTTCGTCGAAGGATGCGCCGACCGGTCTTAGCCTGCGCGGCGAGACCGAATGCGGGACTCGGCTACACATGATTCAGCAGCATGAGCTCGTGCGGATGAGGGGAGAGGTACGCCTGTTCCAACAGGTACTTTTGATCCTGCCGGCGGGCATGGTGGCGCACCAGAGTCAGCGGCACGATCAGCGGCAGAAGACCCTGTCGGTAGTCGTCGATCGCTGTCGTCAGCTCGGCCCGATCGGCCGGATCGAGCTCGTCCGAGACATAGCCCGCCAGGTGCTGCAGCGCGTTCGTGTGTCCTTTGCGTGAGGGAGGACGTCGCATCACGGCGGAGAACTCGTCCAGGTAGGCGCGAGCCAAACCCGCGGTGGAGTCGGCTTTGCCGGCGGAACCCAGCAGCCTGCCCAGTCTCCTCATCCCGGCCTGGTTCCTCGCCATGCACAGGTACTTGTGCCGGGCATGAAAATCCATCAGGCCGGCACGCGTCAATCCCGCTTTCTTCAATTGCTTCCAACGCCGGCAGGCGAATACGCGGGCGATGAAGTTCTCCCTCAGCCTCGGGTCGTTCAGCCGGCCCTCCTCCTCGACCGGCAGGTGGGGCGCCCGGCGAAGAAGTACCTCGGCGAACACTCCTGTGCCGTCGCGCGCCGGTACGCCGTTGGAGTCGTAGACCTTGACTCGCTCCATCCCGCAGCTCGGCGAGTCTTTCTTGAGGATGTAGCCGCACAGGTCGAGCTCCAGCAGGGTTCCGACCCTGCTCTCCGCCCAGTCGGCCATCCGCCGGGTCAGATCCTCGCCGGTCGAAGGCATCACCAGACGCTCTCCGCCTTCCGGCCGGCGCTCGAGCCGGATCGTGGGGCGCGGGATCCCGAGCCCGATCTCGATCTCGGGACACAGGGGCACCCACTCGACGAACGGCTCCAGCACATCGGTCGCGAAACGGTCCCGCTTGTGTCCTCCGTCGTATCTGACCTTCTGGCCCAGCAGGCAGGACGAGATTCCGATGCGAATCGATTCCGCCGACCGTGCCGCCGCGCCACCCCGGATCCGGTTGCGTGAGCTCATCGGGCCAGTTCCTGCGGTCGGCCGAGCAGGTGCCTCAGGGCACCTTCGAGTGCCGGGTATTGGTACTCGAACCCCGAGTCGAGCAGTCGCTCCGGCCGGACCCTTGCGCCCCCAAGCAGCATTTCGTCCGCCATCTCACGGAGCAGCAGGCGAAGAATCGCAGCCGGAACTCGGAGTACCGCCGGACGATTCAACACGCGTCCCAGCGTCACCGTGAAGTCAGCGTTGCGGACTGGAACAGGCGATACGGCGTTCACCGGGCCGGCCAGCCCCTCGGTCGCCGCCGCGTGCAGAATCGTGGTCAGCAGGTCGTCGATCGCGATCCAGCTCCAGTACTGCTGACCGTTGCCGAGCGGCCCGCCCAGGCCCATCCGGAACGGTGGGAGCATGCGGGCGAGGGCTCCGCCGGCTGGCGACAGAACGATGCCGATTCTCAGGTTGACCACACGGATTGCCGCGTCGACGGCCGGCTGGGCGGCTCTTTCCCATTCCCGGGCGGTGTCGGCCAGAAAGCCCGTCCCGGCCCCGCTCCCCTCGTCCACCTCCATGTCCCCCCGGTTCCCGTAGTAGCCGACGGCCGACGCACACACCAGAACCTGAGGCGGTGCCGGGGCAGCGGCGAGGGATCGGGCGAGCAGCGCCGTACCTCCCACCCGGCTCTCCCTGATCAGCCTCTTGCGATCCGAAGTCCACGGTCGGTCCGCTATCCCGGCGCCCGCCAGGTGAACCACCACGTCGTAGCCCGATACGTCATCCGGGTCCAGGCGCCCCCGGCCAGGGTCCCACGAGACCGCGGAGGCACTCGACGAATCAGCCGGCTTCGCCGCACCCCGCACGAGTCGGCTGACCTGCTGACCTCCGGTAGAGAGAAGAGCCGTCAGCGCCGTGCCCACCAGGCCGCTGGAACCCGTAACGAGGAATCGGCGTGGGCCGTCGGAGAAATACCGGCTGTGAACGTGCTCGTCCCACCCGCCGGTCACGCGCGCCGGGAGCTTCGATCCATACGTGAACCGACGTACCATTGCTCTCCTCGCCTCGGTTTGAGTCCTGGCCTCACAAGTCTGGCCCTGTCGGCGCTAACCGTTATCATAAGCTCCATGATGCGTATCCTGCACCTCGCTGACGTACACCTCGGAGCCTCGTTCGCCTCCTTCGCCTCGCACGCCGGTGCGCGGTCCGAAGCCGTCCTCCAGGCGTTTCGCGCCCTCCCTGAAGTGGCGCGCGAGCAGGAGCCGCACGCGGTGCTGGTGGCGGGTGATCTGTTCGACGGTCCGAGGCCGGACGAGCGGATCGCGGCCGAGGCGAGGGAGGTGTTCCGCCGACTCCTCGAGGTCGTTCCCGCGGTGTTCCTGGTTCCGGGAAACCACGATCCGCTGGTCATTCCCGGGCCTTATGCCGACCTCCCGCAAGCAGCGCACGTGTTCAGTTCAGCGGATTTCATGGACCCGGTCAGCGTCGGCACCGAAGCAGGCCCGCTGCACGTGTACGGCCTGGCCTACGACTTCGCTCACAATCCGGACCCGCTGGCTGGATTTCGACGCGCGGACCGTGAGGGGACGCACGTGGTCCTGCTCCACGGAGCGGTGCGCGACGCTCCGCACTGGTCCGGCGGGGACTCGTTGCGGCTCACACATGCCGAGCTCGCAGCGCTCGGGGTCGATTACATCGCGCTGGGTGACTACCACCGGTTCCGTCCACCGGCCGAGTTCGCGGCAGACGGATCGGTGCCTGCCTGCTACAGCGGTTCTTTCGCCGCTCTCGACCACACCGAGACGGGCCCACGGGGAGTCGTCCTCGTCGAGGTTGAGCCGGGCTCACTTCCGGGCGTGCGGCTCCTTCCCTCGCGTGCGGCGCAGGTGCAGGCCGTAGCGGACCTGGACGTGAGCACGTGCTCCGACGATCTCGAGGTCGTGGAGAAGGTGGTTGAACGCGTGGAAGCCGGAGCGCTGCCCGTGGTTACGCTCTCCGGCCAGACGGAATTCGCGGTCGATCCGGACCGGGTGGAGGCCGGGCTCTCGGCGCGGTTCCCGTTCGCGCGTGTTCGCGATCGGACGAAATACTACGACTCGGAACGTCTCGGAGAATTGGCCGGGCGTAGCGACATCGTCGGGCACGTTGCTCGCCTGGGCATCGATCGGATACGGGGCGCGGCCGATGAAGACGAGGTCCGGCTTCGTGAACGGGCTCTCCGAAAGGCGCTGCGCGCGATGGGGGCCACGTGACCCGGCCACGCTTCGAGTGGATCCGGCTCGAGTATGGACGCCATTCCGGGCGCTTCGACCTCCCGGACGTAGATCGCCCCGTGGTGATCGCGGGACGAAACGGCACGGGCAAGACTACCCTTCTGGAGGCCTTCCTGAGAGCCCTGTATGGATTCAGCCGCCGGAAGCCGGAGGAGAGACGTCGACTTCAGTTCCGCCAGCCCTGGTCGGGCAAGCCGATCGAGGTAGAGGTAGGCCTCGGGGCGATGGACGGGACGCGGTACGCCGTCCATCGGGACTTCACGACCGATGAAGTCATCGCGCGCGATGAGACGGCGGGGCAGGAAGTGTTCCGCGGAGATGGGAATCCCGTGGGCGTTCGTAGCCAGAGCCGTCGGTACCAGGACTTGCTTGAGGAGTGGATCGGTTTCGGTACCCTGGACCCGTACCGGGGAACGGCGTGGATCGCCCAGGGCGAGCTGGTGGACACCAGGCTGGACGATGAGCTCCTGCGCGCGGCGGCCGGAACGCACCGCAGGGTCGAGGCGTCGCTCAAGGAACTGCGCGAGGCTTTCGAGGCCTTGACCCGCGAGCCTCTGGAGCTCGGGGGTCGGCGCAAGAACCGACCGCGCGATCTCGAGAACAAGCGTGCGGCCATGGAGTTGGGAACGGATCGACTCGGTGCAGCCCGGGCCGCCAGGGAGAAGAAGCGACCCCTCGTCGAGCGCGCCGGCGAACTCCGGGGTGAGATAGAGGCAATCGAGTCCGAGATCCGCCTCCTCGAGGCCGCCTACAGCCCGATCACGGAACGACGGTCCCTGGTCGCGGAGCGGAAGGAAGCCGAGACGTATCTCGCGGCCGTATCGGATTCCATCCGGTGGTTGAGAGAGGCCGAAGCCGACCTCGCGCGGGCCGAGGCGGATGAATCCGCCGCTCAGGTCGGCGGTCGGTATCCGGAGGACTTCGAGGCCCGACTGGGGCGGGCCCAGGTGCTGTGGGAGCGCCTCGAGATACTCGCGGGATTCGCCTCCGACACAGCACGCACGAGCCCGGTCCAACCCGGACGACGTGGGCCCGCGATAGCGATTGCGGGCGGCGGACTGGTGCTGGTGGGCTGCGGAATCGCGCTGGCCGTGTCCGCCGCGGCCGGCGCCATGCTGGTAGGCGGCGGGGCGCTCCTGCTCGCGGCCGGCTCCTGGCTCATCCGCGCGGCCCGCGCCCGCCGGGCTCACGCGGCCGAGCTGTCCAGGAAGACGGAGGATGAGCTCGGAGCGATCAGGGCGCGCCTGGACCAGATCGCTGCGGACGTCCCGGGACCCGATCTCACGCCTGAGAGCGCGGCCGTGCACCTTCGAAGCTTCAGCCAGCAGGCCGAGGCTCGCGGTGCCGCTCGTCGTGCCCGCGACAGGTCGGCCGAGGCGGCAGACCGCGCGGCAGGACTTCTGCAGAACGCGGGACCGGCCGGCGGCTCCCGAAGTGAAAGCGCGCTGCGCCGCCTGGAGGAGGTCCAGGAGGAAGCCCGAACGGCCCTGGCCCGGGTACAGCTCCGCCTGGAGGAACAGCCGGCTGACCCGGTGCTTCCGGATGGAGTCGAGCCCACGGTGGCCGCGTTGGAGTCGGCACGCAAGGAGAGACGAGCTCGGCGCGACTCCGCGAGCGAGAGCCTTGCCCGACTGGACCTCGAATTGCGGGACCTGGATCGGACGTCGGAGGACACGTACGCGCTGGAGAGAGATCTGGCGCGACTGCGGGACGAAGTCGGCGAGACGGAGTCTGAAGTAGCCGTCCGACGCTTCGCGTGGGAGCTGGTGCGTGACGCATACGAGGAATTCCGCTCCACCGATCAGGACCGACTCCTTTCGGCGGTCAACCAGAGGCTCGACGAACTGGCCGGTGGTCGGTTGGGTCCGATCGAGGCCGTGAGTGACCTGGCTTCCTCGCTCGTGGGACTGGAGGGACGAACGGTGCCGCTCGACTCGCCGCCTCTCAGCTTCGGAGAGAAGCATACCGTGCTGCTGGCCATCCGACTCGGCGCGGCGGATTTCCTGGCAGGCGACGGAACTCAACACCCATTGCTGATCGACGAGCCCTTCACGCACCTGGATGAAGTTCGGTCGCGCGAGGTGTGGGATCTTCTCGTGAGACTGGCGGCCGGGCGACAGGTGATCGTCACCACCCAGGACCGGCTCGTTCTCGATCACCTCGGAATCCGACCCGATTTCGATCTCGCCCTGCGCGGTCAGGGAGCGGGAATCGAAGCGCATCAAGACCCTGCCGATGTCGCGTCCGCGGGCCCGGGCGAAGAGCTGCCGGTGGAAGCCGCACCCCAGGAGTCAGGTGCTTCCGCCAAACCCGTGCAGGCTCAGCTCGAGTTGGGGTGACCGGGAACTCTCCTCACGTCAGCCGCGGTTCTTCCGTTTCATCGCCGTTCCTGCGATCCTTGTGCTCCGTAGTGTGCCGGTCACAACGGAACGAAGCGGACGCGTGTTGTAACAAGGCTGGTACACAAGACTGGTCGTTGGTGGCGAGGTCGAATTGATACTATCGGATACATCGATTCGCCGGCCCGTGCTCACGAGCATGGTGGCGGCGGCCCTGGTTCTGTTCGGGTTCCTGAGCTTCACCCGGCTTTCCGTCCGGGAACTCCCGGACGTGGACCCCCCCATCGTATCCGTGTCGGTCTTCCTGCGCGGCGCCAATCCGCGAGTCATGGAAACCACCGTCACGGACATCCTCGAGGAGGAGCTCAGCACCCTGCCCGGCGTGCGAACGCTGACCTCATCGAGCGGAGAGCAGAGCAGCAACATCACGATCGAGTTCACCCTCGACCGCGACCTGGAGCTGGCGGCCCAGGACGTTCGCGACAAGGTCGCCCGGGTCCGGGGCCGCCTGCCGCAGGACATCCTCGAACCGGTCGTCGCCAAGCAGGAAGCCGACGCCCAGCCCTTCATGTGGATGGCTGTGGCAGGCGACAACTACGACTTGCTGCAGCTCTCGGACATCGCGGATCGGGTGGTCAAGAGACGTCTGCAGTCCCTTCCGGGGGTTGGGCGGGCCCAAATCGCGGGCGAGCGCCGGTACTCGATGCGGGTGTGGCTCAATTCGAGAGAGCTCGCGGCGCGAGGACTCACTGTCCAGGAAGTGATCGCCGCCATCCGCACCCGGAACGTGGAGGTGCCGGCTGGTCGCATCGAATCGGAGAGGCGTGAGTTCACGGTTCGTTCACTGGGCGAGCTCAAGACACCTGACGAGTTCGGCGCTCTCGTGGTATCCAGCGCCGATGGCCAGGTCATTCGTCTCCGGGATCTCGCCCGAGTGGAGCTCGGAGCCGAGAATGATCGCTGGTCGCTGAGGTACAATGGTGAATCAGCCGTCGCCATCGGCGTGGTTCGCCAGTCCAAGGCGAACCTGATCGAGGTCTCCGATGCGGTCCGGGCCGAGCTCCCGACGATCCAGGCAGCTCTTCCTCCGGGCATCTCGATCAACATAGGGTTTGACCAGGCCCTGTTCGTTCGGCGGTCGATCCAGGAGGCCGAAGAGACCCTCGTGCTCGCCGCAGTCCTGGTCGTATTCATCATCTTCATATTCTTGCGAAACATCAGGGCCACGATCATCCCGGGCCTGGCTATCCCGACCTCGATCATGGCCGCCTTCGCGGTCCTGTACGCCCTCGGGTTCACGATAAACAACTTCACGCTGCTGGCTCTCATCCTGGGGATCGGGATCGTCGTGGATGACGCCATCATCGTCATGGAGAACGCGTACCGGCACCAGGAGGAGCTGGGTGAGGACCCGATGACCGCGGCGACCAAGGGCACGCGGGAAATCGCGTTCGCGGTGATCGCGACGACCGTGGCGCTGGTCGCCGTGTTCACGCCCCTCGCCTTCTTGCAGGGAACGGCGGGGCGTCTGTTCAACGAATTCGGCATCGCTCTCGCCGGCGCAGTAGTCGTGTCCAGCTTCGTGGCGCTGAGTCTCACGCCTATGCTGAGCGCGAAGATCCTCCGGGTACCGGCCGCGCACGGGAAGTTGTTCCTGCTGTTCGAGCACACTTTCGAGGGTATCGCGGCCCTGTATCGCAAGAGCCTGGCGGTGGCGATCCATCACCGGCTGCTCGTGGTGTCAGCCGGAGTCGCGTCGGTCCTGCTGGCCGTCTTCGTGTTCACTCGGCTGGAGCGGGAGTTCCTCCCGCCCGAGGACCGCGGCGCCATCGTTACCTTCCTGGTGGCGCCCGAAGGATCCTCACTCGAATACACGCAGGGCTACCAGCTGCAGGTCGATGAGATCCTCGCCCGCGTTCCCGAAATCGAGAGCTACTTCAGCATCACTGGGTTCTTCGGGGGAGTGAACAACGGAATCGTCTTCGCCCGCCTGTCGGACTGGGGAGACCGGGAACGAAGCGTGGACGAGGTCCTCGCCGAAATCCGGCCGCAGTTGTTCGCCATCCCGGGACTGTTCGCCTTCGCCAGCGCGCCCGCGGCCATCGGGTTCGGAAGCCCGGTGAATTACGTGGTGCGCCACCCCGATTTTGACTCGCTGGCCGTAGCGATGGATCGGATGACCGCACGCGCGAGGCAGATTCCGGGCCTGCTCAACGTCGACACGAATCTTCGCGTCAACAAGCCCGAGCTCACCGTGAGCTACGAACGCGACCGGGCGGAAGACGCCGGGGTGGCGATCGCGGACGTGTCGAACGCGCTGCAGGCCCTGCTCGGGGGGCAGCGGGTGAGCACGTTCACCCGAGAAAACAAGCTATACGATGTCATAGTGCAGCTCGAGCCGACGGAACGGGCGACGCCCGGAGACATGTCGGGCATCTACGTTCGCGGCAGACAGGGCACCCTGGTGTCCCTGGACGCGGTCGCGCGGGTGGATGAGGGTATCGGCCCGCGTCAGCTCAACCACTTCGACCGGGTGCCATCGTTCACGCTCACCGCGGCCCTCCAGCCCGGGCTCACTCTGGGACAGGCGATCGATTCGCTGAACGCAGCAGCAGCCGAAGTACTGCCTCCGGGGAGTACGACGGCGCTGGCCGGTGAATCCCGGGAACTGGAGGAGAGTGGAAACGCGCTCTACTTCGCGTTCATCCTCGCTCTGGTGGTCGTGTACATGGTGTTGGCGGCCCAGTTCGAATCGCTGGTGCACCCGTTCACGGTGCTGCTCGCGGTTCCACTGGCCGTGACCGGAGCCCTGGTGACCCTGCTGGCGGCGGGATCGACCCTGAACCTGTTCAGCCAGATCGGCATGATCCTCCTCATCGGCATCGTGACCAAGAACTCGATTCTCCTGGTCGAGTACGCGAATCAGCTCAAGGGCCGCGGCCTGGACAGCGTCGAGGCCATGTTGGAAGCTGGCCGCATCCGGCTGCGTCCGATTCTCATGACTTCGGTCGCCACCATCTTCGCCCTGATGCCCATCGCGCTCGGGCTCGGGGCGGGAGCCGCCAGCCGACGACCGCTCGGGTACGCCGTGGTAGGTGGCCTCGTCTTCTCGACCGTGCTGACGCTCTACCTGGTTCCTGCCGTGTACACCCTGTTCGACGCGTTGGGGGCCCGCCTCCGAAGCCGGAAGGCAGTGGTCGAGCCGATCGAGGCCCTGGCGCTGGAGGCGGAGGCATCATGAGGCGTGCGGGCACGATTCCGGCCCTGTGTGCGCTGGCGACCTTCGTTGCCCTTTCGGTTCCGAAGGAGACCAGCGCCCAGCTGGCCACGTCGCTTCCGAGTCCGTCGGAGGCTGGAAACCTGCTCGGCGGAGGCCTGTCTTCGTTCGGGGACGAGTCGGTGGAGCAGGCGGCTCCTGACTCGGTGCTGAGGGTCACGCTCGCCCAGGCCCTGCGATTGGCGGCGAACGTCGATCCCAACTACGTGGCGGCCTTGCGACAGGTGGGAGACGCTGACTGGGTGCGCCGCCAGGCATGGATGGCGTTCATCATCCCGAGCGCCGACTTCCGCTGGTCGTGGAATCGATTCTCTTCGCCGCAGTTCAACCTTGGAACCGGCGATCTGGCGGACGAGCTCACGACGGCCACTCTCGGCGCCCGGTATGATCTGTTCACGGGCGGGGCCAGGATCTACGACATGCAGGGCTCGGCGGCGAGAGTAGACGGCGCCCGGGCCGGTGAGCTCCAGGCCCGCTTCGAAACGGCCCTCGGGACGGAGGCCGACTACTACGAGGTCATCGCTCAGACCGAGCTGTTGCGAGTCGCCCAGGAACGGACGGCGCGCGCCGAACAGCAACTCGAGATCGCCCGGGCTCGTGTGCTTTCCGGCGCGGCCGTTCAGACGGACTCGCTGCAGCTTCTCCTGGAGCTCACGCGTGCGCAAGTGGAAGAGCTGCAGCAGGATGCGTCAGTCAAGGTGTCTCGACTCCAATTGGGACGCCGGGTCGGCCATTCCGGTCCGGCGGACGCGGTTCCGCTGGATACGCTTCCAGCCAGGCAGCTTCCGATCACCGAGACCGACGCGTACCGGGAGGCCCTGACGGAGAGTCCGCGCGTGGGGGTCGTTCAGGCGGAGGCCCGCGTCGCGGACGCGTTCTTCAAGTCGGAAAGGGCCAGCTACCTCCCCACGATCAGCCTGTTCGGGCAGTGGGCGGGGTGGGACGATCAGATCATCCCGGATGCGACCACCAGGACCACCTACGGCGTTTCGCTCAACTTCCCGCTGTGGGACGGTGCGAATCGGGAGATCCGGGTCTACCGAGCCAACACGCTTCGGCAGGTAGCAGAGGCAGCGCGCCTGGACACCGAGCGGGAAGTCGGCCGCAATATCGTGGCGGCCTACCAGGCCTACGACGCGGCGCGCGCCAGTGCGGAACTTGCGGCGCGGGCCGTCGTCGTCGCACGGGAGAACCTTAGAGTCCAGCAGGAGCGCTACCAGGCCGGGGCCACCACGATCCTCGATCTGCTGGTCGCCCAGGTGAACGTTACCGAGGCGGAAGCCGGCCTCGTTCAGTCACGCTTCACCACCCGGCTCGCGCTCGCCGGTGTCGAGGCGATCCTGGGCCGCCGATTGTTCGACAAATGAGGGGCTTGGAATCTGTGAAGCTCAGAGACGCAGTGGGAATCGCGAGCAGGGGTGCGGCGACGATGATCGCCATAGGTCTGGCGGTCGGAGCTTGCTCTGGCGGAGACGGCGCGGAGGGCGGACCGCCGGGCGGCGCGGAGGGCGGACCGCCGGGCGGCGCCCCGATGGGCATGCCAGTGGACGTGGTCGTGGCGCGGCTCGACACGGTCGTCGATGCGATCGGAGCGACGGGACAGATCGAGGCCGAGCAGGCCATCGACCTGCGCCCGGAGATCTCGGGCCGTCTGATCCGCATTCTCGCCCAGGAGGGAACCGAGGTCCGGGCCGGCAGGGCCCTGTTCAAGATCGACGACGCTGAGCTCCTGAGCCAGGTGGCACGCCTCGAGGCAGAGCGGGACCTGGCCGAGCAGGCGCTTGCACGCACGCGGGAGCTGATGGCGCGCGCCGCATCGTCCCAGGCCGATCTCGAGCAGGCGGAAGCGAGCTTCCGGAGCGCGGAGGCACAGCTCCAGCTTCAGCAGACGCGACTGGATCGGACGGTCGTGCGGGCGCCTTTTGCTGGCGTCGTGGGGGAGCGATACGTGAGTCTCGGTGACTACGTCACGTCCGGCGACGCCCTCACCACGCTCCAGACCGTAGACCCGCAACGAGCGAGTTTCCAGGTACCGGAGAGATTTTCGCAGAGGCTCGCCGTGGGCCAGCAGATCACGTTCCAGATCGCATCGGTCCAGGGTCGTGTCTTCGAGGGCACGGTGGACTTCGTGGATCCGCGGGTGCAGTTGCCGGGACGCACGATCACGGTCAAGGCCCGGGTTTCCAATGAAGACCGCAGCTTGAAACCCGGCATGTTCCTGGAGGCCCGGCTGGCCACCGAGGTGCGCCCCGAGGCCGTGGTCGTACCCGAGGACGCGATCCTTCCGCTACAGGGAGCCGACTACGTCTGGACGGTGAACGGCGAAGGAATGGCCGAGCGTGTGGAGGTCGATCTCGGCGTCCGCACTCCCGGCTGGGTCGAGATCGTGAGCGGATTGGAAGCCGGTACCCAGGTGGTCGTCGGCGGAATCGAACGAATGTCGCCGGGGGCCCCTCTCACGCCCAACGTCCTGGAGCGCTGACCCGCGATACGCGGGCCGGTCAAGCGCTCTCCGCCGGCTCGGGAACGGCGGCGGACATTCCCCGGATACCGGCCATCCCGTAGTCGATGATCGCGTAAACGGCCGCGACACCGGCCATGTACACCGGGACCTTCACGTAGTCGGGATAGAAGATCAGGGTCAACAGGGCCGCCACCTGGAGAGTCGTCGTCACCTTGCCTCCCATCCTGGAGTTGAACGGCATCTCCTTGCCAGCCAGCCGCCCCACCAGGAAGACCCCGCCCGTGAAGATGTCCCTGAGAATCAGTATCAGAAACTCCGCCCAGTCGATACGGCCCGTCGGAAGAAACGAGACGAGGGCCAGGAATACGAAGATCCGGTCGCAGAACGGATCCAGTAGAGCACCGATCGCAGACTCGGTATGCGTGACCCGTGCGATGAAGCCGTCCAGCAGATCCGTCGCCGCACCGGCGACCACGATCGCGGCCACCCACCTGGGTTCGCTGACGACCAGGAACATGAAGCCCAGTGGAATCCGGAGCAGTGACAGGAAGTTTCCGACCGTCAGGAAGCCGGCCCCGTGATGGTCGTCCGCCGGTGAATTCGGAGCCCCCCGGGCCGACTGACCGCCGACTGGAGTCATGCCGCACCTCCGGGCTGGATACCGCCGGCCGGACCGGATGACAGGTAGTCTTCGAGCGCATCCCGGAACGGCAGCGGTTTGACCCGAAACACGGAGCGGAGCGGATTGTCCGCTCCGCTCAGCACGCTCCCCCGCCGCAGCACATCCAGCTGTTCCCTCGTAAACGGAGTCGCGAATCCCGCACCACGCACGAAACGGGTGACCGGAGAAGCCACCCGATCCGGGAGGGGGACAATCGGGCGGCGGAGGCCCGCCACCTCACCTACGGTGCGCACGATGCTGACGAAGCTGAGGCGGTCCGGCCCGGCTACTTCGTACAGACCCCCCTCGACGTCGGGGCGCTCGACCGATTGAATCAGGGCATCGACCAGATCTTCCACCGCGACCGGCTGAAGTCGAAACGTCCCATCCCCGAGCATTGGGAAGACCGGAAATCTGCGAAGAAGTGCCAGGATCGCCGTGACGAAATGATCGGAAGGGCCGTAGACTACGGCCGGTCGCAGGATCACGTGTTCCACTCCGGAGGACATGACGGCGTCCTCGGCCTGGAAGCGACTGCTATAATAAGGGCCGGCGGCTGGGCTGGCACCCAGCGCGCTCACGTAAACGAAACGCCGGACTCCGGCATCGAGACCTGCGACGAGCAGGCTGCGGGTTCCTGCTACATTCACCTGCTCGAGCGTGGCTCCCGGGGCCGACGCGCTGCACCCGGCGAGGTGGACGATCGCGTCGCATTCGAAGGCCGCAGACCCGAGAGTCCCGGGACTGGTGACGTCGCCCTCGACCCATTCCACCCCCGGCGCGCTCGTGCGGCCTGGGCCTTCTCGACCCCTCCACATGGCACGCACCCGGTGCCCGCGAGACGCGAGCCGGGGAAGCAGGTGACCGGCGATGAAGCCTGATGCGCCGGTGACCAGCACCCGACGCGAAGGTGTCACCGCTGCGTCGATCGGATCCAGTTGTTCGCAGGCGGCCACCCCCCCTGCCGGATCGCCGGCACCCGGATCGGCCTGCGCTGAGCCTGACGGCATCGCCACTCCATCGCTGCTTGGAACCCGCACTAGTTTGGCGATTGCCGTGGGATGCGCGCAACGCTCTTCAGTCCAGGATCGACGACTCTTCAAGGGCGAGGTCGCCCGCTGCCACCTCCGCGGTCGGCCTCTGGTCGAGGAAGACGAACTCCTGCACGATCACGTCCGCCGTGGGAATCGTCACCCCGTCCCGGTCGTAGGAGCCGTATTCTATCCTCCCCTCCACGTACATGCGTGTCCCCTTGCGCACCCACTTCTCGACCGTCTGTGCCGCCCCGGCCCAGAAGGTCAGACGGTGCCATTCGGTCTTGCGCTGCTCCTGACCGTTTTGCTGGTACACGCGGTTGGTGGCCAGGGAGAGGTGGGCGACCGTGCTTCCGGAAGGAGTCTCCCGCACGTCAGGGTCCGAACCCGCGTTCCCCACGAGAATGACCCGGTTCACCGAACGGCTCATGTACGCCTCCTTGTTCGCACTCGACATTCCAGGGCGCGACTCGCGCCAGCGGTCTCAAGGAGATTCACCGAAACGGGGAGTGGCGGGAAGGCTCATTGTGACAGTTCCCGAACGGACGCTCAGGGCACCAGCCGGATGTCATCCATCGGTAGCGCTTCACCGATCTCCGCCGCGAGGTCGAGGAACCGTCTGAGGCCGGCGAGCATCCTGTCGTCGAGGTCGTATCGAATCTTCGACCAGTAGGAGCGCAATCGAGACGGCGGGAAACCGTATCGCTCTCCGGCGAGGCGGGTAAGGGTCGAGATGTCCGTCTCGATCGCGTCGCGGCGCTCCAGAAGCAGCCGGTGCAGCTCCCCGGTTTCCGTCTGCCGGGAGGCGCCGTCCGTGACCAGCCATAGCGCGTATACGAACGGCAGACCGGTCCAGCTGCTCCACTCGGCGCCCAGATCGACATGCACCTCGCCGGGCTGCCGCGTCCTGCGCAGGGCCACGTCGCCTATGAACAGGGCCGCATCCGCTTCGCTCGAGTCGGAACGGGAGACCGTTTCGGATGGGCGAGGAAGCATCGGATCCTCCTCTCGCTGATCATAGTCGACCCACATGGGCCGCACACCGAGGCGCGTTTCGAGCAGGATCCGGAGGAGACATCGCGAGGTCGCCGAGGCCGTGGGCAGAGCCACGGTCTTGCCATCGAGCTCCTCGAGCGGCGAGCGAGTCGCGAGAATGATGCTCTCGACCGGGCCGGCGCTGCCGATGCACAGTCCCCGGAGAGCCCGGTACTCGCGTGAATGGCGCGCAAGCTCTATGCTGGATCCAGGGGCGACGTCGAGTTCGCCCTTCGCCAGGCGGCGATTGAGATCGGAAGGCGTTCCGTCCACGACCTCGAGCCACCCGGGACGCGACCCTTCGAGCACCGGCCCGTGGATCGGATAACAGTTGCTGTAATCAATGTTCCCTAGACGAAGCATCACTCCCCGCGTGTTCGATTCTGCGATCGGTGATGGATCGCGCCCGTCGGCCGGCGGCGCAAGCCTTTGAGGACCTCGCGCACCACCGGTCGGTGGCGGGGTTACCTGCCCGGCTTCCTGATCCTCGCGGGTCTCGCAGCCATCTCCACCTTCGTGTTCTTCCTCGACACGATCCGCCGCGCCCTGGTGGAGGGCCCCCGGATCGTGGTCCTCGCCCCCGAGGCCAAGGGCCTGACTCCAGGGGCTGATGTGTGGGTCGCCGGTTTTCCGTCCGGCCGGGTCACGCGAGTGCTGTTCGATGACCCAGAGGGTCCGGCGGAAAGGCGGGTCGTTATCCACGCCACGCTCCACTGGGCGGCCGTACCATTCGTTCGGTCGGACGCTGGAGTGACGATCGGCAGTTCGTCGCTCCTCGCTCCCGTCGTGCTCAAGCTGGACCCGGGGGCGCCCGGCAGCGAACCGTTCGACTTCGCGGACACCCTCACCGCCCCCCCCGTGCGTTATACCGATCAGTTGCTGTCGCTAGCGCGCGAGGCGCGCGTGACGGTGGACACCCTGTCTTCCCTGTCACGCGAGCTTGCCGTCAGGCTCTCGGAGGGTTCCGGCACGGCCGCGCACTTGAGGCGTGACGCGGCGCTGGTGAACCGAATGGCCGCGATTTCCGCGAACGCGAAGGCCTTTTCGGTCGCTCTCAGGGCAGATGACGCACTCCCGAGCCGGCTGGCGGCGGACTCCCTGGGCGCAGCCGTTGCGGCGATGGCGGGCGCCCTCCGCAGCCTGCAGGGGGAGGAGCGCGCGGCGGAGACTACCGACGCCGTGATCGACCTGGCCGAACGACTGGAGCGAGTTTCCGCAAACCTGGACCGGATGGACCGCGACCTCCGCGCCGGAAGGGGAACCGCCGGAAGAGCCCTGTACGATGACGAGATCGCCCGACAGCAGGCCGCGTTCCACGCCCGGCTGGACAGCCTTCGATCCGAACTGCGGCGCGATCCGTGGCGCTGGCTCCGGTTCAAGCCCTTCTAGAACATCGGCGCAGCGGTCCTCCGCGTCCCGGCTCTCATCCGCGCGGAGGCGGAAGGCGTGCCTCGAGGACGTACTTCACGACTTCTTTGCTTCTTCCTCGCTTCCTGCGGGCCACCACGACCACTGACTCGACCACTCCCTCCGGGTCCTCGACCGAGATTCGAAAGTCCGCCGAGCCATCTACCGCGGACACGCCGGTGCGAACCGTGCGACCCGGAGAAGCCTCTGCCCTGCGGGCCGGATTCCGAAAAAGTGTCACCATCGAACGTCGCCGGTCGCCTGGGAGCTGGCGCGAGATCTTGATCCGACTCAGCCAGTCGGGCTGGTAGCTGATACGCCATAGAGTGCCCAATTGGTCTACGCCCCGGGCCTCTCGGTTGTGTCGTGCCATGATTTCGCCTTCCGTCGATTCCTGACTCGATTCCCGGGCCACTCATACTCTCGATCCGAACTCGCTGTCGAACGTATACACTCTCCGTCCGTGCCGCGATCTTGACCGCGAAGTCGGATCCGGTTATATGAGAGTGAACCACCCGATTCTCACCGAATCCCCATATTTTTGGACCGCTGAACGAGTAGTATTCAGAACAGATCTCTGTTTGACAGATCGCCTCCCTGCTCGATCAGGCCGTGTGAGGACACGACGTATACCAACCGACCGGAGCACCCCGTGGACATCGCCGAACTGAAATCCAAATCGATCGAGGAACTGCACGAGATGGCCGAGGAGTTGAGCCTCGCCAACTTCTCCGGCCTTCGAAAGCAGGATCTGATCTTCAGAATCGAGCAGAACCTGCTCGATTCAGACGTCGTACTGCGGGGCGAGGGAGTGCTCGAAATCTTGCCCGAAGGATACGGCTTTCTGCGTAGCCAGGACTGGAACTACCTTTACGGTCCGGACGATATCTACGTGTCGCCGTCACAGATCAAGCGGTTCGACCTGCGCACCGGTGACACGGTCATGGGCCGGGTCCGACCCCCGAAAGAGGGAGAGCGATACCTGGCCCTCCTCAAGGTCGAGGAAGTCAACACGGGCGACCCCGAGGCCGCCAAGCACCGCATCGCGTTCGACAACCTCCGGCCGCGCTACCCTGAAGAGCGCTTGCGCCTCGAGAAGGAAGACGGCGACATCTCGATGCGGGTCCTCGACTTGATGGCGCCGGTGGGCAAGGGGCAGCGGATGCTGATCGTCTCACCTCCCAAGGCCGGAAAGACGATCATCCTCCAGAAGATCGCCAACGCGATCCTCGAGAATGACCCGGACGTGTACCTGATCGTACTGCTCATCGACGAGCGACCCGAGGAAGTCACGGACATGGAGGAGCACGTCGACGCCGAGATCATTTCGTCCACGTTCGACGAGCCGGCGGACCGTCACACGCAGGTAGCCGAGATGGTCCTTGACAAGGCCAAGCGCCTCGTGGAGTACAAGAAGGACGTCGTCATCCTCCTGGACTCGATCACGCGGCTGGCGCGAGCCTACAACACGACCGTCCCCCACTCCGGGAAGATCCTGTCCGGCGGGGTCGACGCGAACGCCCTGCACAAGCCCAAACGCTTCTTCGGAGCCGCTCGTAACATCGAGGAAGGCGGCAGTCTGACGATCATCGCCACCGCCCTGGTGGAAACGGGAAGCCGCATGGACGAGGTCATCTTCGAAGAATTCAAGGGAACGGGGAACAGCGAAGTACTCCTGGACCGCCAGATCGCGGACAAGCGGATCTACCCGGCAATCGACGTCAATCGGTCCAGCACGAGGCGCGAGGAGTTGCTCCTCGACGAAGTCGAGCTGAATCGTATCTACCTGCTTCGGAATTTCCTGGCGGACATGCCGCCGGCCGAGGCGATCCAGTTCCTCATCGAGCGCTTGAAGAGGACCGCCGACAACACCGAGTTCCTCAACTCGATGGCTGCCGGTGAGTGAAGATCGGGCTCGGGACCGGACGGACGAGGCGCTGGAACGGGCTGGACTCGCCGACATGCGACCGGCCTACCGCAGGCTCCTCGTTCGCTTGAAGCAGGCGGACCCGGTGGCATTCGAGGAGGCGAGCCGCCGGTACCGCGAAGACCTCGAGCCGGCGATCGCCGCGGGTGAGGCCGACGCGATCGCCGCCTGGCTCGAGTACGGGACGTGGCTCGCCGGCCGGTTTACCTCAGGCCGCCCGCTGGAGATCGATGCGTCCGGCAGGGCGCGTCCGTTCGACCCGGGTTCGACTCCGGCTGCTGGTGTCATGGTTCTCCACGTCCCCGAGGACGATCGGGCGCCGGCGACCGTACTGGCCGTGCCTTCCGCTCCCAGTGATCCGCAGCGCGAGACCGTAGACCTCCTGATCGGCTGACGTGCCCCGAATGTTCGGGCCGGCGACCGCGGAGCGCCGCGGCCGAGCGAGCTTACCGACTCTTGTGCCCCGTGACGCGCCCCGCGACAATCCGATCGTGTACTCGATCCGGACCTTCCACGTTCCGAAAGAAAGCGCCGTCTCACAGTGAAAACGACCGCCCGCAACGAGAGAATCGTCACTCGCCTGATCGAGGAGGAGCTCCGCGACTCCTTCATCGACTATTCCATGAGCGTCATCGTTCAGCGCGCCCTTCCGGACGCCCGGGACGGCCTCAAACCCGTGCATCGGCGCATCCTTTACGCCATGTACGAGCTGGGCCTCCTTCCGGCGCGAGAGCACAAGAAGTGCGCCACCGTCGTCGGCGATGTCATCGGCAAGTACCACCCGCACGGGGACAGTGCCGTCTACGACACTCTGGTTCGAATGGTACAGGAATTCTCGCTACGCTACCCGCTCGTGGACGGGCAGGGAAACTTCGGCTCGATCGACGGAGACAGCGCCGCGGCCTATCGGTACACCGAAGCGAAGCTCGCTTCGATCGCGATGGAGCTGCTGACGGATATCGACCATGACACGGTCGATTTCGTGCCGAATTTCGACGGTCGGCTGCAGGAACCCACTTCACTTCCAGCGGGCCTTCCCCACCTCCTGCTGAATGGATCAGACGGCATCGCCGTCGGGATGGCCACGAAGATTCCGCCGCACAACCTGCGGGAGCTGACCGCGGCTGCGGACCATCTGGTGACGCACCCAGAGTGCAACGTGGACGACCTCGTGGAGCTCATCGAGGGACCTGACTTCCCGACCGGCGGCTACATCTGGGGCTGGGAGGGGATCGGAGATGCGTACCGCAAGGGTCGTGGCCTCATCGAAATGAGGGCGCGCATGCATCTCGAAGAGGGCATGTACGGAAAGCAATCGCTGGTCGTCACGGAGCTTCCCTACCAGGTCAACAAGACACGGGTGATCGAACAGATCACCAAGATCGTCCGCTCCGGTCGTGTCGATGCGATCACCGACCTGCGCGACGAGTCGGACCGGGACGGGGTGCGCCTCGTCATCGAGCTGAAGCGCGACGCGAACCTGAAGAAGCTGGTCAATACGCTGTTTCTGAAGACGCAGCTGAAGAGCACCTTCGGCGTCATCATGCTGGCCCTGGTGGATGGAAAACCCGAGCAATTGGACCTGAAGCAGGCCCTGCAGTGCTTCGTGGACCACCGGTTGGACGTGATACGTCGGCGAGCCGTGTTCGAGCTGAACGGGTCGGAGGACCGGGCACATGTCCTGGAGGGTCTTCTCGCGGCCCTCGAGCACATCGACCGAGTGATCGAGCTTATCCGGGCTTCGACCTCGCCCAAGTCGGCAGCGGATCGCCTGTGCGCGGAGTTCGGTCTCACGCAGCGCCAGGCCGACGCCATCCTGGCCATGCGCCTCGCTCGTCTCACGCAGCTGGAACGGAAGAAGCTGATCGAGGAGCTCGACGCTCTCCAGGGCCGCATCGAAGAGCTGCGCCACCTGGTTGACGAGGACGCGGCACGGCGAGACCTGCTCCGATCGGAGCTCGCGGAGCTCACCATTCGCTACGGAGACGACCGGCGGACAGAGATCCTGGACGAAGGCGAGACGTTCCCTCTCCCGGCCGGAGAGGGCGGCGAGTCATCGCTCGTGATGATCAGCCGTCTGGGCTACGCGAAGGCCCAGGCCGTGCGCGGCAGCGGGGGCATGTCCGGTGCCGAGGCCATGGCCGAGCGAGATGGTGATTTCGTCCGACAGGCTTTCGTGGCGCGCGGTTCCACTGCGGTTCTGCTCTTCACTGCCCGCGGCAGCGTCCATTCCGTGGCCGTCGCCGATCTTCCTCGCGGCACGCGCAGCTCGCGTGGGAAGCCGATCTCCGACGTCGTGGAACTGGCAGCCGGCGATCGAATCGTCTCCGTCGTCCCCGTACCCGAGTTCGACGAAGAAAAGTTCCTGCTGTTCGTCACCCGGGACGGCCAGGTCAAGCGCACGGCGCTGTCCGAGTACTCGAACGTGAGAGGCGGCGGGATCAAGGCCATGGGGCTGGCCGGCGATGATGAAGTGATGATGGTACGTCCGAGCGTGGGGACGGGAGACCTGCTGCTCGCCACTCGAGGTGGCCTGGCGATTCGGTTCGCCGAGGACGGGATTCGGTCGATGGGGCGGACGGCCAAGGGGGTCCGCGGAATCGAGGTGGGAAAGGGCGATGTGCTCGTGGCCGCGTTGGCGCCCCGGCGGGACAGCGAGCTGTTGGTGATCGGGGCGAGCGGATTCGGGAAGCGCGTCCCGTTCACCGATCTGAAGCGCCAGGGCAGGGCCGGCAAAGGAATGGCCCTTCTACCGGACACCGACCGTGCGGGTCAGCTCGTCGGCGTGCTCGCGGTACATCCCGGAGATCTGGGGATGTGCGAGATGGAGTCTGGAGAGGTCGTTCCGGTGGCAGTGGAGACCCTTCCCGTCAAGCCGCGGCGGGGCACCTCGGTGAAGATCGAAGCCCTCGGCGGGCGCGCCGGGCCAGTCGTCGACCTGCACCCCCTGCGCATCTCGTCAGGCGCGAAGCCCGAGCAAGGGAATGATCTCGATTCGGACGACGAAGGGGTCGATTCGATGGCAGCCGCGGAATCCCGGTTGGATGGAATCGCTCCGGATCCAGAGTGGGCTGGGCCCGGTTCGGAGGGCCTCTCCCAGGGAGAGTTCGAGCTCTAGCGAGTCGAGCGCGTCAGTTCGTATTCACCAGGATGTCGGTACGAATCGGCAGCGTCGTGTGTCCACTGGTCAGGTCCCGTACGGTGACAGACATCGCGTATCGGCCGGGGGCCGAGGCTGACAGGTCGACCCTGAGGTATCCACGGGTCACGATCCCGACCCCCGCCGGTGCGGTGCCCGGGTAGGACAGATCGAATGTTCGGCCGCCCGCTTCGGGTTCCAGCACGACTCTAGTTTCATACCGGCCGCCCCATGTGAGGTTGTAGGCCTCGTAGAAAATGAAGGCGACGCCGTCGTCTCCAGTGACGTGGGCGGGAGTCGGATTGAGGCTGATGCCGGGAGCCGGCGACCAGGCCCCGGTCGAGTCCAGCGACACTGCGACATCGGACAGGACCGGAAGATCGGTTCCCATGTCCCGGACGGTCACCTCCCCGCTCGCATAGCCTCCTCGGACCTTTTCTCCCTCCGTTTCCACATCCGAGTTCGCGTCCGATACGACGAACATCCACCGGTAGGTCCCCGGGGGAAGATCTGTCGAGAGGCGGAGCGACAGGCCTGCTTCATCGTCCAACTCCCCGGTAACCGGCAGGTCGAACGACGCCGGGATGCGCCGGTACGACAGGCCGGTCTCGTCCAGGAGCGTCCACACGGCCTGTACCCGGAACACGTTCCGGTCTCTCTCGAGGGCGGACGTGAGGGCTGATGCCGCGACGAGGCCGTTGAGCCACACGCGCGTGAGCCCCGGGCGCGGGGCTCGGAACCGGAGCCATTCGAGTCCGAAGTCCACACCCAGGTCCACCGCCGGTCGTTCCGGCACGCTGGCGACCGCGTATCCCCCATCTTCCCACGTCCAGTCACGCTCCTGGGTCAGGGACTCGGCCAATCGAGAGCCCACGAACTGATCCCCGGCTAAGTTCAGCGCCTGATTGGCGATCCGGGCGTACGCCGGATCGAGACCCATGCGCGACATGTACAGGTCGTGGAACGCCGGCCCGGGCACATCCAGCAGAAGAGGCGAGGCCGCCACCATCGGGTTCCTGTCCCAGGCGCCGCACCTGTACACCATGGCCAGGTTCTCCAGCAGATACCAGTCGTCGGTACCGCCTAGCGGGGAGAGGTGGTACACTCGGAACCCGCCGGGACGATCGTACGCCCACGACACGTTGGGCTCGATGCACTCGCCCCCGCCGTGGATGGCAACTTCGTCGGGATCCCCCATGCGCACGTAAAGCAGCCCCCGGTCGTCGTACACGGCGTTCGACGGTCGGCCCAGCCGCACGGAGAAGCGGGGCCTCACGCGGCCGCGGCGCCGGTATTCGTCCAAGGCGTGTCGCGTGCGCCGGTAGTGCTCGAGGATCCGCTCGTCGACGTCGGTCCCCGAGGCAGCGGCGCGACGGTTCCACATCCTCCTGAAGAAGGCGCAGTCGTCCCGATCTCCCGCCGGCAGGGTGCGGAAGCCGTCCCATGCCCGCAGCTCCTCGGGCGTCGCCAGGACCTCCACGTCCAGCCACATCTCGATGGCTGCCGTCTCGTCCGCTATGCCGCACGCCGCCCAGTAGTCAGCGGCGCCGGAGACCTCGTTTCGCAGAAACGCGATTCGGGCCCGGTCGAACACGTACAGAGCTTCCGGAATCCCCTCCTCGGCCCTTTCGAGAGCCGATTCCGCCCGCTTCGCGTCCCCGGCTCGGAGCCACAGGCGGGCGACCGCCAGCCAGTCGTAGCCGGTCTGGGGTCCGTCCGCGTCTCTGTTCCACCGATCGAGAAAGTCCTCGACGTCGTCACGGTCGGGATGGGAGCCGAGATCGAGGCGACGGGTCAGGTCGCGAGCCAGGCGGTCGTGGCCCTTTGACACGAGTTCGTGATACGTGGGCGCGGGCATGGTCTGGCCCGGCGCCACAGACGGCATGCACGAGACGCCGACGAGGGCACATATCAGGGCCCGGCGCACACCTCCTTCGCGCCTGGGAGCGGCCGCGACTCTAGGCATCACGGCCTTCCTCCGATCAGGGAGTGCGGTTGACCGTCACCGGCGTGTAGTACGGCAGCGTGGAAGCGCCGGTCGCGCTATCGGTCACGATCACCTGCATTACGTAT
The DNA here is from genome assembly GCA_039584685.1 of Gemmatimonadota bacterium. GTDB lineage: Bacteria > Gemmatimonadota > Gemmatimonadetes > Palauibacterales > Palauibacteraceae > Benthicola. The sequence goes on along the minus strand of JBDGXI010000013.1, from coordinate 7,403 downwards.
CGGCCGGGCTCGGTGTCTCCGAGATCCACCCGAAGCAGCCGCCTCGACGTCCGGCTCAGGTCGGTGGCTCCGTCACTGGGGAACGAAAGCTCGAATACGGCTTCCTTCCCCCCGTCTTCGGGCTCGAGACGAATGCTCGTCGTGTATTCGCCACCCGCAGTCAAGTTGTAGACCTCGAAGTAGACCCAGGCCACTCCGTCCGCGCCCGTAAGATGAGACGGGCTCGGACGCAGTCGGATCCCGCTCCCGGGCGACCACGTGCCCCCCGAATCCGCGGCGACCACGACATCCGATAGGGCGGGTGCGCCCGCCCCGAGCTCCCGGACGGTCAGGTCGACCCGGCGGTAGTTCCCTGAACGCTTCTCCTGCCCGGCGGGGATCCGAGCGTCACGCACGATGAAGGAGTAGCGATACTGACCGGTGGGCAGATCGGCAGCCATGCGAACGGGAAGACTCTCGTCGCGACCGAGTTGTCTGGGCGTTGTCGCCTCGGAGGACGTGTTGAAGACCTGGACTTCCCCAACGCCGTCCACCACGATCCAGCGCGCGTCCACCCGGTACCGGTACTGTCCGTCCGCCGTCCGCGCGGGTGTGAGTCTCTCGCCCTCGACGACCGAGTTCAGCCACACGCGGTTCGTCCCGCCCTGCGGGCTGAGGAACTGAAGCTCTTCTACGAGCAGGCGCGTATCGGCCGCTACGGGGGGTCGATCGGGGACCGAATCGACGGTGAACATGCCGTCCGCCGCCGTCCAGTCCCGCTCCCGAGCCAGGACCCTCTGGGCATCGAGCGCCTCCGAACCCGTCGAAATGCCGCCGGTCAGGTTGAAGTCGTGCAGCCCCGACTGATCGTGCATCTGTTGGGCGACCTGCGCATAGCGGGGATCCATCCCCTGACGCGATCGATACAGGTCCTGCAGCACCAGGGCCGCTGCCGGTCCCAGAGCCACGAAGCGGTTCTCGTTCACGGGAGAGAGGACGCCCGTAATCATGGCGCCCTCGGAACCGGCGATCGAAGCCGCCGGGTTACCGCAGCGATACACGAGCCCCAGATTCTCGATCAGCCAGTAGTCGTCCGTGCCCGTCAGGGTCGAGAGATGATACACCCGGGTCGTGCCCGGGTAGTCGTACGCCCAGCTCTCGTTCGGCTGGTAGCACTCAGCACTCACCGCCTGCTGACCTATGGCCGGGTTTCCACCGAATGAGGTGGTCCGATCCGGCTCGCCCATCCGAACGTACAGAAGGCCACGATCGTCGTACGCCGAGTTGGTCGGCCGGCCCAGCCGGTTCGAGAACGTCGGTCCCTTCTTGTTGCCGCGGCGTCGATAGTTGTCGAGGGCGAATCGGGTGCGCGCGTAGTGAACCGACATGCGCTCGTCCAGCTCCATCGCCGAAGCGAGCACCCGCTCGTTCCAGAACACCCTCAGGTGACGGCACAGGTCGGTCTGCGTGATCGGGAGTCGGCGGAATCGGTCCCAGTCCGCCAGCTCTGCGGGCGTGGCCAGCGCCTCGACGTCAAGCCAGTACTCCTTGTAGGCCGTCTCCCCGGCGTCTTCACAGCCCTTCCAGTAAGCTTCGGTCGCCAGGTCCCTCTGGCCCGCCAGGAACGCCACCCGCGCCTGGTCTAGCAGGAGGATCGACGGCGGAACTTCTCCCGAAGCTTCGGCCACGGCGAGGGCCATCTCGGCCGGCGCCGCGCGGCCTGCGCGCAGCCACAGCCTCGTCACGACGACGTAGTCCCACCCGCTATCCGGCCCGCCCTCTTCGCGCTCCCAGCGATCGAGCAGCGACTGTACGTCTTCATCATCCGGGTCGGCGCGGAGCTCGAGCTTCTTCGAGATCCGTTTTGCGAGCTTCTCGTAGCCGGCGTTGGTAAGCTCGTAGTAGACCTGGGCTGGCATGGTCTGCCCGTGGGCGACCCGTGCGGAAACCACCGACCCGAGCAACGCCGCGAGCGCGGCGACCGCCACGATTCGACAAGACACCGACGGGATTCTCCTCATCCTCATCCTCCCTCGGATCCTCCTTCGGTCCGCACTTCGATCTCCGTGATCGGAGCCAAACGGCTCGTGGACGCGCGAATCTTGAGTCCGGCCTTGCGAACGTCACTTCGTTCGCCGGTTTCGAGATCCGTCACCCGCACCCTTACCTCGTATGGTCCTGGCTCGGCGTCGCGCGTATCGAGGCGCATCACGGCACGGACCGGTACCGTCGGGTCGGCCGGTACACTGCCGCGGTATTGCATCTGGAACGGCTCGTACGAACCGGTGAAGGTCTCTCCCCTGCCACGCGACACCCAGGTGGACGACAGCCTGATCTCGCCGCGGTAGCTGCCCCCGGGAGTCAGTCCGTAAGCCTCGAAATAGACGTACGGGCGTGCCGCCTTCTCCACGATGGCCGCCGCGTTCAACTGGAGCTCGACACCAGCCGCCGGGATGAACGTGCCACTGGAGTCGGCCGCGACCGCGATCGAGCTGACCATGGGACCCGCCACATCGAACTCTGGAACCGTCACGCTTCCCCGGATCAAGTTGACCGACCGGTCGTCCGGCCAGTTCCGGTCCTTGACCACCAGGCGGTAGTCGTACTCGCCGGGCGGCACGCTCACCATCGTCTGCAGGGGGAATCCGTCCCTCGTGGTGTCGGCGACCTCACCGCTGAACACGAAGTCCGTGCGCCGCGTGTGCTCGACCACGAGCGAGTCGTCCTGGAAGAGCTCGAGCCCGAGGGATAGCGAGTATCGCCACCCGCCATCGAATATGCCGCGAATGCGGCCCGCCTCCACACTGGCGGCCGCCCAGAAGGCCACGATATCAGGCGATCCGCCGTAGAAAGCGAGGAACTGATAATCGAACGGGAAAGCCCCCGTGGCCTTCAGTCCGCCCGACTCGGCGAGGGAATTCAGGTCGGCCGCTTCGGCGCGCGCCTGAACCTCCGGCCCATCCTGGGTAATCCCGACGAGTGAACCGGGTGAAGTCGCCACGAGTACCGCGACAGCGAGCGATGCCGAACCAGCCCGAGGCCACCGACACCGCGATCGTGCCGGTACACGGACCCGCTCCGATCGGACGTCCCTGCCTCCACGGTCCGCCCTGCGAACCGGTGACCCTTCCGGCATATCGTCCCCTCCTGTCCTGCCCCGCGCCTCACACCGCCTCGACCCCGATCGGTAGAACATCGGTTCGGCAGGAGTGTGCACGAAACGCATCCCAGCCCCGCGACACTGTTGTTCTACGGACGACTAGAGGAAAAGTGCCGCCCGCCGCCGCGCGACCGCCTCACGCGCCGCGCGGGTGACGATCCGGTCTACTCGAAATCGCCCGGAACCGCGGCCTGCATGCGCGATTGGAATTCCTCTGGCGACTTCATTTTAGACATGTCGAGCTCGAAGTCCGGACGCTCCACGGGACGCAACTTCTCGATCAACTCGATGGCCTCGCGCTTCGACAGACCGGCGCCCTTCAGTGCCTCGATATCGAGCGATGTACCGTCGCGGGCACACAGGTGGTCACTCCCGGCATCGATCAGTCCTCTGAGGGCTTCGAGCTCGCCGTGGCTCATGTGCTCGCCGCTGAATTCGTAGTCCAACCACGCCTCGTAGCTCAGCGGGGCGACCCGCTTCATCATTCCGGCCATCACCCTCGCGAATTCCTGGATTTCCCACTGGGCGTGGGAGTCGGCTCTCAGAGTGAGGAAATGAAACAGGTTGTGCAGGTCGATCTTCCAGTACCACTGGGTATAGGTCGAGAGAGGCAAGTCGATGCGGGCGAGCTCGCGGGCCACGTCCTCCTCGACCATCCACCCGTAGGCGTCGCTCGAGTGCCGCCGGACTTCCTCCCAACGCCGAACGGCTTCCTCGTAGACCTCTCGGGAAGCGGACTCGCCTTCCCTGCCCTGGCGGTTCGAGGCGCTCTGAACGGCGAAGTCCTCGTAGTCGGGCGTGTAGAACAGAAGCGGCATCAGGCTGTACCGACCGCTGTACTCGTTCACGGAAACCGTGCGATGTCGTATCCACTGCCGCGCCACGAACATCGGCATGGCACAGTGGAACTTGAGCTCCACCATCTCGGAAGGCGTGGTGTGCCGGTGTCGGCGCAGGTAGCGAACGAGTCCCCGGGTGTGGCTCGAGTGCCGGGTACCGTAGCCATAGCTGACCCGTGCCGCCTGCTCGATGCTCTCGTCGGTGCCCATGTAGTCGATCAGGGCCACGAAGCCGTGATCGAGCACCGGGAAATACCCGCCGAGAATCTCCTCCGCCGCCGGGACGACCGTTCGCTTGGTTTCCATGCCGGGCCTCTCCTCAAACGTCCAGGTAGTCGCTCGGCTGCGCCTCGCGAATCCTGAAACGTCCAGGTAGTCCTCGCTTCGCTCGGAATCCTGGGCGTCCGAGCGACACGTCGCTCAGACGTCCAGGTTCCTGACGAACTTCGCGTTCTCCTCGATGAACTTGCGCCGGGGCTCAACATCTCCGCCCATCAGGCGCTCGAACAGGAGTGACGCCTCTGTAGCCTCATCGATCGTGACCTGCAGCAGGGTGCGATGCTCCGGGTTCATCGTGGTCTCCCACAGCTGCTCGGGATTCATCTCGCCGAGTCCCTTGTACCGCTGGATGTTCACCGACCCCTTCCCCTTGCCGTTGCCGAACTCCTTGAGCGCGCGCGCTCTCTCATCCTCCGTGTAGCAGTAGAGCTCCTTGCGACCCTTGTAGACGCGATACAGGGGCGGCTGCGCGATGTAGACGTATCCGGCCTCGATGAGCTCCTGCATCTGGCGGAAGAAGAACGTGAGCAGCAGGGTACGGATGTGCGCTCCGTCCACGTCCGCGTCCGTCATGATGACGATCTTGTGATACCGGGCCGAGTCCAGGGTGAATTCTTCTCCGATCCCGGAGCCGATCGCGGTGATGATGGCCCGGATCTCGTCGTTCGAGAGGATCTTGTCGATCCGGGCCCGCTCGACGTTCAGGATCTTCCCCTTGAGCGGGAGGATTGCCTGGAACTCCCGGTCCCTGCCCTGCTTGGCCGAGCCGCCGGCGCTGTCTCCCTCCACCAGGTAGATCTCTGACAGCGCCGGGTTCCGGCTCGAGCAGTCGGCCAGCTTGCCAGGGAGCACCCCTGTCTCCAGCGCCGACTTCTTGCGCGTCAGGTCGCGCGCCTTGCGGGCCGCTTCGCGCGCCCGGGCCGCCTGCACGGCCTTCTCGATGATCCTCCGAGCCGACGACGGGTTCTCGTCCAGCCACGTGCCCAGCTTGTCATTCACCAGGCTTTCGACGATCCCGCGGACCTCGCTGTTCCCGAGCTTGGTCTTCGTCTGTCCCTCGAACTGCGGCTCGAGGACTTTCACCGAGAGAACGGCAACGAGGCCCTCTCGCACGTCATCGCCGGAGAGACTCGGTGCGTCCTTCTTGGCGTTCTTGCTCCCGTACGCGTTGATCGTGCGGGTCATCGCCGCCTTGAAGCCTGAGAGGTGCGTGCCGCCCTCGTGCGTGTTGATGTTGTTCACGAACGTGAACGTGTCCTCGTTGTACCCGTCCGTGTACTGCATGGCGAGCTCGATCTCGGTGCCTTCCTGCGCCCCCTTGAGGTAGACCACCTCGTCGTGCAGAGGCGTCTTGCTGCCGCGCAGGTATTCCACGTACTGGACGATGCCGCCCTCGTAGAGGAACCGTTCTTCGCGCACTTCAGCGCCGTCCGTGCGTCGCTCGTCGCGCAGCGTGATGCTGACGCCGGCGTTCAGGTAGGCGAGCTCGCGGAGTCGGTTGGCGAGCGTGTCCCAGCTGTACTGGAGCTCGGTGAAGATCTCGTGGTCGGGAGCGAAGTGAACCGTCGTGCCGGAGTCCTTCGTCTTCTCGCCCTTCGCCAGCTCACCGTCCTTGGCTCCCCGCTGGAAGCTCTGTGTCCACACGAAGCCGTCGCGCTTCACTTCGACGCCGAGCTTCTCCGACAGGGCGTTCACAACGGACACGCCCACGCCGTGCAGGCCGCCGCTGACCTTGTAAGATTCCTTGTCGAACTTGCCGCCCGCGTGCAGTCGGGTAAGCGCCAGCTCTACGCCCGGCACCTTCTCCGTTGGGTGGATATCGACCGGAATGCCCCGCCCGTCGTCTGAAACCGTGATCGAATCGTCGTCGTGTATCACCGCCTCGATGCTCGAGCAGTATCCGGCCATCGCCTCGTCGATGGAGTTGTCCACCACCTCGTACACAAGGTGGTGCAGCCCGCGCGCCGAGGTGGACCCGATGTACATCCCGGGCCGCTTTCGAACCGCCTCCAGGCCCTTGAGGACCTGAATCTGGCGAGACGTATACCCATCCCCTTTGCCCTGCGCAGCACTCTTCTTAGCCTTGGCCATCCCGTTCCTCCGAATACCTTCCGTCCGCCTGCACGAACACGATTCTCTCTATGCGTCCCTGGCGCTTGCCGGCGTTCAGCTTCCGCATGAGCTGCGGTCGCATCATCGACAGCTCCATGCGCCAGGACGCGCTTTCGACTTCAACGAACAGCGTATCTCCCTGCACCCGCACCGGGCGGGCTACCGCGGCAATGGGCGCCCCCACAAGCTCTTCCCAATTGGCGACGACCGAGGCACGTTCCACCTTCTCGGCTATCCCGAGGCGGGCGAACATCGAACCGATCAGTCCGCCCACTTTCTCGGGCGGAGCCTTGCGGTTCTTCGGGTCTCCCGGCCCCCGTCGCCACCTGGCCCGGCGCGACCTTCCCGACGGTGCCTCAACCATCCGTGAACACCACGCCTTCCCGGATCCTCCACCGGGCGAGCCTCCCACCCCTGAGCTCTACGTCCGCCGGCTTGGGGGCGGTCAGGAGCACCTGCCCGGAGCGGCCCTCGTCGAGCAAACGAACGACCCGTTCGGCCCGATCCCTGTCGAGTTCGGCGAACACGTCGTCCAGCAGGTAGATCGGATCCCGGCCCAGCTTCTCGCGCAGCGTATCGGCCTCCACGAGCCTGAGGGCGATCGCCAGGTCCCGCTCTTCACCGCTGTCTTCCACTACGGCGCGGATCACCAGGTCATCCCTTTGCGGACCCGCCTGAGTCGATCCACGTCGCCGATCCCTGTCGGCATTGTCGCTCATAGCGCGGCGCAACCTCTCCGCCCATTCGGCAACCCGTTCCTCTGACGCGTATGCCGTGATTCTCTCTGCTACTCGCGGATCCAGGCCGTCATGTTGCGTCGGCTCCGAGCGAGCGCCCAGCGCCGGCTCGTACGACAGGCCTCCGGTCCACCCGCCCGCGATGTCCTCGTGGTACGTGGCGAAAGTGGATGTGGTGGACACGATCCACGCCTCTCGATCGGCCATCACCCGGGCACCCGGATCGATCAGGCCATCGGTCCATACGTCGACCATGTCCAGGGCACCCTGCCGCAGCGCCTCGTTTCGCTGCGCGAG
>JBDGXI010000256.1:0-2884 GCA_039584685.1 Gemmatimonadota bacterium | reverse complement strand
TAGCAGCCTTCCTCGTGTTCTTCATGCAGGCCGGCTTCGGCATGCTGGAGACGGGACTCGTCCGCACGAAGAACGCGGCGAACGTGCTCACGAAGAACGTGCTGGACTTCTGCTTCGCCGCCCTGGGCTACCTCATCTTCGGCTACGCCATCATGTACGGTGGCGAGGGACCGCTGTTTGGCACCCACGGTTGGTTTCTGATCGGGGTCGAGTCGCCGGTGGAGGGCGTGCCGCTCGAGGCCTTCTGGCTCTTCCAGGCCGTGTTCGCGGGCGCTGCCGCGACGATTGTGGCGGGCGCAGTGGCTGAGCGCATGAAGTTCACGGCCTATCTGGCCTACTCTTTCATAATCTCCGCGTTCGTCTACCCGGTCGTCGGACACTGGGTGTGGGGTGGAGGCTGGCTAGCCGGCCTCGGCTTCCACGACTTTGCGGGATCCACTGTCGTACACGCGGTCGGCGGCATCAGTGCCCTTGTCGGTGCCTGGATGCTAGGCGCGCGGTTCGGCCGATTCAACGAGGACGGCTCTTCCAACGTAATCCTGGGACACAGCATGCCCCTCGCCACCCTCGGTGTCCTGGTCCTGTGGTTTGGCTGGTACGGCTTCAACGCGGGTTCCACGCTGGGAATGGCCGAACCTGACCTCGTCGCCCGCATTGCCATGAACACGACGCTCGCACCGAGCATGGGCGCCATCGTGGCCATGCTCTTCGCGTGGGTTCGGTACGGGAAGCCGGACCTGACGATCGCCCTCAACGGCGCGCTCGCCGGGCTGGTGGCGATCACAGCGCCCTGTGCCGTCGTGGGCACGGGCAGCGCGCTGTGGATCGGAGCCGCCGGCGGAATCCTGATCGTCTACGGAATCGAGCTCCTCAACCGCCTGGGAATCGACGATCCGGTGGGCGCGTTTCCCGTACACGGAATGGTCGGAATCTGGGGTACGCTGGCTGTGGGCCTGTTCGGCCAGGCCGCGCTCGGCTCTCCGGCTGACGGCCTGTTTTTTGGCGGCGGTTTCGGGCAATTGGGGATTCAGAGCCTCGGCGTCGTAGCCTGCCTCAGCTTCGTAGCCGTCGTGATGTGGGTTGTCTTCAAGGCCATCGACTCGGTCGTGGGTCTTCGCGTCTCGCACGAGACAGAGCTCCGCGGGCTCGACATCGATGAGCACGGTCTGGAGTCGTACAGCGGCTTCCAGATCTTCACCACTGATTGATGGGAAGGACCGGGCCATGAAGCTGGTCGTCGCCCTGATCCGTCCGGAGCAGCTCCCGGCAGTCAAGACCTCGCTACACGAGGCGGGATTCGTGAAGCTTACCGCCACGACTGTCATGGGGACGGCGCCCCGTACCGAGCAGCGTAAGTACCGGGGAGTGGAGCAGAAGGTCAACCTTTTCCGGCGCGTGCGACTCGAGGTCGCCGTGACGGACGCCGATCTCGAGAGGGCTATCACGGCGATCTCCGATGGGGCTCACCAGGTCGGGGGGTGGGGATCGATCTTCGTCACCGAGCTCCACGATGTGATCAGCATATGGAGCGGCGAGCGCGGTCCGCGGATTCTGTCGTGACGGGGGGACACTGATGGGCAGAGACCAGCGCGCCACGGCGCGCGACGTCATGAAGATGATCCGCGAGGACGGAATCAGGTTTCTCGACCTGAAATTCGTCGACCTGCTGGGAACGCTCCAGCACCTGACCGTCCCGACGGAAGTGGTGGACGAAGACACGTTCCGGACTGGATTCGCGTTCGACGGGTCTTCGGTGAAGGGCTTCCAGAAGATCAGCGAGAGCGACATGCTGCTGATGCCGGATCCTGCGTCGGTCTTTCGCGATCCGTTCTTCGACGACCCCGCCCTTTCCGTGTTCTGCGACATCGCCGACCCGATACGAAGAGCCCCGTACTCGCGTGATCCCCGCGGGATCGCCGGCCGGGCCGAGCGACTCGCGCGATCGCTGGGAGTCGCGGACCAGGTGTTCTTCGGGCCGGAGATTGAGTTCTTCGTGTTCGACGACGTCCGCTTCGATCAGGCCACGCAGCACGGGTACTACTTCCTGAACAGCGCGGCTGCCTTCTGGAGCGCCGGGGGGCAGGAAGGCGTTCCGAACCTCGGGCACCAGGCCGGTCGCAAGCAGGCGTACTTCGCTGCGCCGCCGATTGACCAGTACAACAATCTGCGCTCCAAGATCTCCAACGTCCTGCAGGAGGTAGGTCTGCAGACGGAGCTGGGCCGGTCAGTGCGAGATCGGGTTCCGCTTCGGCACTTTGCTTCTGCAGGCCGACGCGGCGATCAAGTACAAGTACACGGTCAAGAACGTGGTCGATCGGTACAAGAAGACAGCGACGTTCATGCCGAAGCCGCTACTACAGGAGAACGGCTCGGGAATGCACATGAACGTGAGCCTGTGGAAGGATGGGCAGAACCTGTTCTACAGGGAGGGCGGCTACGCGGACCTGAGTCCATTCGCCCTCCAGTTCATCGGTGGACTCCTGAAGCACGCGCCGGCTCTGTGCGCCATCTGCGCACCGACGACGAATTCCTATCGCCGCCTGGTGCCTGGCTACGAGGCGCCGATGAACCTGATCTTCTCAGGCCGGAACCGGAGCCCGAAAGCCAAACGGATCGAGTTCCGGACTCCAGATCCTTCGTGCAACCCATACCTGGGTTTCGCGGCCCTCCTGATGGCCGGTATGGATGGCGTACTCAGCGACATCGAACCTCCGGATCCGGTTGACGAAGACCTCTACGCGCTTGCCGCCACCGAGCGGGGGAAGTCGATCGGGCGAACTCCTGCCACGCTCGGTGAGGCGCTCGACGCCCTGGAAGCGGACCACGAGTTCCTGCTGCGTGGCGACGTATTCACGCAGGACGTGATCGACACCTGGATTCAGAC
>JBDGXI010000255.1:0-5420 GCA_039584685.1 Gemmatimonadota bacterium | reverse complement strand
GGACGACGCGAGGCCCGACGGCCAATCCCCTGTCGAAGACCCCGATAGAAGGGGTTTCATCAAGAACGCCTCCAGGGTCGCGATGACTGCCGGGGTGGTCGGCGGCTACGGAGGGTTCGCGGCCATTGCCGGCCGATACCTGTATCCGTCTCGCACGGGCGAGGTGATGTGGCAGTTCGTCTCCGAGATCCGCGGCATCGACGTCGGCGAGGCGATCCGGTATCGCGGTCCCTCGGGTGAGACGATCAACATCACGCGGTTGGCCCGTGACGGTGGATCGGATGATTTCATAGCGCTCTCAAGTACCTGCCCGCACCTGGGCTGCCAGGTCCGGTGGGAGGCGCAGAACGACCGGTTCTTCTGTCCGTGTCACAACGGGGTGTTCGAACCGAGCGGCGTGGCGACGGCTGGACCACCGGGAGAGGCCGGCCAGTCGCTGCCGCGCTACGAGCTGAAGGTTGCGGACGGGTTACTGCACATCGCCGTGCCGCCGCCCCAGTTCACCGAGGGGGAGGGCGAGCCGATCCACCAGGCGGGGATCATCGAGGACGAGGAACCGATCTCGGGACCCGGCCACGACCCATGCCTGGGATGCGGTGACGGCAAGAGGACGACCTGATGGGCCTTCGCAGATGGCTGGGTGATCGCCTCCCGGTCTCCGGCCAGCAGTTCCGAGAGCTGACGAATGAACCGGTACCGTATCATCTCAAGCGGTGGTGGTTCGCTCTCGGCGGCACGCCTGCCTACCTGTTCATCGTCCAGATCTTCACAGGCATCCTTCTGGCGTTCTACTACGAAGCCTCCCCTACGACCGCGTACGAGTCGGTCGAGTACATTACGCGGGAGGTATCGTTCGGCTGGTACATCCGGAGCGTGCACAAGTGGGCCGCCACCCTGATGATCGTGGCGGTCATCCTGCACCAGATCCGCGTGTTCTTCACCGGTGCCTACCGCAAGCCGCGCGAGATCAACTGGATCGTCGGAATGTGCCTGTTGTTCGCCACCCTGATGACCGGCTTCACCGGATACAGCCTGGTATACGAGCAGCTCAGTTTCTGGGGAGCCACGGTGGGCGCCAACATCGCCGACTCCCTTCCCTTCGTCGGCACGTTCATGAAGCGGATGATGCTGGCGGGCGACGCCTACAATCAGTCGACCCTGTCACGGTTCTTCATACTGCACGCCGCGGTCCTGCCGGTCACCATCATCATGTTGCTGGTGGTGCACATCTCGATCATCCGGCTGCAGGGCGTGACCGAGTTCAAGTTCCAGGATGAAGACGAGGGCGTGCAGAAGACGTTCAACTTCTTCCCGGACCACCTGTATACCGAGATCCTGATCGGCCTCGTGCTGATGGTCGTGCTGAGCGCGCTGGCCACGATTCTACCGGCCTCGCTCGGACCCGAAGCGAACCCGCTTCAGACGCCCGAGGTGATCAAGCCGGAGTGGTTCTTCTACGTGGCCTTCCGGTGGCTCAAGCTGTTCAGTGGCACGGCCGCGATTCTGAGTATGGGCTTCATCGTGTTCGTGATGTTCGGATGGCCCTTCATCGACGGGTGGATCCGCAAGAACACGCGGTTCAAGGAAGCCAGCGTGTGGATCGGGATCTTCGGAGTCCTGGTCATCGTCGGCCTCACCCTTTGGGAAGCATTCGCCAGACACTGAGTTCAGGGGATCCTACATGACTCTCGAGACCAAGCGAATCGTGATCGCCGCCCTCGGCGGCCTGTTCCTGCTCTCGCTCGTCCTCGTCCAGTGGATGGAGACGGCGCGTAAGGCGGAAGAAGCGGGCATCCGGGCGCCGCACGTGTCCGTTCCCGCCTCTTCGCGTGAATGCGTCGAGTGCCACGCGGAGGAGAATCCGGGGATCGTCGCGCACTGGGAGGGATCCACGCACGCCGAGAGTGGTGTGGGGTGCGTGGAGTGCCACACGGCCGAGCGTGAGGAAGCGGACAGCTACCTGCATCACGGTGAGCAGATCGCGACCGTGGTCACACCGCTCGACTGCGCGCGCTGCCACGACCACGAGCAGTCCGAGTTCGCACAGAGCCACCATGCGGCGGCGGGCAACATCCTGGCCTCGCTGGACAACTTCCTCGCCGAGACGGTGGAAGGATCGCGGATCGACTTCAATCCGCATTCCCCGACCCCGGGTAAGGCCGTCGACATGGTAAACGGCCTCGCGAGCGCGTACTCCGGCTGCCAGCAGTGTCACGGAGCGAAGGTGGCGATCGAAGCCGCCGACGACGGAGGCCTGATCACGGTGGACGACCTGGCGCCTGACGCCGATGGCCGACCCACCGACCTCGACGCGGTGGGCCGGATCGCCCGGGACGAGGACGGGAAGCCGCTGCTGTATGCGGGCACCTGGCCCAACACGGGAATTGGCCGCCTCAACCTGGACGGCTCACGTGGTTCGTGCGCGGCATGTCACAGCCGGCACGATTTCTCGCCCCGCCGGGCGCGTCAGCCCGAGAACTGCGGGAAGTGCCACCTGGGGCCGGACCACCCGCAGAAGGAGATCTACGAGGAGTCCAAGCACGGGATCGCCTTCCGTGACCTCAAGGAAGAGTTGAACCTGGACAACGAGGAGTGGATCCTCGGGGTGGACTACGCTTCGGCTCCCACCTGCGCCACCTGCCACATGTCAGGGAACATCAGGAACGGCGGCCGGATCACGCACGATCCGGGCGAGCGCATCTCCTGGACCAATCGTCCTCCGGTCAGCCGGGTGATGGACACCGACATCAACCACGAGATAGTGACCGAGACCGATCCCGAGACGCGCCGCTCGCTGATCCACGACTCGGCGGAACAGAAGCGCGACCGGATGAAGGAAGTGTGCTCGCACTGCCACTCGGACGGGTACGTCAATTCTTTCTACGAGCAGTACGACGACCTGGTCATCCTGTACAACGAGAAGTTCGCCAAGCCGGGCCTGGCAATCATGACCGCCCTGGTCCAGAACGATCTCCGCACGCCGACGAACTTCGACGAGGAGATCGAGTGGACGTGGTTCTACCTGTGGCATCACGAGGGACGACGGGCACGTCACGGAGCCTCGATGATGGCCCCGGACTACACACACTGGCACGGCATGTACGAGGTCGCGGAGCGCTTCTACATGGAGCTGATCCCGCAGGCACGTGAGATCGTCGAGCACGCTCGCGAAACGGGACTGCGTTCGCAGGCAGCGGCCGTGGAGCAGGTGGTGGACGATGTCCTCGCTCGACCGGAGCACTTGTGGTTCGAGGAAGGCGCCGAAGAAGCAGCGGCCCGGATCCGCGAGGAGATGGAGCGCCGGTACGGAACCGCCGAGAGAAACTGAATAGGGACGATTCGTCATGAGACGCAGAAACTTCCTCAAGACCGTGGGAGCCTCGACCGCCGGCCTGGCCGCCTTCTCGTGTGCGGACCAGGAAGCGGGGAGCCGTCTCGCCGCGAGCGGCGACGGGGTCGACGAGAACGATCTCACCTGGAGCAAGGCGCCCTGCCGGTACTGCGGCACCGGGTGCGGAGTGGAGGTGGGGGTCAAGGAGGGCAAGGTCGTCACGGTACGCGGCGACGAGAAGAGCCCCGTGAACCGGGGTTTGCTGTGCGTGAAGGGCTACCATTTGCCCGGCATGCTGTACGGTGAGGACCGACTCAAGTACCCGATGCTGCGGGACGGCGATGGGTGGAAGCGCATCTCGTGGGACGAGGCGCTCGACCTGATCGCCGAGAAGTACCAGGAGGCGCTGGGCCATCTACGGCTCCGGCCAGTGGACGGTGTTCGACGGGTACGCGGCCTCCAAGTGGTTCCGGGCCGGGCTGAAGTCGAACAACGTCGAGCCGAACGCCCGCCTGTGCATGGCCTCCGCCGTGACCGGGTTCATGACGCAGTTCCAGAGCGACGAGCCCATGGGGTGCTACGAGGATTTCGAAGTCGGCGATGACTTCATCCTCTGGGGCAACAACATGGCCGAGATGCACCCGGTGCTGTTCTCCCGCATCCTCGCCAACAAGAGGAAGAACCCGGGCGTCCGGATCGTCGACATCGGGACGCGGCGCACGCCGACCACGGACTACGCGGACATGTACGTGGAGTTCATCCCGGGCAGCGATCTCGCGCTGGCCAACGGGATCCTCCACCTGCTCGTGCGCGACGGGAAGATCAGCCGCGCTTTCCTGAACGAGAACGTGGTCTTCAAGCGCGGCATAGAGGACATCGACCAGATCGGGTTCGGCTCGTGGGGCGAGGACGGCCTGGGGCTCGATCCGTCAGACGGGCCGGCCGAGCACTACCGGTTCAAGGACCAGGGACGGGATGCCTCGCTGGCCGAGCTCGAGGAGTTCCTCGCCCACTACACGCCGGAACACGTGAGTGAGGTGTCGGGCGTACCGGTAGGGCAGATCCATGCCCTGGCCGAGATGTACGGCGACCCGGGCCGCGGAACGGTCAGCACCTGGTGTATGGGCGTGAACCAGCACACGCGCGGCACCTGGATGAACAACCTGATCACGGACCTCCACCTGATCACGGGCAAGATCAGCCGCCCGGGCGCCAATCCGTTCAGCCTCACCGGTCAGCCGTCGGCCTGCGGCACGGTGCGCGAGGTCGGAACTCTGGCGCATCGACTGCCGGCGGACATGGTCGTGATGAACCCGGAACACAGGGCCAAGGCCGAGGAGATATGGGGTGTCCCATCGGGCACGATCAACCCGAAGCCCGGCCTGCACACGATGGACATGTTCCGCGCCTTCATGCGCGGCGAGGTCAAGGTGATGTGGACGCAGACCACGAATCCGTGGGTCAGCATCCCGAACCTGAACCGGATCAGGCGCACGCCGGGTGACGGACGCTTTCTGATCGTGAGCGACATCTATCCCACACCCACCACCGAGGTCGCCGACCTGGTGCTGCCCTGCGCCGCCTGGGTCGAGCGCGAGGGCGTGTTCGGGAACACCGAGCGGCGCACGCAGCATTGGCACAAGGCCGCGGATCCGCCGGGTGAGGCGACCGAGGACGCCTGGCAGATCATCGAAGTCGCCAGGCGCATGGGGATGGAGCACCTGTTCCCGTGGCCCGAGGACGACTGGCACAAGCCGATGTACGAGGAGTACCGGAGCTTCACGCTCGGACTCGGGAAGGATGTCGCCTCGTACGAGCAGCTCGAGCAGACGCGGGGCATGCTGTGGCCCGTAGTCGATGGCGTCGAGACCCGGTACCGGTACGCGGCGGGACACGACCCGTACGTGAAGAAGGATCGGGGCGTCCACTTCTACAAGGCAAAGGGATACGGAGAGAAGGCGGCGTTCTGGATCCGCCCGTGGCATCGGCCGGCCGAAGAACCGGACGACGAGTACCCGTTCTGGCTGTGCACGGGACGGGTGCTGGAGCACTGGCACACCGGCTCCATGACCCGCCGCGTGAAGCAGCT
>JBDGXI010000254.1:0-2359 GCA_039584685.1 Gemmatimonadota bacterium | reverse complement strand
CTCCGCACGGCGAGGATCTTGGCCGCGTCCATGACCTTGGCGACCTCCACGTCCTGCGGACACCGTGCGGTGCAGGTCTCACAGGACGCGCACAGCCAGATCGTGCGGCTGCTCAATACGAGGTCATCGAGTCCGAGACGAATGGCGTGAATGAGCTGGACGGGCGAGTAGTCCATGGCGTACGACACCGGGCAGCCGGCCCCGCATTTGCTGCACTGATAGCACAGGTTCACGTTCTGACCGCTCTCGAGCAGGATCTCCTGCGCCAGCCGCGATCGGGCCGGAATCGTCAGTTCAGCAGCGATCATCCCATCCCTCCCCGTGAGAGATCTACGGGATTCTGTCTCAACGGTCCGGTCAGGGGGGTGACCCGAGAGTTGCTCGTGCTCGGGCGGAGGAGGGACGACCCGGCCTAGTGGTGCTGTGGCGGGCCCGCGAGGATAGCCCGCCCGTCAGTCAGGCGAAGAGGGGTGTGCACCATTTTTCACAAGCAAGAAACGTACCGTCGCCGACAGCTTCTGAATCACATAAAACGTTGTGCAACATGTCGTTGGCGTCTTGCACTATTTGTAACAAGGGACGGTGGAGACAATCGCGCCCACGTCCTGACACAATGACCCAGTGAAATCGGTGGTGACTGCCGGGTATCAGACCTGTCCCCGGGGGTAGGAAGTCGGCCTATCGGCTCGTCGGGACGGTGAGGACCTGTCCGGCGTAGATCCGGCTTCCTCTCAGACCGTTGGCGGCGCGAAGACTGGAGACGTCCGTTCCATGCTTCTGGGCGATAGCCCACAGCGAGTCGCCACTTCGCACCCGGTACTCGACGTCACCTGAACTGGCCATGGACCCGGCGCTCGCGAGCTTGGTCACGTATTCCTCGTACTGCTTCGGGAACAGGGCCACGTGATAGTGAGGCGGTCGCCGCTCGTACGTGGCCTCGAGCACTCCCGCCCCCTCCAGGTTCAGGAGGGTGTTCTCCATCCAGGAGCGGCACGCCTGGCGATTGGTCCTCCGCAGGTCCATCGCCATGCCGGTCGGATGAACGGACCGGGAGGAAGCGTTTCTGGGTTGTCGCGTGGTCGGCCTCGTCAGGCTCGTCACGACGAGGTTCTCACCGCACGCCTTCCGGTACTGAGCTCCGAGACGCGATATGAACAGGGCTACCTCGGGTCGAGCATACGGGTGAGACATTCGTTTGAGCTCGTAGCCCCGACCGCTCTGGAGCCGCACCAGGTAGCCCTTGTCGACGAACCACCGGGCTTGATCGGAGGTCGTGATGTAGCTGAAGCCGTGCTGGGCAGCCACCTGGACCTGGCGATCCAGCGACCTCCTGGACCCCTTCAGGCTCTGGGCGTCAGCGGGGGAGGGAGCGGCGCCGAGATACCCGATCGCGAAGGCAGCAGCCAATGCCGCTCCAGGTAACCCGCACCGCCGGGTGGTGTTTGAGCGCATGCGTCCCTTGCGGATTATTTTACCACCTCGAAGGAAACCACCTTCGAGGCTTGGCCTACTCCACCACTCTCTCTTCCGCCTCGACTTCTTCGACGTCTGCAGACTCCACTGCCTCTACTGCCTCATCAAGCCCTTCCGCTGCAGCTCCCTCGACGAGGATGCCTTCCTCTTCCTCCTTCTTGAGCCGCTTGCGTTCAGCTTTCGCTTCCTTCTTCTTCTGCTTCTTCAGTTCCCGCTGTCTCTTCTCGAATCCGTAGTTCGTTCGTCTCCCCACGCGCCATTCTCCTTGTTTGGTCCGCACCAGGTATCGCCCCCGCGGGCGTATTCTGCCTGCTAGCTTGACGGTTTGCGGCAGGATTGTCCACTCCAGGGTCTCCGGCGTTCCCGTGGCGTCAGTGGTCCGGACCGAGAAGCCGATCGACTGAATCGTGACAGGGGAGCGCCGGCCTGGCCCCCGCCACGGTCGCCGCCAGGGCTCCCGCGGCGCAAGCTCGTCGCACCGCTTGAAGCAGGTCGCGTCCCTCCGCGATCGAAACCGCGAGATGACCGCTGAACGCGTCGCCGGCCGCTGTCGTATCGACGGCAGACGCCTGAAATCCGGCCACCGACGCCTCCAGGCCCTCTCTGACGACCAGGGCTCCGGCCCCGCCCAGCGTCACCACGACGGTGGTCACTCCGAGGCTCAGCAGTCTCCGCGCGGCTGCGCCCGGCCGGTCCTCGCCAGAGAGATACGCGGCCTCGCCCTCATTCGGCGTCAGGACATCGACCATGGACAGCAGGGAATCGGGCAGGGGCCTGGCGGGAGCCGGATCGAGCATCACCGTGACGCCCGCCGCGGAGGCGATCTCCGCCGCCCGCTCGACCGCCGCGACCGGGATCTCGAGCTGCGTGAGCAGGACGTCAGCCG
>JBDGXI010000079.1:0-9616 GCA_039584685.1 Gemmatimonadota bacterium | reverse complement strand
TGACGCCGTTCACCACGAAGAGAGGAAGAGTCCCGTCCAGGTCCCGGAGGTGGACGTGCATATCCCACAGACCCGGAATCAGGTACTTCCCGGTGCCATCGATGACCCTTGCCGTCGGGGGATAGCGAACGGAATCGACCCTGGCGATCGCTGTGATTCGACGTCCCTCGACGACCACCGACATGCCGGATCGAGGCGATGCCCCTGTGCCGTCGATCACGGTGACGTCCCGGATCACGACGCGGTCCGGCGGCTGTGCGCAGCCCAACCAGAGCGAGACCGCCAGGGTCACGACCGAGACTGGAATTGAGGCACCTGTCAATGCGATCCTCCTGCAACAGTCCAAGCGGCGGGCCAAACTCAACGTTCCGCAAGTTCTGTGGATTAGACGACGATTCGGGTGCGATCGTTGAAGCCGGAACGGAAGATGCATCCGAAAGAAGCAGTCTACGGGAGGCATTCTGATGCACGAAAGCCCTCCATTTGAAGGGCTTTCTGCCAATCGGGGCGGCGAGATTCGCTGTCGAGGCGAAGCCGAGACCTTAGAGCAGGCGGAGCCTGCGAGACCCGTCGGACTCAGGCAGGTATCTACGTACCTTAGCAGAGAGCCCGCCGGCGAGCGGGCTCTCTACGACAGTGCAGCGGTCGCGGGAAGCCAACCCGGCTCAGTAGAAGTATACCGCTGCGATGGGCGTGCCCGGATTCGTCACATCTGTGCCGCCAAGGATGACCACACGGGCTTCGCCAGCTGCGTCCATGTATTCCAGGGCAGCGTGGTTGAAGAACGGTACTCCGCCGGCAGCGGCTATTGTCTGCGAGCCCGTGGCCCCGCCGAAGCTACCGAGACTACCGTCCACACTGATGGCTGCGAAGGAGTGCTCAGTAGAAGAGGTGGCGGAGCCGTTGTAGAGCCCACCGCTCACGAGAATCCAGCCGCCGGCCGCAACCGCAGTATGCTTCGAGCGGCTCTTGATGAGCGTGCTCGAATTGAGCGTCCACGGGGCATCTGCGATCTCCCCGGTCCGCAGATCCAGCGACGTGTAGACAACGTCGCTGGTACGGGTCCCCGTCAGCGTCGCGTCTCCGGGTGGCACGGCGGCGGTCTCACCGCCGAGCACGTAGAGCACACCCGCCTTCTGGGTCAGCGGAGCGTAGGCCAGAGGAACCGGAAGCGACCGCTGGCTCTCCCACGGTCCGAGAGACCCGTCCGGCTGGATGCGGGCCCGGTAGACTGCAGCACTCGGCGCGTTGCCCACGCCCGCACCACCGGCCACGTACAGCCACGACCGAAACACCGCGACCCCCATGGAATGGAGCGAAACGGGAAGCGCCGGCTCTACGGTCCAGACCGCGTTCGTTCTGTCCAGCTCCACGGCGCTGTGGAATACACTCGTCACGGGAGCGCCCGTGTCATCGGTTCCACCGACCACGTACAGGTGGCCCGCCTGCAGGGTATCTACAAGGGCGTTGAACGGCGTGGCCAGGGCGGCGCCGTGAAAGGCCCGGCCCGTGGGAAGCGATTGCCCGTCCGTCCACGTCGAGAACTCGCCGGCTGCGTCGATTTCGGCGTACCGGATAGTCGTCTTGGGAGACAGTGCTCCGTCTGCTCCGCCCGTCACGAAGACGAGTTGGCCGGGCGCCGAACCAGTCTCGATGGGAAGGAACACGGCGCCCAAGCCCTGCAGAGCCTCAGGAAGTGGTGTCGTCGCGCTCCAGTTGATCAGAGACGGGCTGAAGCTCGCGGACTGGGCAAGCCTGAACGTGATCGAATCGGTCGCTCCCGTAGGCGTTTCTACCCATACAGGGCCCGTTTCGGCGCTGGACGGCACCGTGGTTACGATGAACTCGTTGGTCCAGTTCCCCGGCAGGGCCACTATCGCCTCCACCGGCCGTCCCGCGGCATCGGTGAAGAACACTTGGCCCAGACTGGCGAGGTCACCGAACGCCCTACCCTCCAGGATTATCGTGCTGCCGGTGTTGCCGCTCGGCTTAGACACGCCGTTGACCACTTGCAGCGCCGGACCGACAGCCTTGTACGCGTCGGCCAGTTCGTCGCTCTTTCCGCCGGGATTGACCACCCGAACGTCGTACAGAGAATCGCGTTCCAGACCATCGGGTGCGAAGGCGAGTAGTGTGGAACCGTCCACGAGGATCACCGAATCCGCTGCGAAAGCATCAAACGCTACGGCGGCGCCGCTCTCGAAGTCTGACCCGCTGACCTCCACCCTCGTGCCGACGTTCCCACTGTCCGGGGAGACCGTCAGCAACTGGGGCTGAAGACCTGTCACGGGTCCCGTTCCGTTGTCGTCACCGCAGCCGCTCAGCCCGGCTACAGCCAGGACTGCGATCCAGAATGACGTTCGGCACACGCACAACTGTAGCGACATCATAATCCTCCTCTTGAGTCGGCCGTGCATACTATCGCGCGATGCAGCCCGATCATCGCCTCCGAGACCTCGGAGAGCGCTTACGGCACACGCTGAGGAAGCAAGCAACGACTGTGCCACCCGAAAAATGTTACGTCTCAACTATTTACGGCATTACGAAGATGTCGGGAGCCTGCACTCATGCACGGCGCCGACCCATTCTGCACGATCGGAGCGAGAAAGAGGGACGAGAATCGGCGGTCTGTTCATCTGGTGCTGCAGGCGCGCTACAAAGCCGACCGTCGGCCGTCTTGTAGATAAGTGTCTAAGTCAATACATGACGTTGCGTTAAGCGGACTTATGGTATCTCGCATACGTTCTGCTTTGGGAGTTCGGAGAACGCTCAGCCAGAAAGACGGGGTGCCGCGATCAGAGAATCCTGATTATCGTGGTATCGATGGCCGTATGGTGCGATCCGACGGTTCTTCCGCCAGCGAAGGGACGAAGCATGCGACGCTTGTTGTTCGGCGCCATTGGCGTCTTGCTGCTCACAGCCTGTGACGATTCCGTCACACCTACGAGCCCAGGGGGGGAAGGGGCCGCGCTGTCGGCGCGAGGAACCGTCGCGAACCTCGTTGACGTGATCGTCGTGCTCGAGCCCGTGACTGCGCCTGGAGCGCACGCAGCGAACAAGGCTCGAGCTGGGGAGATTGCGCGGGGTTTAGGGCTGCTCCCACGGTTCACCTACGGTACAGCGCTGTTTGGGTTCGCCGCCTCGGTCCCGGAGGGGAGGTTGAACGGGCTCCGAAATGATCCGCGCGTGCTATACGTAGAGCTCGACGGGATCGCGTCGATACCATTTCCTCGCCGGTCTGCACCGCGTTGGTGTACTCCCGAATCCACGCATCCCGCGTGCACGGGCGATGAGGAGGATCCGGCACCGAGTGGCCAGACGATACCGTGGGGAGTCACTCGTGTCGGAGGGCCTCAGAGAGGGGCCAGCGGTACCGCCTGGATCATTGACACGGGAATCGATCCGAACCACGCGGACCTGAACGTCGATGCGGACAGGAGCCGGAATTTCGTCCAGCGCGGCAAGAACGACTGGAAAGACGGACACGGTCACGGCACGCACGTGGCGGGAACCGTGGCCGCGATCGACAACGACATCGACGTGGTGGGGGTAGCAGCCGGTGCCACGGTCGTAGCGGTGCGGGTGCTCGACAACGGCGGTTCGGGAGCCTACTCCTGGGTCACGGCCGGTGTTGATTACGTAGCGGATAACGCTGCTGCAGGCGACGTCGCGAACATGAGTCTGGGCGGGCCGCATAACCAGGCATTGCACGACGCGATCGTCTATGCTGCCAACGTAAAGGGAGTCCTCTTCTCCGTAGCTGCCGGCAACAGCGGTCGGGACGCCAGCGGCCACGAGCCCGCGCATATCGATGATCAAGAATCGAATAGCGTGTTCACGATCTCGGCAATCGGCTCGAACGACTGCCTCGCGTCATGGTCCAACTACGGCGCCGTGGTTGATTTCGCAGCTCCTGGCGTTGGCGTGCTCTCGACCAAGAAGGGCGGCGGCACGACGACGATGAGCGGGACCTCCATGGCCGCACCGCACGTGGCCGGGCTCCTGCTCCTGGGCTCGGTGGGCTCTGCGGGGACCGCGTGCAGCGATCCAGACGGAAACGCGGATCCGATAGCCCATCGCTAGTCGGCCGGGCGCAAACTGTCCGGAAGGCTGAGCCAAGGTTTGTGCGGGTATTGGGGTGGATACCGTTGGTGGGCAGCAGCCAGCAGCGGTGGGCGCTGTCACACACGCTGACAATGTTCGAGTTGCCAGCGCCTTCTACAGCCCCTTTGCAACGACAAACCGCTGCCCTTGCGACGTCGGACACTTGATCTCTGCGATCACACCTTCCGCCACCACTTCAGCCACGAATTCCTCACACATAGCATTATCGCGGAAGTGCATCGGAAACAGCACCGGCACATCGAACTCGCGAGCGAGGTGAACGGACCGAGACAGGTGAGGCCACTCTTTGCCCGGAAGCCCGGAGACGAACGCCAGGTCGATGTGATCGCTGACCGTCTTCAGATAGGCGTAATCATCGACGTGGTCGGCCATGTAGTCTCCGTTGTGATACACGATCCAATCACCGTAACGGACCAGGTATGCCACCTCGGGAATGTCGTTGTGGTCGGAATCGATCGTGTAGACCTGTATGCCATGCACCTCGGCTCTGGCCCGCGGCCCCCCCATGGTGTGACAGTCGGCGTCTGCTCGGATGAAACGCTCACAGTGCGACTTCGGCTGTTCGTCCCAGCCGATAAAGTATGTGAGACTCTCGATCTCACCCTGCCACTCGAAGATAACGGGGTCGTAGTGATCGCCGTGGGCGTGTGTCACGAAGACGAACACGTCTAGGTCGCTGATCTCTTCAGGATTGATGAATCCACTCTCGAGATTGCGTGGAGTGTCGGCAGTGACGTCTTCCATTCCGAGCACTTCCTGGTAGTCGAAGACCAACAGAGCGTCGCCGAGGCGAACCACCCAGCCTGCATGGCCCAGATAGGATACGGTCGCCTGGTCGCCACTTTGAGCGAAGACTGCCTGCGCGCCAGCGGTCAGCGCGAACAGTGAGAGTAGCAAGGCAGTGAGCGCGAGCTTCCGCATGGTGCACCTCCCGCGATGCGGGTCGTTGGAGCGGCAACGTCACGTCAGAGGGGGGGAGACGGTCTGGCTCGCTGAACGTCTACTTTGAATGTACAGGAGTGGCCTGCGATTGCACGCAGTGACGGAGCTTGGCACTGACCGAGATATTAAGTCTGGGACGACCGCAGGAGACTGCTGAGCACACCCCTTCCCATGGATGGCTTTGGGCAGGTGAGCGTCAAAGCCGTGGGCCGTTGCGGGGAGGCACCTTCGGGCACAAGTCAGCGTCCCTACCGAAACCTACGCCACGAACGCTCCGGCTTCTGACGATATCGGGTGGTGGTCCAGACCTCGGTGTCCCAGAACTCGTCCACGGTGAGACCTTCAGGTCCCCTGCAGATGGCCCAATGATAGTGGCGAATGGGCGGCGAGATTCGCTGTCGAGGCACCATGCCCGAGGAGATTCATACGGCTTCGGACGCCGCCTCGAATCCGACGCCCTGTAGCAGGGCAGTGAATCGTGGATCTCCGCGCAGGGCGTCCAGGAAGGGATCTACGTTGACGTAGATGAGGTCGCTTACACTCTCATCAAAGGCGCGCTGCAGATATGAGAGCGCTGTGTCCCGGTCTCCAAGAGATGCATAGATGAGCGTGTACGCATAGGGGGTGACGTACCGCCGCTTCGAGAGCTCCTTCAAACCCGCGACGGCTTCGAGTGCCTCATCCTTCATCCCGGCCAGACCGTACGCTCTTCCGAGGGGGGCCAGTTTCGAGCGATCTTCGGTCAGGTCCATGGCCTTTCGGGTCGTTTCGATGGCTTCTGTGTGCATCCCCTTCTGCGCATAGGCAGAGCCCAGTGTCACGTAGGCCCGAGTGAAGCCGGGGTCCATCTCGAGCACCTTCTCGTACTGGCGTATGGCTCTGTCGTAGTCCCGTGCGAGGTATGAAAGCACTCCGAGATCGGTCATGATTCCCAGTGAAACGGGGTCCAGATCGAGGGCCCGGCCGAGGGCAGCAATGGCTTCCTCCGACCGACCTCTCCCGGCAAAGAAGAACGCGTAGAATCGGAATGCGGACGGGTGATTCGGATTCAGCGCGATGGCTCGCTTGAAGGCTCGCTCCGCGTCTTCCCACACGAATTCGTGCATCTTCAGGTGCCCGAGTGAGGCGTACGCCTCGCTCAGGCCGTCATCGAGCTCCAGCGCCTTCCGGACCGCCACACGGGCAGTCGAGAACGCGTCCCGCGGCGAAATAGCCGAGTGCCCGGCATCCCCGAGGCTGGCGTAGGCATCGGCCAGGCCGACATAGGCACGGGCGTAGGCGGGGTCCACCTCGATCGCTGCCTGGTAGTTCTCGATCGCCTTCCAGAAGCTCTCCGTGTCGCTCTTGTTCCAGTAGTACCGGCCCTTCAGGTACAGGTGATAGGCGTCGAGGTCATCCGTATGCCGCTGGCTCGAAGCGACAGCATCGCTCTCCATGAGCTCGACTTTCAGCGCATCGACAATCGCCTGCGTGATCTCGTCCTGCACCGCGAAGACATCGCCCATGTCCCGGTCGTACTGCTCGGACCAAATGTGATACCCGGTGTCGGCGTTGGTCAGTTCGGCGGTGATGCGCAGCCGGTTGCCCGCCTTGCGCACGGAGCCCTCGAGCACCGTGCCGACGTTGAGCTCCTGTCCGATGACACGGGCATCGACCGACCGGCCTTTGAATGAGAAGGCCGAGGTGCGGGCAGCAACGCGCAAGTCCTTGATGTGCGTTAGCGCGTTGATGAGGTCCTCGGAGAGACCGTCACTGAAGTACTCGTTCTGCGGGTCCAGGCTGAGGCTCGTGAACGGCAGCACGACGATGGACCGTCCTTCGGACGGCCCGTTGCCTCGAGCGGACAGTCTCAGGGCAGAGGAGAAATCGGTAGCAGTGGCGAACCGGTCGATCGGCGCTTTCGCGAGGGCCCGGCGCACGGCTCGGTCTACCGCACCCGGAACCGACGAGCGGGCTGCCATCAGAGATGGAACCGGATCCATCAGGTGACGAGCCAGGATTTCCTGGCGACTCGAGCCCATGAAGGGTGGATGTCCTGCCAGCATCTCGTACAGCACGCACGCGAGGCCATAGATGTCGGTCCGCTCGTCCAGAGCCTCGCCGCCGGTCCCCTGCTCCGGGCTCATATAGGCTGGCGTGCCCACAGACAGGCCCGTAGTGGTGAGCCGTCCCGCTTCCGCCCCCCCAATCGCCGCCGCCACCCCGAAGTCGGCTACGGTCGCGTGGCCCTCGGACAGGAGGATGTTCGCCGGCTTTACATCCCGGTGGATCAGACTCTGTCGGTGTGCGTAGGCGAGCGCGTCCGCCATTTCGTGGGTCAGTCGCAGTGCCTCTTCGAGTGGCAACTGTTTCTCACGGTCCAGTCGCTCTCTCAGGCTCTCGCCCTCTATGTAAGGCATGACGAAGAACAGGAATCCGTCGGCCTCGCCGGAGTCGTGCAGCGGCAGGATGTGAGGGTGAGTAAGGCCGGCAACGGTATCGATCTCGCGGAGGAAGCGATCGGACCCTACGGCAGCTGCCAGCTCGGGGTGCAGGACCTTTATCGCTACGCTCCGATGGTGCTTCAGGTCCCTGGCGAGGAAGACGGACGCCATGCCGCCGCGACCGATCTCGGATTCGATCGTGTAGCGGTCCCTAAGCGCAGACTCGAGGCGTTCCAGGAGGTCGGCCAATGATGCCTCCGGTGGAACGAGGGAGATAGACACAATCTAGTGCGGGGGGATCTGCGGCGCTTGCGTTGCTGGCACTAACTCCTGCTGAGCGGGCAGGAGGGCGGTGGGTAGTAGCAGGCTCTCCCGAGGGTACGGGCATCAGCGGTCTCTGATGCCTTCGACCTTCCAGACGCCGACGAACTCGACTGAACGAGGATCGAGCCCGCCGGTCCGCACACGAATCGCCGCCATGCCGGGTACGTGTTGGCCTGAGAGCTCGGTGTGAGAGTCTTGCCCCCCGACCTGCGTCAGGAAGCGGTGGCCCGGTGCCGCATGGCCACAACGAATAGAACAGCCACAGGGTCTCAGGTGTTTGACTGGCAAGGCGTTTCGGATATTCCGCTTCCAGCCAGGGAGATCCCGATGAGCAAGCGAACCCTGCGGATCGCACCGCGCCGTCTCACGTGGCTGCTGGCCTGGCTGCTGCTGGTAGCCGGCTCGTGGCCTGCCGGGTTACGGGCGCAGAGCGGCGACCGTGACTCCTGGCAGCGGGTACCTGAAGTGATGGCGGCACTGGCCATCGGCACCGGAAGTCGGGTGGCGGACGTCGGAGCCGGCACCGGTTACTTCACCTCTCACCTCGCCGGGGAAGTGGGCGCCGACGGACGCGTCTATGCGGTGGAAATCAGTGAGAGCGAGCTATCCCGGCTCAGCCGGCTGGCGGAAGACGAGGGTCTCGACAACATCGAGGTCGTCCGTGGCGAGACCGATGACCCCAGGTTACAGGCGCAGTCGCTGGATGCGGTTCTCGTCGTGGACGCGTACCACGAGATGATCGAGTACGAGGCGATGTTGGCCGGCATGTACTCGGCGCTCAGGGCCGGAGGTCGTCTCGTAATCCTGGATCTCGCCCCTTCCGATGGATCTACATCCCGCGATGGCCAGGTCGATAGACACCGTATCGGGATCGATCGGGTCGAGCAGGAGGTCCGCGCAGCCGGATTCGAAATCCTCGACAGCGACCCTCAGTTCACCAGGACCGGTCGTGGCCGCGGGCAGTGGATGTTGATCGCGCGTCGACCCGTCCGAAACGGGTCTTAGTCCTCAGGTCCTCGGAGTCTCTCCAAACGGGAGGCAGCCGAGACCTTGAGCAGGCGTAGCTCGCGAGACGACCCCATTCGCGTGGCGGTGCGTGCACTCACGTGCATACAGTTGATTTCAAGCGCATTTCGGCGATTTCAATTTCACTCAGTTGCGCTCATTTCTCCTCATTGCGTTACAGCTACGGTTACAGTTGTCAAAGCGAAGCGCCCGGCGGGCTGGAAGGTGTATATTTCTCATGTACGGCCGGGAGTGGCCATTCCTCGCAGTGAGGTCGCGATCGACACGTCGCTCACGGTACAGCCTGCACCGGGCCCCGCTCGGGGGAGCCCTGCCTGTCGACCCGGGCGACGTGCCCATTGAGAAACCAGCCGGAAGGCGGATCACATGATCGTCACGATCGTAGGTGGGGGAAACGCCGGAAGCGGCAACGCGTTCGTGGCCGCGGAGAACGGCCACGAGGTCAGGATCTTGAAGACCTCTCGGGGAGTCAGCCACGACGCTCACTTCGAGGCCATGCGGAAGAACGGAGGCCTGTGGGGCATCGACAACACGCGAAGCGCCAAGTACTCGGACTTCGACCACGAGTCTGAGCGGACCTTCCAGCCCCTGGCGCTCGTCACCCGGGATGTGGAGGAGGCCATCGTCGGCGCCGACGTCATCATGGTCTTCGTCCTCGTCGAGTTCCACGAAGATCTGGCCAGGAGACTCGCGCCCTACCTTCGTGAGAATCAGTTGCTGATCCTGGCCCCCGGCTACATGGGATCGGTCTATTTCCACCGCCACTGCCCGGAGCC
>JBDGXI010000012.1:0-35697 GCA_039584685.1 Gemmatimonadota bacterium | reverse complement strand
CCCGATTCAGGGCCGCGGGTAGTTCGCACGCTTCGCGTGCTCAATGTCTCGCCTTCAGCTCGACGCCAAATCCCGCCTCCCCGATTCAGAGTCCTCAGATAGGCATGTTCTCAAACCTGGCCCAAGTGCGACACACCGTTACACCGGTAGCCGTACGGCCCGCATGGATCAGGATCTGCTCACACTTCCAGGGCGGCCACCGCGCGCGGGTAGTCCTCTGCCCGGATGTACAGGACGTAGCCGTACGACCCCTTTCCATCGGTCACGGCCGTGGAGGCGTACACGTTCACCCGAGACTGGAACAGTTGCTGGTGGACGGCCACCAGGGCGCCCAGTTCGTCGTCGCCCTGCACGAGAAGCGCCGGATGGGGGCCGTCCATGGTCATGCCGGCCCCGGCGGCCGCAGTCTCCAGACGGGCCGACTCCTCCGGGAACAGGGTCATTTGCGTCCGAATCGGCCCGACCGGCACGGCGGTGAAGGCGAGCAGGTTTACCCCCAGAGAGGCCAGGCGAGACAACAACTTGTAGGCCTCGCCAGGTTGATCCTCGACGGTCGTGTAGTAGTACTCCACGCGGCGGATTCGGTAGGGCATGACTCTCCTCCGTGCTGCGGGTCACTTACGGCGGACCGCGCGCGTTATGGCGCCCGGGGGGACGGGCGCGCCGCAAAAGAACGGGTGTAGCGGGACGTGCCTGAGCGACGCATCCCCATCCTGCGATACACCCTACAATACACCGGGAGACCTCGGAAGGTCGAGTGCGCTACCGGCCCGGTCTGTAGCGCCGGGCGAGATCAGCCTCGATCTCGCTCTCAGTGAAGGCCACCCGCTTCAACCCGCCGCGCGCGAACAGCTCGGTCTGGTCGTCGAAGTGCGGAGATGCCTCGTCTCCGGTCTGACCGAACACGAGTACGGAGTAGCCCCGGGGTGGTGAGTCGAACTCCACCGCCAGGATCCAGGCGTCTCCGGAATAGGCGCGCAGGAGGCCGTCGCCATCTCTCTCGAATGCGATGTGTCGGAAGCAGCCCAGGTTGGCCGGGCAACCCGAAGCCGCTGCGTCCACGTCGCCCCAGCGCACCCTGTGCACCTCGCCCCAGGAGACTTCCCATCCGCCATAGCGCTCGGAAGCCTCTCGCACGGCTTCCGCGAACGCCTGCGCGGCCATCTCCGGATCGTCCAGCCCCAGAGGAGTGGATGTCGGCTCGGTGGGGCTCCACTCGCGGGCGTAGTCGCCTCCCATGCCGTCATACAGGCCCACCCAGAGTTCGAACAGGACGCCACCTCGGCTGCCGGCACTCGACGTGTTGTCCCAGGCCTCGACCAGGTCGATCGCTAATTCCACTTCGCTCGTGGGATCCGAGGCCCGGACGGCGCGAACGAGATCCGCCTTCACCCGATCCGCGAGGAGCATACGGGACGAGTGCTTGAGCGCCACCAGGTCCTCGAGCGTCACGCCTTCGGCTCCATGCAGGAGCTCGAGGGACAGCTGACTCCGGAGACGGAGCCGAGGCTCCGGCCAGGCCGCGGGGATCGGCGGGGCCTCGATGGGGCTCTCGAGATTGGTGAAGTGGAACGAGTCGTTCTCGTTGTGCAAGTAGCCCGTGGGCGGATTCAACAGCTGCGGTAAGGAGTCGAACGGCACCAGGCGCTGCCACACGTCGGCCCGCGAGGTCACGGGTATGGCTGCGGTGTCGCGGCCGGAGGCGTGGGGAAGGGCCGGAAGGGCTGCGTTCCACACGTAGAAGATGTTCCCGTCGCCATCGGCATACGTGAAGCTCGACTCCTTCATGGCCCGCAGACGCATCGCTTCCTTCCACTCCTCGAGGGTCGAGGCCTGCATCATTCGGAGGAACTGCTCGGTGCGCCGGTACTCTCCCCAATCGGCGGACCGGACCACGTACACGGTATCGTCCGTGCGGCCTACGACGGGCCCGATCTCCGTATCCAGGAACTCGCGAGTCACCGCAGATGCCGAGGTTGGTCCTCCGACCTCGACGCGGATTTCGGTCGAGACGATGGGCACCGACTCGCCGTCGAGCAGGTAGGCGTCAGGATCGTGGGGGTCCACGGTCAGGGCATAGAATTCCTGTATGACGGGCGAGTTGTTGGTCGTGCTCCACCCCAGGTGGGGGTTGAAACCTCCGTTGAAATACATCGGGTAGCCTACCCGAAAATCGCCATAGAAATCGATCACACCCGGGACCGTGATGTGAGCTTCGTAGTACACGCTGTACCGGCCCACGCCCCACGAGAGATGCGGATTCCGCACCAGCATCGAGTTGCCGCTCGCCGTTCGGGAAGGTCCCAGCGCCCACGAGTTGGATCCATCTCCTGACGCTGCCACCGAGTCCTTCCGGGCCCGCCGCTGCTCTCGGCTGTCCAGGAATCGGCGTGTGGAAGAATCGAGGGTCTCGTCGGCCCAGTGCGCCGCAACATCTACCCCTGTGAACCGGGGCGAGGCCCACACCTGCACCCGACCGGGGTGGAGCTCGATGAACCGGTTCACGGCAGCAGCATAGCCCTCATAGAGGTCACGCGAGTCTCGGCTTAGCTCGATATAAGCCCTGGAGGCCTGGTCGTGTCTCTGTAGCCACCAGAAGTCCGACTCGACGAAGTCCTCTCCCTCGTTCAGGGCGAGCTCTCCCCGGGCCATGGTCAGCCGCTGCACTACGAGGCGGCCGTAGTCCTCCATGTGCGCCCACGCGAGGCCATAGGCCATGGCTCCCAGGTCCTCCGCGAGTATGTGGGGAACACCGTAGGAGGTGCGGCGGATCTCCACCCGGTCGGGATACTCGCGCTGCCCACCGCCCCGACAGGCGCAGGGGACGAGCAACAGAGGGATCAGGAGATGTGGGGCGAACCTGTGCGCCAGCCCCCCGTTCATCCCTCCTCCGGCGCCTCCGCCAGCCTCTTCTCGTCGTAGTAGTCCAGCTTGTGCAGGGGCATGACGACGCTCGACAGCACGTTCAGGACGTGTGCCGCGATCCGCTTGTAGAAACGAGCGCCCATGACAACGCATGTCGCAGTCGCCGCGTCGTAGTCGCTACGCGCCACCCGGCCGACCACCGCGTCGCAGCGCCGCGTCAAATCTCGCCCCTCACGGATGAGTTCCACCGCGCGCTCGTGATCCGAGCCTTCGAATACGGATCCGATTTCCGCGAAACCATGCTCGATCTCGCTCCGGATCTCCCGCATCTCATGGATGATCTGATCGTCGGGCAGGGGTGAAGGGTGATAGTCCCGCGCCTCGGAGAGATTCTTCGCGTAGTCGCCTATCCTCTCGACGTCCTTTACCAGGCTCATCAGGAGAAGACAATAGGGTACCGAAGCTCTTCCAGACGACAGGGATAGGTGAGCGATCACCAGTTTGCGGATTTTCCTTTCCAACTTGTTGACCTTCACGTCGGTCTTGTAGACGGCAGTCCGGGCGTCCGCCTGCAGAGAGTCCGAAAAGAAGACTTCCCCCGCCATGATGGTCATGTCGTAGGTAAGCCCGAGCATCTTGGAGAACTTCTCTCCCATTTCGGCGAGCGGCTCGCCGGCGCGGAAGATGCTTAGTAGTTCCTTGAGCATAGCGTTCCTCCAATTACCACACCCGGTCCAACAAGGCGAACAGGGCCGGCAGGCCGTAGAACAATATGATTACGTAGGCGATAGCAAGCGGCTTGGACGTGACCGCGAGCCGGGCGAGCCTTCGGGCCGCGTTGAGCGGGATCTCGCGGATCCGCTTCACGGGGTAGATGAGCGTCGTGGCAGTCAGGTTGAACAGCAGGTGAACCAGCGCGATCGTCACACCCGCAATCGCGTTGGGCCCGGTGACTGCAAGGGCAGCCAGGAAAGCGGTGACCGTGGTGCCGATGTTCGCCCCGATCGTGATGGGGAAGGCCTGCTGAAGCGTGAGCAGGCCGGCTCCCGCGAGCGGCACGAGCAGCGATGTCGTAATGGAGCTGGACTGAACCATGACCGTCACCATGATGCCCACGATCATCGCGACGACCGGTGACTGGTAAAGGCCGCGCGAGACCATGGCCTCGACACGGGAGTTCATCGCGCCTCGCATCACCTTCACGAGGAACAACAAAGCGAAGTAGATGAGGAGGCCCGACACGACGATCAGAAGCACCGCCTGCGCTCGCTCCGAATCCGTCACGGCATGGAGCGCCGCCTTGATCGGCTTGAGCGCCGCCTTCAAGGCTCCCTTGATCGGACTGTCGTATTCGACGCCACCGAACCCGGTGAGGAACGATGCGAGCCACGTGGCCGTCTTCTGCAGGTAGCCGGTGGCCATTTCGAGAGGAAGCAACAGGGCCACGGCCATGAAGTTGAAGAAGTCGTGGACCGTGGCCACGGAGAATGCTCGGTAGAATTCGTCCTTCCGCCCGATGTGAGCCATTGAGACCAGCGTATTGGTAACCGTGGTCCCGATATTCGCTCCCATGACCATCGGTACGGCGTTGGCGATGGGAAGGGGGCTCACCGGTGCGGCAACGAGCCCCACGATCAGGGACGTCGACACCGACGAGCTCTGGACAAGAGTGGTCGCCAGGATACCGACCATCAGGCCTATGAACGGGTTCTCCGTGGCGGCAAAGAAGGAATCCAGGAGGCCCCGCCCCAGAGACTTGAACGCGTCCCCGAGACCGTTCACCCCGAGCAGAAAGATGAACAGCAACGCCAGCACCATCATCAGGCGCGCGAGCGGGTGATCCGTAATCGGACGTACGACCGTCGAGCGGAGCCCTTCGTCGGTATCCAGGTCTGATCTCTTCCGAGCGCTGGTGGGCGGTCACCTCAGTCCGCCGGCCTCTCCATCCTCGAACCAGGACGGACAACAGACCGGCGCAAAGTGACGCAGCCGGTGTCCTCCAGCAAGGGCGCTTCGGTGCCCGGGTGACCAGGCCCCGCTCCCTGAGCTGGGACTCGCCTTCGGCCTCGTTCACTGCCCTGACTCCAGCTGCGTGATGCATGCGGCGACGATGTGGAGGACGTGTACCTCAAGTCCGAGGGATTCTGCTCCTCCTGCGAGTCCAGGCTGCGGGAGGGATGAACCGCACCCTCGCTGCCCCTTCTAGACCAGGTTCAGGCCACCGCCTCGAAGACGGGATCCCCCAGGCACTCCATTCGCGGTTGCACCCCCAGTCCGGGGGCGTCAGGAGCCGCCATTCTCCCGTCTACCCGCCGAGGGGCTCCGTCGGCTATCTGCACCGTCACGTAGCTGTTGAAGTCGGTGGCGGTGAACAGGTACCGGGGGGGCGTGCTGTGCGCGAGGTGCGAGATGGACGCCGTGACGATGTCTCCGCCCCACGTATCCTCGATCGTCATTCCGAGACCCAACGCCACGCACAGGTCACGCGCCTGGCGGGCCCTGGTCAATCCGCCCAGTTTGCTGATCTTCAAGTTCACCGCGTCCGCCGCCTCGTCAGAATGTGCTCTCACCAGGGACGAAATCGAGTCGATGGACTCGTCGAGTATGAACGGGTGGTCGGTTCGCCGCCTGACTCCACGACATTCCTCGTAGGTGGGACACGGCTGCTCGAGATAGACGTCGATATCACGAACGGCGCGGGCCACCCGCAATGCCTCGTGACGCAGCCACCCCGTGTTGGCGTCGGCGATCAAAACGTCTCCGGGCTTGAGTTCGGCTGACGCGTGCCGTATCCGTTCGATGTCCGTCTCGACGTCCCCTCCCACCTTCAGCTGGAAGCGTCGATATCCTTCGGCTCGATACCCGGCGACCTTCGCGGCCATCTTCTCCGGCGCCTCCTGCGAGATGGCGCGATAGAGTACGAAATCCGGCCCCACGCGCCCGCCGAGAAGCTCGCTGACCGGCATGCCGGTGGCCTTTCCGAGGAGGTCCCAGCACGCGACGTCGATCGCCGACTTCGCGTAGGGGTGTCCCTTTAGGGCCGAGTCCATGGCCCCGTTCACCACGTCCACCTGCCGGGGATCGAGCCCGATGACGGCGGGCGCCAGTTCGGCTATCCCGGTACGGGCTCCTTCGGCGTACGACGGCAGGTAGACGGGTCCCAGGGGGCAGACCTCTCCGAACCCCTCCAGACCGTCGTCGGTCGCCAGGCGAACCACGGTGCTGTCGAAAACCTGCACCGATTTGCCGCCCGACCAGTTGTAGCTTCTCTCGTGTAGAGGAAGATCCACCCGGTAAACGCTGACGCTCCGGATCCGCATCGTGACCTCCATATTCGGCCGCTGGTCGCCGGTCCTCCGTGCCCTTCTCCTCAAGCTGCGCCCTGAAGGGCGAATCAGGAAGGGCAGGGGAGGCAAGGTGCAGCCTTCCAATCGGCACCCGGCGCCCCTTGCCCCACCGCCGACCATCGGGCGTATCTTCCGCCGGTGGCAGGGAGCGTTGCGAATCGATTGTCGTCGATGAAGGGATATGACATGGCAGTTCAGGGAGAGCAGCATCGGTGGGATCTGGGAGACATCTACCCGGACAACGAGTCCTGGGAGGCGGCCCTCGCTGAGATTCAGTCCGGGATTCAGGGCATCGAGTCCTTCCAAGGCACCCTCGATGCGGGACCGCAGTCGCTGCTGGATTGCCTCGAATTGCACTTCAGCGTGCTCAAGGAAATGTACCGGGCGTCGTCCTACGCCTCGATGCGGTACCACGAGGATACTCGGGTCGGCATTACGGCAGGGATGGAGCAGAGAGTCGGTCTGGTGGCGACGCGCCTGTCCGAGGCAGCAAGCTACATCGAGCCCGAGATCCTGGCCCTGGGAAGCGAAGCGGTGGCCGACTATCTGAGCGGCGAGCCGGCCCTCGAGACGTACCGTCATCAGCTGGAAGATATCCTCCGACGGGGGTCGCATACCCGCAGCGCCACCGAGGAGGAGATCATCGCAGCGGCGGGTCTGGTGGCCGACGCACCGTCCACTACTTACGGAATGCTGGCGAACGCAGACGCGCCGTGGCCCACGGTCACCCTGTCGGACGGAACCGAGTTCCTGCTGAACCAGGCGGGCTACTCGCGTTACCGAAGCGCCGCGGACCGAGCGGATCGCGAGCTCGTGTTTCGCGAGTTCTTCGATGTCTGGCAGCGGTTTGCTCGCACGTACGGGACGATGTTGTACGCTCAGGTCAAGCGGGACGTGTTCTACTCTCGTGTGCGGCGATACGAAAGTTCGCTGTACGCGTCTCTGGATGCCGACCGAATTCCGGTTTCGGTGTATCGCACGCTGCTCGAGCAGGCCGATGCGCACCTGCATGTGCTGCACCGGTACTTCGGGCTTCGAGCGCGGATGATGGGTATTCCCCAGATGGACTACTGGGACATCTACCCACCGCTGGTGTCGCAGGACCGTCAATTCCCGATCGAGCGTGGCGAGGAGCTGGTCCTCGCAGCCGTTCGGCCGCTCGGGCCGGAAGCCCATGAGGCGCTTGCGGACGGCTTCGGTTCCCGCTGGATGGATGTATATCCCCGCCAGGGCAAGAAGTCCGGGGCCTACATGAACGGGCACGTATACGACGTTCATCCGTACGTCCTCATGAACTACAACGATGACTACGAGTCGGTATCCACGCTCGCTCACGAGTGGGGCCACGCGCTGCATTCTCATTTCACGAATCGGACCCAGTCCTTCGTCAACGCCGACTATTCGATCTTCCTCGCCGAGATCGCTTCCACCCTTAACGAGGCGCTACTGCTTCATCACATGCTCCAGGAGGCAGAGACTCCGGCCGACCGGCTGTTCTACCTGGGGCACGCCCTGGAGCAGCTCAGGGGCACATTCTTTCGGCAGTCGATGTTCGCGGAATTCGAGCTCGCCATCCACGAGCGAGTAGAGCGAGGAGAGGCGCTGACGGCAGACGACATGTCCGAGATGTACGGAGCATTGCTCCGGCGGTATCACGGACATGACCGGGGTGTGCTCGTGATCGATGACATGTTCGACGTCGAATGGGCGTACATACCGCATTTCTACTACAGCTTCTATGTTTACCAGTACGCGACTTCCGTGGCCGCGTCGTCACTGCTGGCAGAACGGATCCTGAACGGAGAGCCGGGCGCGACAACGGACTATCTCCATCTGCTCAGGGCCGGGGGCGCGGGCTACCCGTACGACCTTCTCTTGGAAGCGGGTGTCGATCTCGCCAGTCCCGAACCCTACAGAGCCCTGATGCGCAGGATGGAGGGCATCATGGACGAGATTGAAGGCCTGCTCGAGATTAAGGGAAAATAGAGGGAACCGGACGGCTACGAGCGAGCCGTCGAATGACTGGACCCAGAGGAGGGAGCCATGGAGGTCAAAGTGCTGGTGCAGGGACCGGACACGGTCCACCCGTTGGTGCTGACCATACCCGAGGAAGAGAACCCCACGCAGCGCCTGTCGGCGGCGATCTCACAAGACGCTCCCGTCTTCACCCTCGGGGACTCCGTGTTTCGCACTGATCGGGTTCTGGCCGTGCTGGTCCAGGCGCCGTCCATGCGGAACGCCTGGTAGCTCGATCTACGAAGAGTAGAGATCAATCACTCGCTCTATCGCCCGCTGGCACACCCGGCAGAAGTAGTCCGCCCTGGTGAACATGATACAGTCGGTCTCGGACCGGTACAGGCCATGGGCCTCGTACATGGCGCCCTCGAAGGCTCCGACACGCCCGGAGTGTTGCATGGCGTGAAGTAGCTCCCTCTCGATGTCCCGCTGCTCTTCAAAGAGGGCGTCGAACTCGGCCTCCGGCGCCTGCGAGTCGATGAGGGCCTGCCTCCGGGCCTGGATGGACCGTGCGTGGCTCTCGTAGGCGTCTTTGTCCCACGGAGTCGGAAGCGGAGTACCGGGCTCCACCAGGTCCGCCCATTTCAGTCTCGCCGGATCTCCCAGCGCGGTGACGTTGGGTTCCCAGGGCTCGGGGTGCACCTCGGCTCCTGTCTCGTACGCGACGCTCGACGTGTAGTATTCATCGGCGAGACCGGCAAAGTGGTGGCCGAACTCGTGGACGAAAATGTAATCCGCGAAGTCGGTGTCGACCGCAGTCGTCGCCTGGAAGTTGTAGATCCCGCCCCCGCCGTATTGCTCCTCGTTTACGAGTATCTCCACGAACTCGTACGGGGCGGCCGAGAGCACGTCCCTCATACGCCGGTTGTCGAACGTGAGCATGTAGCGCTCGGAGCCGAAGATATTGTATTCAGCCGAGATCGGCGTTCGCCGGAACTGTCCTACGTGCGGTCGGTTGACGCCCGATTCCTCCGATGGCAGGTCGATGGCCCAGACGTTGAAATCGGACTTCCGGTTCATGAAAGGCTCGGTCGTGAAGAGGCGGTCGACCAGGCGGGCGACGTCCGAGTGGAACTTGTCCATTTCGGCCTCCGTGTATCCCTCGCTGATCAGGACGAGATCCACCTTGCCAGTGGGGGGACCGTTCTCCAATACCGACCACACCCGTCCCTCGGATGATGCAGGCGCACGATTGACCCACGGAGCCTCCGGATCCACGGGGACCGACCAGATCTCGTGGAATGCGCCGTAGCCGTCCCGCTTCTTGAGAACCACCTGCACCGGGTGTCGGGGCCAGGGAAACCGAAGGGACTCGTGGAACGTGCCGTACCTCCGGCGGGCATCCCCGGTCGTCTCCCACTCGCCATAAATCGAGGCGAAACCCCGGGAATAGATGACCCGATTGGTGCCAGGGTCGACGACCTCGAACAGGTACTTGCCGAGGTTCGTGTCGTCCAGCAGGTAGGTCAGGCTCCCCGCCCAGGGCCCGTCCGACAGGACCCGGTCCAGGGCTACGATCTCTGAGCCCATGCCCCCCGTGTGGAAGTAGTCCACCCTCATGGTCCGAAGCTGGAAATGATCGTCGAAAGCGCCGGGCACCTCCTGACCACTACCAGAAGCCACGTTCCACGCGAGAAGAAGAAGGGTCGTGGCGCGAGCAATCCGGGCGGTGGACGACACGGTAAGGACGGGTACGGGCATGCTGCCTCCTCTGCTCAATCGGGCTCGATCGCAGAAAACTCGCGCCGCGGTCACCGAGCCACAAGGACCGGGTATCGCGTCGGCCAGCATACCTGAACCCCGGACAACCCAGTACCTTGCTCAAAGTGGTCAGAGGCACGGTGCGAGACAAAGAGCCGAATCCCTTCGCTGAAGGTGTGGCGCCAACTGGAAGCTCACCACCCGACAGGTTGATGCAGATGGCACTGGAGGCAGTAGAGAGAATGATCGCCGACGCGCTGGTCGACGAGGACAAGACGGGCCGCCTGGCCAACGCTCTCCGCGAACGAGCCACTTCACACGGCCGCTCTCCCGGTGACCACGACCTGAGGGAGGCAGTCGGCTTCGTAAAGGAGTACGTCGAGCAGGTCCCCGCCTACCTGCGCGACGGTCTCGAAGCGGCGCGCATGGCAGGACGTGAGCCGGAGATGTCGGAGGTGATCCGCGAGGCAACCGCGTACTGGTTGACCGAGTCGGACATCATCCCCGATCGACTGGGCCTGATCGGGATCCTCGACGACGCCTACTACTCTCTCACCCTGATGCAGGGTGTTTCCGATCGACACGAAGAAGAGAGCGGTCGGGCGTTGTTCTCCCGGAATCTGAAGGCGGCAAACGCGTCGATTCGCAACGTGATAGGCGAGCCCGCGGCGTCTCAGATCGATATGTACGTAGGCTCACGGCTGAACGCCGACCCCATGACACAGATGGTGCGTGCCCTTACGGCCATGAGCGCCCACCGGGGAGCCTTTCCCATACCCCGGACCGATCGGATCTGGGGCGACCGCCCGACCGAAGAGATCGTCCAGGCCCGTCTCGGCCGGCTCGGCCTGGCCTGAGCTCCGGATCCTTTTCCCGCCTCGCTAATCACGGTAGTTTGCCGGCTCGCCGAAGTCGTACGTCGCGCCTGCCACGTACCACCTGAAACCACTCGCCTGACACGAGACGGAGAAGAAGATGCCTGAGATCTCACTACCAGCCGGCGAGGTCTTTCCGACTCTCGAGAAGAACATCCTGGTGGACGGGTTCCACATCGTGATCGACCTGGAGAGGTCGAGCGGATCGGTCATGGTGGACGCTCTCACGGAGAGGGAGTACATAGATTGCTACACGTACTTCGCGACACTACCGATCGGGCACAATCATCCGAAGATGGAAGATCCGGGGTTTCGCGACTCACTCATGTGGGCAGCGTTGGCCAACCCAGCGAACAGCGACGTCTATTCTCGCGAGTACGCCGGGTTCGTGGACACGTTTCGGCGGGTGGCCGTGCCGGACCCGTTCCGGTATCTGTTCTTCGTGGCGGGCGGCGCGCTAGCAGTGGAGAACGCCATGAAGGCGGCGTTCGACTGGAAGGTCCAGCTCAACGAACGGCGCGGGATCGAGGGGGGAGGCGATCGTATTCTCCACTTCAGGAACGCGTTCCACGGACGCAGTGGCTACACGTTGTCGGTCACGAATACCGACCCGACCAAGACGGCCCGCTTCCCGAAGCTGGACTGGCCACGGATTTCCGCTCCCGCCCTTTCCTTCCCGGTTGACGAGGATGCCGCGGCCGCGGCGGAAGAGGCCTCGGTCGCGGAGATCGAGGAGGCGTTCAGGGCCGATCCGTACGGAATCGCGGCGATCCTCATCGAGCCGATCCAGGGAGAGGGAGGGGACCGCCATTTTCGACCTGCCTTCTTCAAGCGCCTCCGAGAGATAGCTGACCGGCACGACGCGCTGCTGATCTTCGACGAAGTGCAGACCGGGATGGGCCTGACCGGTTCGATGTGGGCCTTCGAGCAGCTGGGCGTGACGCCCGACATAGTGGCGTTCGGGAAGAAGACCCAGGTCTGTGGTATCATGAGCACGACCCGGATCGACGAGGTCGAGAGCAACGTGTTTCATGTATCCTCCCGTATCAACTCGACATGGGGCGGCAACCTCGTGGACATGGTTCGATGCGCCCGCTATCTCCAGATCATCGAAGAGGACGGTCTGGTCGACAACGCGGCCAGGGTGGGCCGAGGCCTGCTCCAGGGGCTCGAGGAGCTGCAGGTAGAGTTCACGGTGGTCACCAACGTTCGAGGCCGTGGTCTGATGATCGCGTTCGACCTGCCGGACGGAGAGACCCGGGATGCCTTGCGAGCGCGCTGCTGGGACAACGGCCTGGCCACCCTGGTGTGTGGAACCCGCTCCATCCGCTTCCGGCCCT
The DNA here is from genome assembly GCA_039584685.1 of Gemmatimonadota bacterium. Lineage (GTDB taxonomy): Bacteria > Gemmatimonadota > Gemmatimonadetes > Palauibacterales > Palauibacteraceae > Benthicola. The sequence goes on along the minus strand of JBDGXI010000012.1, from coordinate 23,553 downwards.
CTCTGACGTTCAGCGAGGCGGACGCGGACCGCTCGGTGGAGATTCTTCGAGAGTCGTTGCTCGAGGTGGCTGAGCCGTTCGCAGGGGCGGCGGCGAGCCCGGCAGAAGAGTAGAACAGGGCAGGCCGGCCGGGAGACGGGCGCGGGGGAGGGAGGCTTCCCCCGGCACACGCTGCCCGGCCGGCGACTCGGACTGGCGGCGCTCCTCAGATGAAAATCGTCTGAGCGCCTTCCGACTTGTCGAAGAAGTCCATGGCCGTGATGATGTCCTTGACCTGCGGAAGCAGGTCCTTCTTGTCGATGTCCATCATCTCCGCGGCCATCTGGCAGCCATAGATCTCGGCTCCCGCGTCGTCCAGGATCTCTATCATCTCCCGAACCGGCGGAATGTCAAGCTCGTCGATCTTCTTCTTCATCATCTTCGTGGCGAGCCCTTCCATTCCCGGTAGACCTGCGACCATGGCCGGCATGTGTGTCGCCGGATTGCCAACGATGCCGGTGTGAAGCTTGTCCACTCGCTTGTCGGTGATCACGTCCATTCCCCAGAACGTGAAGAAGAGGACCGCCTCGATGCCCATCATGCGCGCGGCATTGGCCAGGATCAGCCCGGGATACGCCATATCGAGGCTCCCCTTCGAGCAGATGATGGCTATCTTGCGCGGCGCATCGCCGTTTCCGTTTCCATTTCCGGTCATTATCCGTTCTTCCTGTTCGGCGGGCCGGCATAGCCGACCGCTTCGTTATCGTCCGTTGCCGGGCGCGTCAGACGCACCCCTCTCAGATGCAGCCTTTCGGCTTCGTGAGCCCCGAGATCTTCGCAGCGAGGATTCCCGGTCCCCCGGGGAACAGCTGGTACATCTCCTTCATCGACACGCCGGCGTTCTTCGTGATGCGCCGTACGCCCGGCGGCTCGCCCTTGTCGGCAGCATCGCGCCGGCAGAAATCGATCACCTGCCAGTGCTTATCCGTCAGCGGCTCAATGCCTGATTCCCGCGCGATCTCGGCCGCTATCTCCGGATTCCACTGGTCGGGGTTGAGCATGAACCCGTCCTCGTTCACCTCGATCTCGTGTCCGGCCACCGTCGCTGTGCTCATCTTCAGACTCCTTCGTGTATGGTCGCCGCCCGCAGGCGGCCGTCGCAATCAGTCTGGTGTTGTTTCATCTTCGTCTTCGCCACCCATCTCGCGAAGCACGGTAAGGAACATTGTCAGTCCCCTGCGAACCTCCGGATCCTTGAGGGACCGAATCAAGCCCATGCGGCCCATGGGCTCGGCAGGGGCCTCTCGGAGCGCTCCCGCCGCCTTGTCGGCCAGGTCCAGCACCTCGGGCTGCGTCAGGCCTCGGACCGTGCCGAGAATGTTCACCACGTTGTCGCCCAGTGCCTTCACGTCTTCCGAAGTAAACGAAGTGGAGATGGTGTGAAACACGCCGGCCGACTCCTTCAAGAACTCGATCACGCCCGCCTGCTCCAGCTCGTGGAGCTTTCGATAGGCGATCATGATGCCCTCGTGTGCGATCGGAACCAGGTCCTCACGAAGGTCGTCGAAGCTCTCCAGCTGCCGGCTCAGATCCTCCATCACCTCCACCACCGAGTCCAGCTTTCGGTTGATTTCTGCCATTGCCGCCGCGAGGTCGGTCTCCTCCAGCGTGGCCACTCCGCCTGCCTGCTCGTTCGTGTTCGGCATCGTCAGCTCCACTTCCCGGCCATCGACATCCGGGATTCGACTCCCGGTATCTCTGCTCCCTTGAGAAGCATGTTCCAGTAGATCCAGCGGAAGGCCATCTTCCCCCAGTGGTTCATTTCACTCTCGCCCAGGAGGCTCAGCGGACCGACACCGGGAACGGGGTACATCCCCGGCAGCGGCTCGACGTCGTAGTTGAAGTCGATCAGAACGGCCTTACCGAAACCTGTCTCGATGAAGCAGTTGGCATGGCCGTCGAACTCGTCGAGCAATGGCCGTCCCCGGATCGCCCGCAGGAGATTCTCCTCCAGCACTTCGCCCTGGAAGTGAGCCACGGATCCGGCCTTTGAGCTCGGGAGGTCGGTCGCGTCCCCGATGACGAACACGTTCTCGAAGCCCTCGGCCTGCAGCGTGCCCTTGTCGGTCGGGATGAATGACAACTCGTCTCCGAGACCCGAACGCTCAATCGTCTCGCTGCCCATGTGGGTCGGAATCGACACGAGAAGGTCGTAGGGAAGCTCTCTTTCGTCCCAACTCTTGAGGATCCCTCTCTCTCCGTCCACCGAACCGGCGGAGAAGTTGGGCTCCACCTTGATGTTCTTCTTTTCGAGTATGTCACCCAACATCGCCGACGCTCGCGGCCTGGTGAACGCACCGTCCAGGGGTGTCGCATACACGATCTCGGTCTTGTCCCGCACGCCCTTCTCCGTCAGATACCAATCCGCCAGGCATACGAACTCGATCGGGGCGATCGGGCATTTGATAGGCATCTCGACGACGTCGAGCACCAGCCGTCCGCCCTCCCAGGACTCAAGCGCAGCTTCCAACTTCGACGCTCCGTCCAGCGTGTAGAAGTCGAACGCTGTCTCCTGCCATCCCTCGTCGGTCAACCCCTCCGTCTCTTCCGGAACGATACGGCTCCCGGTCGAGATCACCAGGAAGTCGTAGGCGAGCTCCGCCCCTCCCGCGAGCCGCACCCTGTTCTCCTCCGGGACGATGGCATCGATCTCCGAGATGACGAACTCGACACCCCTCGGAATGTAGCGCGACCTCGGCTTGATCACGTCGCGTGTGCGGTAGATGCTGAACGGGATGAACAGCAGGCCTGGTTGATATATGTGACGATCGTCCTGGTCCACGACGGTGATCTCCCACTCGTCCGGTTCCAGATTGCGTCTCATCTTGGCCGCCATCATGGTCCCGGCCGTGCCTGCGCCGAGAATGAGCAGCTTCTTCATCAATCCTCCAGCGATCCCAGGTCAGGGTCCTCGGCCAGGCCGAGGCGGTGGTGTGTCTGCCAGCTACCATTGCAACGACGGTGCCAGCGGCGGGCAGTAGGTCGTAAGCCTATATATGGAAGTGGGATAGAGGCCCTGTCGCAGGTCGTCGAGGTGAGCAAGGTCGCCGGAGCCGAAACACGATGTTGCAACAAATGAAACAGTAGCATACGTTTCGTTGCACGCGCGGGCATCCAGGGCCGAGTCGATCCACGTCCTCTCCGTCGGTCTGGTCTGGAGATGTGGACTTTAGGGCCTCCCGAGGTCAGGCGCACCATTCTTGCAGGGTGGAAAGGACGAATCAGAGTGTTTCACGGCGGGCCACGCGGAGAGCGGCGGTTCGCCAGCTACAGAGCGGAAGGGAAGGCGGGTACCGATGGCAGGTCAGACTACGCAGAGCGTGGAGGACGCAGCGGGCGACGAGCGCCTGGGCCACCTGAGCGATCTGGCGGAGCTCGCCTGGTTCGAGGTGGACGCGGACCGCAACATCGTCGCCATGAGTCCAGCGCTCGAGCGGGTGACCGGATTCAGGGCGGACGATGTCATCGGGAGGTCGTGCCTCACCGCGATCCGGTGCAGCGAGTGCCTGAAGGGTTGCGGCGTGTTCAGGCACGGCACGGTTCGTCGGGCGAAGCTCAAGGTGTTCCGGGCGGACGGCTCGGAGCTGGAGGTCCTCAAGTCAGGTCAGGTCCTGCGCGACGAAGCAGGCGCGATCACGGGGGCCGTGGAGATCATCGAGATTCCGGGCCGGGAATCCTCGAGCGCAGTCACTTCATTTCCCGAGCTGAGCTCTCTCCTCAGCGGACTGGGGCGCGAGTTCGTCACGGCCGATGAGCGCTTGAGGATCCTGTCCTGCTCGACGGCGCTCCCCGAACTACTCGGTCTGTCCGCCGACGAGCTTTCAGGCCGGCCGCTGGCCGAGATCTTCAGTGGAGGGATGTTCGAGGAAGGCGGTAGCGTGAGTCGAGCGGTACTAGCCGGAGAGAGAAGGGAAGGCTGGCGGGCCTTTCTGAAGGTTGCCGGAGGCCACGAAGTACCAGTGTCGCTCAGCATCGGCCCGGTCGATCCATCCGAGACGTGCGGCGGACTGGACGCCCGCGTAGTGGTCATGATCCGGCCCGACGACCTCGAGTCGCGTGAGGCTCCGGCGTTCGAGGGAATTGTCTCGCGATCCGCTTCGATGCAGAGGATCTTCCGGATCATCGAGCTCTTGCGAGACAACGATTCGACGATTCTGATCACGGGCGAGAGCGGTACGGGCAAGGAGCTCGTAGCCCGGGCACTCCACGCCACCTCGCACCGGTCGGACGGACCGTTCATCGCGGTCAACTGCGCCGCCATACCCAGCGAGCTCCTCGAATCAGAGCTCTTCGGACACGTTCGCGGCGCATTCACGGGCGCGGTGCGAGAGCGGGCCGGACGATTCGAGCTGGCGGACGGAGGAACGCTCTTCCTGGATGAGATCGGTGACCTGGCCCTCGCTCTCCAGGCCAAGATCCTGAGGTTTCTGCAGGAGCACACTTTCGAGCGTGTCGGCGACACGCGCACCCGCCGGGTGGACGTAAGGGTGATTGCTGCGACACACGTGGATCTGGTCCGCGCGGTAGCCGAGAGAAAATTCCGGGAGGATCTGTACTATCGCCTTCGCGTCGTCCCGATCGAGATTCCCCCTCTGCGAGAGCGACGCGAGGACCTGGAACTGCTCGTTCGCTTCTTCCTCGAGCGGATCGGCAAGGAGCGCGGCCGGTCCCTTCGACTAGCGCCTTCCGCCAGCCGCGCGTTGCTCACGTATCGCTGGCCGGGGAACGTCAGGGAGCTCCAGAACGCTCTGGAATACGCCACGACCGTATGCGAGGGACAGACGATTCACACAAGGGATCTGCCTTCCGAGGTGGGCAGGTACGGAGGCGAGCGCCTGGCACCAGTTGATCGAGAGCTGGCGGCTGACGAACAGGCCGTTCCCCGCGCCGCACAGGCCCTACCGACCGGTGCACATGCCGGGGTAGCGACCGGTCACCGCGACCCGAGGGCTGATGGGCTCACCCCATCGGAAGCGTCGGAGGCGGAGAGGATTCTGCGGGAGCTCGAGGCGGCTCGATATCACCGGGGACTCGCAGCCGAGCGACTGGGAATGAGTCGCACGACCCTGTGGCGAAAGATGAAGCAGTATCGGCTCTAGTCAGTCCAGCTCCACGTAGCTCACGAAGCGCTCTCTTCGGAGCACTCGAATGAGCTGGCCGAGGCGCTGCCCGACGGGCTCCACCCGGTCGCCGAACCGCGCGCCAACCATGTCCGCCAGTTCTCTGACGTCGGTGCCCCCGTCCATCAGCAGCCACGCGTAGGACCCCACGTCATCGAGGCGGATGCGTGGCGGCGCCATCATGAATGACACCCACCTACCGAGGGAGCGCGGACTTCGGACACGAGGACGCTCGCGCACGAGCGTGACGTTGCCGTCATCACCCTGCTCCCAGGTCACCTCGCGACGCGGGGTCAGATCGAGGAGATTCGGTCCCTCCTGAGATCTGCCCCGCAGACGCGTCGGTCCTCGAATCAAGACTCGTGACCCGCGGATCGGCTACCCAGATCACGGAGCGGCAGCCATGCGAGCAGCGCTACCATCAGGAAGTACGCGAGGAGTCCCAGCACGAAACTGCCGTCGCCCGCCGGAGTGAGGGCCTCCTTCCAGCGAGCGAGCACGGGCACGAAGTCCTGGCCGAGGAACAGGAACGCCAGGGTCACAGCCATCAGCGATTCTCCCGCGATAAAGCCCGAGGAAAGAAGGATTCCTTTGTTCTCGGCCTCCTGACTCTGGCCCTCGGTCAGGTTCATCTTCTTTCTCCTCCACTCGAACAGCGCCCGGATGAGCCCACCGACGAAGATTGCCGCGGTGGAATAGAAGGGCAGGTACATGCCTACGGCGATCAACATCGGAGCCGGGGCGTTCACCAGGATGAGGCCCACAGCGAAGAACATCCCCGTGATCACCAACGGCCATGCCATCTCCCCACCGACGATGCCGTTGGCAATCAGGGCCATCAGCCCGGCCTGCGGAGCGGGGAGCTCGGCCGATCCGATCGTATAGGCGGCGTGCATGACGTTGAGGGCGATGGCCAGCACGACCGCGGCCCCGATCACCCCTATGATCTCGCCGATCTCCATTCGCCACGGCGTGCCACCGAGAATGTGTCCGACCTTCAGGTCCTGCATCATGTCCCCCGCGACACCTGCTGCGCAGCACACGACGCCGGCCACGGCGAGCACCCCGGCCACCCCGCTCATGTCTGTCAAGCCGATGGCCACCATCAGGACGGCGGCGACCAGGAGGGCCGTCAGGGTAAGCCCCGAAATGGGGTTGTTCGAATTCCCGATCAAACCCACCAGGTATCCGGCGACCGCTGCGAAAAGGAAGCCCAGCACGAGCATCACGGCGGTGAGTATCGCGGCTCCGAGCACGGAACCGGTGAAGTAAAGGTACAGGAAGAAAGTCGCGACTCCCATCGCGCTGATGGCCAGGAACACCCGGTTGAAGGGGAGGTCGATTTCCGTCCGGCGCACCCGCTCGCCTCCATCGCCTCCCAGCTGGACATCCGCCAGGGCCTTGCGAATACCGGACACCAGCGGCCCTCTCAGACTCCACAGCGTCCAGAAAGCCGCGACGATCATGGTGCCGACGGCCAGCGGCCGGATCTGGTTGAACCACACGTCCTCGCTGAGTGCCACCATGCTCGTGTCGGGCGAAAGGCTGGCGCTCAGCCCGGGATTGAGGAACACGGCCAGCGGGACGAGGAAGAGCCAGCCCATCACCGCGCCGGCGAACAGAATGGCTGCCACCCGAAACCCGACGATATAGCCTACCCCCATGAGCATGGGAGAGGCGGCTGGGGTCTGCAGGTAGAGGCCGCCTCCGGCATACTCGACTCTCTCTCCGAGGACGGAGATCGAAGAACGACCGAAGGCGATTGCACCGGCCGTCTTCTCCTGAATGAACTGAATCCCGTTCGTATTCTTGAACATCTCCCAGATGGCAGCCAGGACGATCCCACCGAACACGTACTTGGCTCCCGTCTGTCCTCCCTGTCCCGCCTTCACGATCTCCGCCGCGGCTACACTTTCCGGAAATGGTAGGTCGGCCTCGACCACGAGAGTCCGACGTAGAACGATGACAAACAGGACGCCAATGACACCGCCGACCAGCATGATCGCCGTGCTTTCCCAGTATCGCAGCGTGTCCCAGGCCCCGGTGATCACGAACGCCGGGATTGTGAAGATCGCCCCGGCCATGAGGGACTCTCCGACCGAGGCCGTGGTCCGGGCGATGTTCTCCTCGAGGATCGTGCCCCGAAACGGCCGCAGTACGGCCATCGCGACGACGGCGGCCGGGAAGGCGGCGGCCACTGTCAATCCCGCCTTCATGCCCACATAGGCGTTGGCAGCACCCAGCACGATGGCCATGATGACGCCCAGGAAAACGGCCTTGAACGTGAGCTCCGCCATGTCCGTATCAGCAGGAACGTAAGGGACGTCCTTCCTGTCGCTCATCCGTGACCTCCGGGGGTGTGGAGCGCGGTGTGCCTGTTCCGCTCAGGGCTTATGGACGCGAAGGGGTCCACGCCGTATCGTCCCGAAGTTGTCGTCCCATGTCCGTACCCGCCAGCTTTATCGTTCCCGCGACGAGACCGTCGAACGGTCCCGCGCGTACCGCGAGGAGGAAAGATGACTTTCGTATCGGATCTCCAGCCCACGGCCGTGTGGGCCTACTTCGACCAGATTCTGACTATTCCGCGGGGCTCGAAGAAGGAGGACGCGATCCGCGAGTTCGTGGTATCGGTGGCGGAGAGGCTGGGACTGGACTACGACGTAGACGACACGGGCAACGTAGTGGTTCGTAAGGGCGCCACGGAAGGCAATGGGTCCAACACCTCGACCATTCTGCAATCACATCTCGACATGGTTCAGGAGAAGAACTCGGACGTGGAGTTCGACTTCGATACCGATGCCATTCGGCCGGTTCGCGAAGGTGACTACCTCACAGCCGATGGGACCACCCTCGGCTCGGACAACGGAATCGGCGTCGCCACGATGCTCGCGATCATGGAGGCCGACGACCTGGTGCACGGCCCCCTGGAATTCCTGTTCACGATCGACGAGGAAACCGGCCTGACGGGAGCCGGAGGCCTCGGTGATGGGCTTCTCGTCGGGCGGCGCCTGATCAATCTCGACTCCGAAGAGGAGGGGGTGTTGACGATCGGGTGTGCCGGAGGGGCGGATTCCCACCTGCATCTGGCGGTCGAGAGAACGGCCGTGCCGGCCGGGTCGGCGGCGATCGCGGTCCGCCTCGCCGGATTGAAAGGAGGACACTCCGGGGTCGACGTCCACCTGCAGCGGGGAAACGCGATCAAGATCCTGGCACGGGCGCTGCACGCGGCGGCCCTGGCAGAGCCCGTTCGCATAGGGTCGTTCGGGGGTGGAAACGCACACAACGCGATTCCCAGAGAATCGTCGGCCGTGGTGGTCGTTCCTGCCGGAGAGGGGATGCCTGAGCGATTCAAGAGCATCCTCGGTTCAGAGCTAGACTCCATACGGACGGAACTTACGGTCCCCGACCCGGGAATGTCGTTTGAAATTTCCGACGCTCCGGTCCCGCCTGATGCGCTCACGGAGGCCTCGACCCGCAAGGTCCTATCTCTGATCAGGGCGTTGCCGCACGGCGTCCTGAGAATGAGCGATGACATCGACGGCCTGGTGGAGACGAGCACCAATCTGGCGGTGGCCCGGGTGGAGGATGGGCGGGTCTTCGTGCTCATGAGCAGCCGTAGCTCGGTAATGTCGGCCCTCGAGGCCCTTCGGCAGCGCGTCCGGTCGATCGCCGACCTCGCGGCGGCCGATCTCGAGGAGGAGGATGGCTATCCCGCCTGGCAACCGGACGTGAACTCAGCTCTGCTTCATGTCGTGAAAGGGGTACACGAGCGCATCGCGGGGGAGGCCGAGATCGGGGCCGTTCACGCCGGGCTCGAGTGCGGGATTGTGGGCGAGAAGTACCCTGGGATGGACATGATCTCCTTTGGCCCGCAAATCGATTTCCCGCATTCTCCCGATGAGAGGGTCAAGATCCCATCGGTGAACGAGTTCTACGATGTGCTGACGGCTGTTCTCGCGGAACTGGACTGAGCACGGCTTCTCGTTGTGCCGATCCTCCACTACGGTCGGCGGCGCGGAACGGCTATCTTACATTGTTCGCGGTCGAGATTCGGGATTCCTGCTCCGGAGGATGGCCAGTGTTGAAGCAAGGTGAAGTCGTGGGAGTCTGGGTGTGGGCCGTCGTGGTCTGGGCCATCCTGGCGTTTGCCAGCGGTGACTTCTGGTGGTTCCGACCCATCTTTCGGCAGTTCTTCTAGTCTCCGCCTGCACCCCGACCAATGGGCCTTCGGACCGCGAACCTGGAGATCGCCACGACGGCAGGCACGGATGTTCTCGACCTGACCGACGAAGTGGAGGCGTTCGTCTCGGGGTCCGGCATCGACGAAGGTGTTCTGGTGCTCTTCACACCCGGCTCGACCGCCGGGATAACGACAATAGAATACGAGCGCGGAGCGATCGCCGATTTCAAGAGGGCTTTGAACCGACTCGCACCTGAGTCCGATGAGTACGAGCACGACCTTCGCTGGGGTGACGGAAACGGCTACTCGCACGTTCGCAGCGCGCTGATCGGACCGTCCCTCTCCGTTCCCGTGATAGGAGGCCGCCCGGAGCTTGGCACCTGGCAACAGATCGTGCTCTGCGACTTCGACAATCGGCCACGCCAGCGCCGGATCCGTCTTCATGTCATGGGAGAGTAGACCGGTCCGGCTTGCATCGGCTGACGGTAGATACGAGAATTGCGATATGAGTCGCCGTGGGCGCGTAGCGTCCTGATGACCTGGAGAGGCCTTTCCGCCCCTCCGAAACCACCCGGGAGGACTCAATGGCTGAGAGGAACCGAAAGAAGACCTATCTGATCCTGATTGGCATCATGATCGTGGTCCTTCTGATCTCATACCTCGCCTGAGGCTGCGGCTGTGAGCCACGGTGCGGCCGGCATTCCGCCGCACCGTGGCTGCGTGGTGGTCTTCCGTCAGGCGGTCTAATCCTCGGCGGGCGGCCGGTCCCGCAGGATGAACCAGGCCATGATCGCCAGGATCGCGCCGATCGTGGCCAGGGCCAGTAGTTCCTGACCTGCGTGCGGAAGCTCCGGCGCAAACCCCTCAATTCGCTTGCCTCCGCGAAGTCCGACCCATAGGGCGAGGACCACACCGGTGAGTCCACCACCACCTACCAGGCCGGATCCAAAGAGCACCCCCTGTTCGCGACGTCTTTCGGCCTCCGCAGGCGGTTGCCGCCGCGTCAGGAGGTATCGCAGCAGGCCGCCCACGAATACGGCCGCCATCGTCTCGAGGGGGAGGTACACTCCCACCGCGAAGGCCAGCACCGGCATCTTGAATGCTGACGCGATCAATCCAATTCCGACGCCGAGCGCGATCAGCAGCCACGGCAGGTTCTGATCGAGTACTCCATCGATCACCAGCGCCATGAGCGTCGCTTGCGGAGCCGGAAGCTCCGGACCGCCGAGCCCGCCCGGCACGTTGTTGTGCAGCAGCATCACGACGAGGACCACGACGCCGGCCGAGGTGATCACACCGATCAGCTCTCCGATCTGCTGGTATCTCGGGGTAGCACCTAGGATGAACCCTGTCTTCAGGTCCTGGGACGTATCTCCGGCGATGGAGGCCGCGATCGCCACCGCCGTTCCCACCATGAGGGCTGTGGCCTTTCCCGCCATGTCCGTCCAGCCGAACGCGAGAAACACGAGACTGGTGCCCAGCAAGGTCGCGATCGTCATTCCGGAAGTCGGATTCGAGGTCACTCCGACCAGCCCCACGATTCGAGAGCTGACTGTAACGAAGAAGAAGGCGAACACAGCGATGAGCAGACTCGCTACGGCCCGCACCGGAATCGAATCGAGGTATCCCAGAATGCCGGGGACGAAGGTCAGTACGGCGAGGATCACAGCCAGAAACAGGAGAACCGTCCGGGGGGTAAGGTCCAGGTCGGTGCGCTCGACCTTCGCCATAGTTTCCGATGCCCTGCGGGACACCTGCTGCATCCCCAGCCGGAAGGACTCGATCATGGTGGGAATGGAGCGGATCAGGGTAATCAGTCCGCCCGTCGCCACCGCGCCTGCCCCTATGTAACGGACATAGCGATTCCAGATCTCGTCGGTGCTCATGTCGCGGATCAGCTTCTCGGCCTCGGGATAAAGCGGCTCCGCCAGTCCGGACCCCCACAGGTAGATCGCCGGGATGATCACGAATGCGGAGAGCGCTCCGCCCGCCACCATGACGGTCGCGATGCGTATCCCGAGGATGTATCCCACTCCAATCAGGGGTGGGGAGACGCTGATCGTGGCAGCCGCGCGAGCCGGCAAGCCTACCTCGAACACTCCGCGGACCAGCTTGAGCCCATCCGTGATGAACTTGAAGGCCATCCCCACGCCTATGCCCCAGAACACACCCGCGGCCTGCTTTCCTCCCTCCTCGGCAGCGACCAGCACTTCGGCACACGCCATCCCCTCAGGATAGGGGAGGTTGCCGTGCTCCCGCTTGATCAAGAAACTGCGAAGCGGGATCATGGACAGTACGCCTATGAGACCGCCGCACATCGCGAGGAGGGTAACCTGGAGCCACTCGGGGTCGAGTCCCCACATGAACAGGGCCGGAACGGTGAACAGCACACCCGACGCCACCGAGGAGCTGGCGGAACCGACGGTCTGCGAGGTGTTGGTTTCGAGGATGCTGTGACTCAGACCGAACGCCTGGAAGACCCTGAACGCGACGACCGTGAGCACGGCAACCGGAATCGACGTGCTGATCGTGAGCCCGGCCTTGAGCCCGAGGTACGTGTTGGCCGCCCCGAAGATCAGACCGAGTATGGCACCGGCGACGACGGCCTTGATCGTGAACTCGGTCATGGTCTGACCGGCGGTCAGAGGGATGTACTCCTCTCCCTCCTCGATCACGTACGCCGTGGGAGGCAGCTTCCTGCCGGTCACACGGTCTCCTCTCGTGGTGGTGCTCTGACATGATTGGGCCGAACTCAGGGCCCGAAGGTAAGCACCCGTCCCCGTCCGTCAACACGCACGCCCATGTGGTACTGTTCGACGGATGGTGTCCTCTGTGCGTCGGGACCACCCGGTTTCTTGTGGAGAAAGACCGGGACCGCCGCTTTCGGTTCGCCTCGCTCGACTCGGCTGCGGCGGGGGGCCTGTTGGATCGATGTGCGTCCGAACCGAAAGCGCTGGCCGAAGTGCGCTCCGGCTCCACCGTGGCCCTCGTGGTCGAGGGCAGGCTTCACATCCGGAGTGATGCGGCTTTGCAGATCGCTGCGAGGCTCCCGTTTCCGTGGCGGGCATTCTCTGCCCTGCGCATCGTGCCTCGCGCCCTGCGAGACCGGGCGTACCTGTTCGTCGCTCGTCGGCGACACCGAGTGTGGGGACGACTCGATTCCTGCTACGTGCCTGAGAGCAAGGATCGGAACCGGTTTCTGTGACTCTGCGGCGACGTCTCAGGAACGAGGCAAGATCTCGCCCTGGACCTCGCCGACCCCCTCGATCCACGCGCGGTAGGTGTCACCGGGTGTGACGGACCCGACACCGGCGGGAGTGCCCGTGAACAAGAGGTCCCCCGGGGCCAACTCCACGAGTCGCGACAGGTTGGCCAGAATCTCCTCCGGGGTCCAGATGAGGTCCGCAAGATCCGCCTCCTGCCGCAGTTCGTCGTTCACCGCGAGCCGGATGGGTCCGGTCCTTGGATGTCCGACACCCTCGACCCGAACGATCGGCGAGCATGGCGCAGACCGATCGAAGCCTTTGGCCATGTCCCAGGGTCGGGCAGCTTCCTTCGCTGCGCGCTGGAGATCACGACGCGTGAAATCCACTCCGACGGCGTACCCGAAAATCAGGTTCCGACACTCCTCGGGCGGAACCTCGGCGCCTCCCGCCGCCAGGGCGACCACCAACTCGACCTCGTGGTGCAGCTCCACCGTCGCAAGAGGATATGGCGTGCTCCCGCCCCCAGGAACGATCGCGTCCGCCGGCTTGGTGAAGAAGAAGGGCGGCTCCCGATCGGGCTTTCCCCCCATCTCCAGGGCGTGCGATGCGTAATTCCGACCCACGCAAAAGACCCTGCGCACCGGGAACAGAAGATCGCTGCCGCGCACCGCGATAAGCGGTCTCGGCATAGGTTCGAAAGTGAATCGTCTGGATTCGCTCACTGGTCCTCCCGGCCCATCCAAAAGAGTCCGGCTCGCCCGCGTTCGGCAAGATGGCCGCACGCCCGCAGCGGGCGACAGCCCATCGCGGTGGGCCGGTTTGCGCACGGAGAGAGCGGAGGGCACTATCCGCGCCTGGTACGGCACCCTCGAAAGGATCCGATATGGTTCATCCTGAGTCTAGCGCCCGATTGCGGCTGCTCGCAGCGGCCGCGGTAGGTCTCGCTGCCTGTTCGTCTTCTGCGACGCCTGCGCCGGAGGTCGAACTGACCCCGGTCGAGGCTCGAATCAACCCGGCGGAAGCTACCGCTACGATCACGGCCGACGACATGTTGGCCCACATTTCGTTCCTGGCGAGCGATGAATTGGGGGGGCGTGACACCCCCAGCCCCGGCCTCGAGAAAGCCGCCGTCTATCTGCAGGAGGCTTTTCTGTCGGCCGGTCTCGAGCCGGCCGGGGACGACGGCTCGTTCCTGCAGCGCTGGACGTTCGAGATGACCTCGTTACGATCATCCGAAGCGGCGGTCGAGTTTGGCGCGGGCGGCACGGGCGAGGTACTGGTGCACGCCGAGGACTTCTTTGTTCTGCCGTCCGGCGAGCAAGTAGTGAGGTCCCCCCTGGTATTCCTCGGATCGGTCGATGTACTGCTGGGTGACTCACCACCGGACGCAACCGGGCGCATCGGTGTCGTGACCACTTCCCCGTCCATAGGCATGGAGATCCTCATCGCGGCTCGGGCAGCGGCGGACGCCGGAGCGACAGGACTGGTCCTTGCCCTCGCTCCGGAGCTTCCGAACGAAGTGATCGGCATGGTCGCCGGACAGATCGAGGGTTCAGGTCTGCCGTTGCAGCCCGTACCGGTCGTGGGCGTGTCGTGGGACGCGGCGGAACGGATGGTCGCGGGAGCGGGCACAACGCTCGACGAGATCTCGGCGATGCTGGAGGAGGGTGCAGGACAGACGCGTTCCGTCCCGCTCGACGCCGTCGAGCTGACGATTCGGACCCCGATGGACCGTGAGACCTCCACGCCTCCTAACGTGGTGGGGTTGCTGCCCGGCAGCGATCCGGCGCTCGCCGAGACGTTTGTCGTCCTTTCTGCCCACTTCGACCACCTGGGTATCGGAGAGGCCGCCGCCGACGGTGATTCGATATACAATGGTGCGGACGACGACGCTTCAGGCACATCGGCGCTCCTCGAGATCGCTCAGGCCTTCCAGGCCATGCCCAGGCCGCCTCGACGAAGTGTCGTCTTTCTGGCCGTCAGCGGAGAAGAGAAGGGCCTTTTGGGTTCCCGGCACTATGCCGCCGAACCGACCGTTCCGATCGAAGGCGTCGTCGCGAACATCAACCTCGACATGATCGGCAGGAACGCTCCCGACACGGTGATTGCGATTGGACAGGAGTTCACGTCGCTCGGCGAGTTGTCGAAGAAGATCGCGTCGCATCACCCGGAGATCGGTTTGGCTGTCGCCGCCGACCCCGATCCCTCGGAGCAAGCCTTTTTCAGGAGCGATCACCTGGTCTTCGTGAAGAAGGACATTCCCGCCATCTTCTTCACTACATGGGACCACGAGGACTATCACCGACCATCCGACGAAGCCGATACCATAGACGGGGACAAGGCCTCGCGAGTAGCTCAGCTGGCATTCCTCCTTACGTGGCACGTGGCCGAGGACGAAGCGCCGCCGACCTGGAACGAGGGGGCGCTCGACGAGGTGCGCGCGATCCTGGAGGACTCACCGTTCTAAATGGCTGACAGCCCCCCCGCGTGACTCGGCCGTGGGGGGCAGGTAGATTTGAAGCCGACGTTTCGAACCCGTTTTGATACGCCCGGCAAGCCGGCGCTGCCGCGACCCCGAACCCCCGGAGACCGCCATGGAGTTCCGCACGCGTTTCAGGAGCAGAGCCCTCATACTGACTGGCGCTCTCGTACTCGTTGCCCCCGCCGCGCTTCAGGCACAAGCGGCCGGGGTTCTCACCGAGCACCGGGTCGCCGGCCTGAGCTCGGTGGCTCGGGTCGTCGCTTCTCCGGACGGCGAGCACGTGGCCTACACCGTGACGGTTCCGCGAACACCATTCGTGGATGCCGACGGTCCGGCGTGGTCCCATTTGTATCTCCACGACGTGGCCAGCGGAGAGTCCCGGCTGTTCGTCGGAGGCGAGGTCAACATCAGTGCAGTGACCTTCTCGGACGACGGCGGCGCATTGCTGTATCTGTCCCGTCGGGCCGGCGACGACAATCGTGCCCTGTACAGCATCCCGCTCGGCGGGGGCGAGTCGACCCATCTCCTGCAGCATTCGACCTCCGTCGGGTCCTACTCGGTGAGTCCCACCGGGGACCGGATCGCCTTCCTCGCTGTGGACCCTGAGCCCGACGCGCGGAAGGACCTGCGGGAGTCCGGATTCAAGGCCATTGCCTACGAAGAGGATGTCCGTTTCTCCCGGGTGTGGGTCGCCACCCGGGAACAGGGGAAGACCGAGTATGGAGCTGCCCGGGCTCTCGATCTCGAGGGCAACGCGTCCGTTCTGGCCTGGTCGCCGGCCGGCGAGCGGCTGGCCGTCGCCCTCGCTCCGACGCCTCTCATCGACGACTCCTACATGCACCGGCGACTCGCCATCGTCGACCCGACGTCCGGAGCTATAGTGGCCCGGATCGACAACCCCGGGAAGCTCGGTTCACTAGAGTGGAGTCCCGACGGAGAGCACCTGGCGTTCATCTCCGGAGAGACGATCCACGATCCCAAGGAAGGTCGCCTGATGGTCGCCGACACGAACACCGGGAGTTTTCAGGACGTGGTGCCGGCGTTTGAAGGTCACTTCACGGTTCCCCATTGGATCGACAGCAATACCATCCGGTATCTGGCGGACGTCGGCACCGAGACGGTGATCGGGGATGTGCGAGTAGACGGCACCGGTCGGCGTACAGTCGTAGCCCCGGGTACCACCGTCTTCACCTATTTCAGCATGTCGGCGGACGGTAGCGTGATGGCTCTGGCGGGGGAGAGCGGGCTGCATCCGACAGAGTTGTATCTGCTGGAGGAAGGGCGGGAGGAGCCGGGGCGGGCCACCGACTCCAATCCGTGGCTGACCGACGTGGCGCTCGCTCCCCAGGAGGTCGTGCGCTGGACGGCGCGGGACGGCCTGGAGCTGGAAGGGGTGCTGATTCGACCCCTGCATGAGGTGGCAGGCAGGTCCTATCCGCTCATCGTACAGGTGCACGGCGGCCCGGAGGCACACAACCGCAACGGGTGGCTCACATCCTACTCCCGGCCCGGCCAGGTCGCCGCTGCGCGGGGAATCGCCGTTCTATACCCGAACTACCGGGCGAGCACCGGACGTGGGGTCGAGTTCAGCATGCTCGATCACGCCGATATGGGCGGAAGGGAATTCGATGACATAGTGGACGGGGTCGACCACCTGATCGAGGCGGGCGTCGTGGACTCCGCGAGAGTCGGCGTGACCGGTGGTTCCTACGGGGGCTACGCCACGGCGTGGCTGTCCACCTACTACAGCGAACGGTTCGCGGCAGGAGTGATGTCCGTGGGGATCAGCAACCAGATCTCCAAGGTCGGCACGAGCGATATCCCGGATGAGATGTACCTCGTACACAACCGGCTGCGTCCGTGGGACGACTGGGAGCTGTTCCTCGAGCGCAGCCCGGTCTATTGGGCAGACCGATCCACGACGCCCCTCCTGATTCTGCACGGCACGGAGGACAAGCGAGTGAACCCCGGCCAGTCCATGGAGATGTATCGGCATCTCAAACTGCGCGGGCAGGCGCCAGTCAGGCTGATCTTCTACCCTGGTGAAGGGCACGGCAATCGCAACGCCGCCGCCCGCCTGGACTACAACCTTAGAAGCCTGAGATGGCTCGAGCACTACCTTGTGGGACCTGGTGGAGACATGCCGGATCGCGACCTCGACTACGAGGAGGACACGGCCGTTCCGACGGCCATGCTGCCCTAGGCCACGGGAGGCGCGGTGGCGCCGGAAACGACGGATTCGATGGCCGAGTTCGAGGATGAGCTCCGAGAACACTTGAGTCCGGACCTCGAGGTCGTCCGCAGGCTGGGCGGCGGCCGCCTGTCCACCGTGTTCCTCGCACGGGAACCCGCTCTCCAGCGATTGGTCGCCGTGAAGGTGCTCCACCCGCGGGCTACGCGGAGCACGAAGGCGATGGCCCGGTTCCGAAGGGAGGCACGGGCCCTCGCCCGGGTCTCGCATCCCAACGTGGTTTCCATCTTCCGGGTGGGAGACCTCTCTGCCACAGCCCCATACCTGGTGATGCAGTACGTTCGCGGGCCGAGCCTGGCCCAGCGCCTGGCGCACGAGGATCCACTGACCCCGCAGGAATGCTATTCCATTCTGACGGCACTCGCGGCAGCCCTTTCCGCCGTGCATTCGCACGAGATAGTCCATCGAGACGTTCGTCCTGACAGCGTTCTGTGCACCGATCTCGATCACCGGGTGCTGCTCGCGGATTTCGGCCTCGCTGCATTTCTCGCCGTTGCCGATGCCCCCGCCGAGCGGATCACGACCACTGGTCACATTGTGACCGACCTCGAGTACTCGGCGCCGGAGTTCCTTGTGGGGGAGGAGCCGACCAGCGCGTCGGATCTGTACTCCCTCGGCGTCCTCGCCTATCACATTCTCACCGGCAGAGGGCCGTACGAAGCCGCCACCGTGACCGCGCAAGTGCACGCACATCTCCGCGAGCCGGCCTCTCGGCTCAGCGCCCGCGGCCTCGCGGCCCCGGGCGGACTGCAGGAACTGCTCGACGCCTGCCTTGCCAAGAAGCCGGCGGACAGGCCGTTAGCCTCGGAAGTCGCGAGCAGTCTGCGGGCCCTGGGAGTAGATGCGGGTGAGAGTCCGCCGGGTGCAGTGACCCCCGCCGTCGCAACGAAGGGAAAAGCGTGGGCCGCAGAGCCAGCCCTGTTTCTCCGCGTTCTGGGAGCACTGAGCCTCGAAGGCAAGAGTGGACAGGGTGCGGCCGCGATCCTGCGACAGCCAAAGCGCATGGCACTCTTCACCTACCTCGCGATGAGCCCGGAAGGTAGCTTCCGCCGGAGAGATTCGCTGATCGGCCTGTTCTGGCCTGAGGCGGATCCGGACAGCGCTCGACACTCTCTGCGACAGGCTCTCTACGTTCTGCGGAAAGAGGTCGGCTCGCGGGCACTCCAGACACGGGGAGACGAGGAGGTGGGTACGGATCCGGAAGTGATCGCTTGCGATGCGGCCCGGTTCGAGATCCTGGCGCGAACTGGCAACGCGGCGGAAGCGATGGAGCAGTACGGCGGTGACTTGCTGCCCGGCTTCTATGTGGATGACGCCCCCGAATTCGAACGCTGGCTGGATGTGGAGCGCGTGCGCCTGAGGCGGCTTGCGGCCAGGTTGTGCTGGGATCTGGTTGACGAGGCCCAGCAACGTGGAGACGAAACGGGAGCCGTTCGCCGTGCACGCCAAGCGGTAGACCTCGATCCATTTGATGAGACGGGCCTGCACCGTCTCATCGACCTACTGGATTCTCTGGGTGATCGAGCCGGCGCCCTGGCCTCCTTCGACTACTTCTCCCGGAGGCTTGCCGAAGAGTACGCAGCGGAACCCTCGCCCGAGACCATGCAGCTCGTCAAGCGAGTGCGCTCCCGGGGAAGGTGAGGCGGGACAGGGAGTCTAGGGCTCTCGCCCCAACACCGCTTCGGAGAACCCCCGCACGCGAAGGGCATACCCGAAGGTGCCCACGACAAGGGACGTGCCCAGCAGCACCGGCGGAATCGGACCGGCGCTCGCGCTGTAACGGAGCATCATGGCCGCGGCAATCACAACGGTCACGAAGACGAGGCTGACCGCTACCACGTAGCGGCGTCCTGGCGCGATCGGAGTCAATACCGCAGCGAACAGATAGCCCGCCGCGAGCGCCGCATAGGCACCGAGGAGCATGCGCAAGAGCCCCCCGGATCCGCCCGCGGCCAGGTTTACGAGAAGACCCCCGAGCTGGTAGACGAGCCAGCCAGCGACGACGGTTCCAAGAACGAGGAGGAGCCAACGCAGAAACCCGGTCTGCTTTGCCTTCACTTATCCCTCCGGTAGGTCGCCTCCAGGAAACGCTGCCGGGCCATCCGAACGGCGTAGCAGGTGCGGCGTACAATCGGAGGTTCGGGCCATCCCGTCAACCTCACAGGCGCAAGCGTTCGAGTTGCCGCGGGACACGCCGCCCGCAGGCTTCTTGCGTCTCCAGCGAGGTTTCGCGACCTTGCGTCGGACGTGTAACGTACCACGCCAGAGCGCCTTCAGGAGATCTCTTCCCGTGAACCGATCCGGGTTCGCCAGTCGGACGTCCATGCGCGGGTTGGCGGCCGTCACCACGTTGTCGGCGGCTTGTGCGACCACCCCTGGCGTGCAGCCGAACCTGGATGCCACCCTGTGGGTTCAGACCGCCCCGGAGTACGCGGCGGTGAGTCGCTCCGTGTACCTGGCGGCAGCCAGAGATCTGCCCACTCTCGTATCGGACTCTGCGACGAGCGCCGCCCTCGAGCAGGGTGGAGACTTCTCAGGCCTTCCACCCGCGGTCATCCTCGACGTGGACGAGACCGTACTGGACAATTCTCCTTATCAGGCGCGACTCCTTATCACCGGCCAACCATACGACGGCGACACCTGGGCGGAGTGGGTGGACGAACGGAGTGCCGCGCCGGTCCCGGGAGCGCTGGAGTTTGCTGAGGCTGCAAACCGCCTGGGGATCACCCTATTCTATGTGACCAACCGCCGGAATTCTCAGGAGGCGGCGACTCGAGCCAACTTGCTCGCATTGGGTTTTCCGGTGCGCGAAGATCTGGATGTGGTCCTTACTCGAGACGAGCGACCGGAGTGGAGTCGGGCCAAGAGCAGCCGGAGAGCGGTCGTGGCAAGTACGCACCGAGTGGTCATACTGGTAGGAGATGACCTGAATGATTTTGTAGACGTTGACGGCCTTACGGTCGCCGAGCGAGAGGCGATCGCGGAGGAATACGGGAACTATTGGGGGACGCGCTGGCGAATGCTCCCGAATCCCACCTACGGATCCTGGGAGCGCGCCCTGTATGACTCCGACTATGGACTCACGCTGTCGGAACGAACCGACCGAAAGGCGAAGAACCTCGAACCGAAAGGCGAAGAACCTCGAACCGAAAGGTAAGACCGATGAATAGGAAGTTGGCGGGACTCATGTGCGTCCTGCTGTTCGGGCCTGGGGCGTGCGGAGGATCCGAAGAAGAGGTCCCTCAGGTGCCGAAGGAGGAGGCACTGCGGGCGGCGCGAGCAGATTCGGTGGCGCAGGCCGCCGAGATGTACGATCCGGCGGTGTTCGACACACTCACGTGGGAGAGTGACAACGCCCGGTGGGAGCGGGGTGGGGTAGTATGGTCCTTCACGTGCCAGAGATGCCACGGGGCGGATGGAGCGGGGAAGGGTCCGGATGCAGTGAACTTCGATATCGCGGTGCCAGACATCTCCGGTGCGGATTGGGAGTACGCGGACGACCTTCCAGCGATCCGGGAGCTGATCTTCGTGGGCCACGAGTCCGAAATGCCGAGCATGGGCCTGATCGGTCTGTCGTATCCGGACGTGGACGCAGCTGCTCACTACATCAACGACTTGTTGCGCTCGGCCGAGTAGTCCGCGAAAGAGGCGGGCTCTATATCGGGGGCGGCCTTCAAGCGCCGCTCCCCTTTGTGTATCATGGATTCGTCGATCGTCGCCCACAGGTAGTGTCACGAAGACCGGGAGAGCAGCATGAGGATCCGCCAGATTCTCGACCACAAGGGATCCGGAGTGGTGACCGTTGAGCCGGATCGAACGGTGCATGAAGCCATGCAGGTGCTGGTCGAGCACGGCATCGGCGCTGTGGTCGTCACACGGAGCGGGGCTATCGTCGGCATTCTCACCGAGCGGGATGTTCTCAGGCTCGGAGCGGCCGAGCCGGGGTCCCTGACAACCACACGCGTCGCCGACGCCATGACGGCGGACCTAGTCGTTGGGGTGGCAGAGGACCTGGTGGACT
The DNA here is from genome assembly GCA_039584685.1 of Gemmatimonadota bacterium. GTDB lineage: Bacteria > Gemmatimonadota > Gemmatimonadetes > Palauibacterales > Palauibacteraceae > Benthicola. Next base: position 2,254 of record JBDGXI010000012.1, on the reverse strand, counting down.
ATGCGGCCGGAATCATGACGGCAAACCGAATCCGGCACCTTCCGATCTTGGAGGGAGAGCGCCTGGTGGGCGTCGTGTCGATCGGTGACGTTGTGAAGGCGATGAAGCAGGAGAAGGAAGTCGAGAACAGGTATCTGCGCGATTACATCCAGGGAGCGGTCCGCTGAGGCCGCTGCCGGAGGCGCTTGAGGTCAGCTCAACTCAGTGAAGCGATACACGATGTAGCTCTTTCCCGGTGGGACGTCCACATCGACATACCCGGACTCGACCAACTTCTTGAGCTCAGCCTCCACCTCGTCGAACGGAGCTCCCGTTGCGGCGACGCCGTCCGTCACTGAAATGGCACCGCCATGGGTCACCGCAGCGTCCAGGAGCTGGTGACGCAGTGGCTTCCCGACGCTCATCGGGGCCGGCGTCATATGACTCATCAACTGGCCTACCACACGCGGGTGGGGTAGGTAGCCTTCCCTGATGTTCGAGTTCTGAACCAGCGACTTCATGCGAAACAGATCGATGAACTGGCCGATCCCGAAGAGGCCGAAAGTCAACAGATACAGGATTCCTGTGCCGTACTTTCCTAGATAGATCCGGTGGATGCCCGCGAGGCCCACGAAGGCGAGACACCAGAGGGCATACCCGAGACCTTCCCGGTACGCCCCCTCGCCGGACTTGGAGACCAGATCGCTCACTTCATTTCCTCATAGGCCGTTGACCGCCTGTTGCCCAATCTCCTACGGGCTCCACACCCCGACAGTTTCGCTGCCGAAACTAACCCGGCGGGGTCGCGCGGGCCATTCACCGACCAAGGGTTGCCGGCAGGTCAGGCGGAAGTTCGAAACAGCAGAATGTCCCCGTCGCGGACCTCGTACTCCTTGCCCTCCGACCGGATGAGTCCTCTCTCGCGAGCCTTTTTCATCGACGCGACCTCCTGAAACTCCTCGAACGCGATGGTCTCGGCCCGGATGAACCCCCTTTCAAAATCCGTGTGTACGCGGCCCGCCGCCTCGGGGGCTAGCGCTCCGGACCTCAGGGTCCACGCCCGCACCTCGTTGTCTCCGATCGTGAAGAACGTCCGCAGGCCCAGCAGTCTGAAGCCGGCCCGCACCAATCGGGCCAAACCACTCTCGTTCATGCCGTGCTCCACCAGGAACTCGATCCTCTCGTCCGGCTCCAACGCCAGAAGCTCGGCTTCCAGGCTTGCACACACTTCCACGACCCCTGCCTCAGGGTCGTATTCGGCCACGGCCGCTCGTAGCTTCGCCGTGTGAGGCGACCCCAGTTCGAGCTCGTGCTCGTCCACGTTGGCGATGTACAGCACCGGTTTCTGCGTAAGGAGGCCGAGGGACCTGACGACCCTTTCCTCCTGATCGTCCATCGGCACGCGCCGAGCCGGTACACCCGAGTCTAGAGCGTCACTGAGCCGGCGCAGGGCACCCGCGAAGAGTGAGGCGTCCTGGTCGCCGCTCCGCTCCCTGCGTTCCGCCTTGTCCAGCGCTCGCAGGACCATCTCCAGGTCCGAGAGCTCCAGCTCCAGCTCCACCACCTCCCGATCGGCGCTCGGGTTCTCGAGGTCGCCTGTCGCGACGACCGAGGGGTCGTCGAAGCAGCGCACGACGTGAGCGATCGCATCTACCTCCCGAATGTGCTGCAGGAACTTGTTGCCCAGACCCTCGCCGCGGGAGGCGCCGGCCACCAGGCCGGCGATATCGACGAATTCGACCACGTTCGGGACGACTCGCGGCGGGCGCACGATGTCCGCGAGAGCCCAGAGGCGCCGATCGGGGACCTCGACGACGCCGACGTTCGGATCGATCGTGCAGAAAGGGTAGTTCTCAGCCGGAACGGCGACCGAGGTGAGCGCCTGAAACAGCGTGGACTTGCCGACGTTGGGGAGTCCGACGATGCCGATCGATAGCTTGGACATATATCTGTTTAGCGCCTGTAGGGCTGCTGAAGAACGGTTTGTCTCGGTCCCTGAATCTCCCCGCGTTTGCTGCAACGAGCCGAAGATAGCACCCGGCGCAGAATGGGGAAGTGCTTGCCGCTGCGGGCGACTCGACTACATTGTCGGTCGCCGTACCATGGTGGGCGTAGCTCAGGCGGTTAGAGCGCCAGGTTGTGGCCCTGGAGGCCGCGGGTTCGAGTCCCGTCGCTCACCCTTCTTCGTTTCTCCTGATCCCTTCGACCCGACGGGCCTCGAGACTCTCATCTCGGGGCCGCGGGTAACTCGCACGCTGAGCGTGCTCAAGGTCTC